>JAFAZD010000126.1 GCA_019239955.1 Armatimonadota bacterium | reverse complement strand
ACGCCGTTCGTGTGGGGCGGCAAGCGCCAGGCCCGGCGAGAGCGGGCGCGGCAGCGGCGGCACGCGCTGGGCGGCTCCGGCGCCTGCACGCTCCGGCCCGTGCGGCGGTCCAGGCCGAAAGGCTACGCCCATGACAAGTGACCCACTGCGCGGGCAGAAGGCCGTCCTTCCGGCTCATCTTCCTTGCCCGCGCAGGCGGGCATTTGCTTTTTGAAGCTCGGCGTTTCAACGCCGGGAATGGTTGAGGCAACAGCACCCCTCGGCAGTGTTGAACAAACTGTCCGAGTAATCTCCTTACCGCCGCCCAGTGGCTCCTTGACTATCTCCCGAATCGAGCAGTATAATCAACCCACTACAAGACGTTAGGCAGACAGACGATGGCGTTGGGCGAGAAATACGACTTTCAGGCGATTGAGAAGAAGTGGCAGGCACGGTGGCGCGAGGCGGACCTGTATCGCGCGACGCTGGACCCGGACAGGCCCAAGTTCTATGGGCTGGAGATGTTCCCGTACCCATCGGGCAAGGGGCTGTCGGTGGGACACTTCAAGAACTACGCGCCCAACGATGCCTTCCTGCGCTACAAGTCCATGTGCGGCTACAACGTGTTGCACCCGATGGGCTGGGACGCCTTCGGCCAGCCCGCCGAAAACGAGGCCATCAAGCGCCAGCGGCAGCCGCGCGAGACGGTGCGCGAGTACGCCGCCAACTATAAGCGCCAACTGCAACTGATCGGCATGGCCTACGATTGGGACCGGGAGATCAATTCCAGCGACCCATCTTATTACAAGTGGACGCAGTGGATATTCCTGCTGCTCCATCATCGCGGCCTCGCCTACCGCGCCAATGCGCCTGTCAACTGGTGCCCGAATGATCGCACGGTGCTGGCGAACGAGGAGGTCGTCAACGGGCGCTGCTGGCGCTGCGACACTCCGGTGGTGAAGCGTCAGATGCCGCAGTGGTTCTTCCGCATCACGGCCTACGCCGAGCGGCTGCTGGCCGACCTGGACACGCTGGACTGGTCCGAGGGCATCAAGGCCATGCAGCGCAACTGGATCGGCCGCAGCGAGGGCGCGTATGCGGACTTCCCTCTGACTCCCTCCGGATCGGGGGCGGGGGGGGCATCCATCCGCGTCTTCACGACCCGCCCGGACACGCTCTGGGGGGCGACCTTCATGGTGCTCGCGCCGGAGCACCCGCTAGTGCCGCAGATCACGACGCCGGAGCAGTTGGACGCAGTTGAAGCCTACCGAACCCGGGCGGAGCGGGAGACGGAGATCGAGCGGCAGGCGGAGGGGCGGGAGAAGACGGGCGTGTTCACGGGCGCGTATGCCGTCAACCCGGTCAACGGCGAACGCATCCCCATCTGGGTCGCCGATTACGTGCTGATGGGCTACGGCACCGGCGCGATCATGGCCGTCCCCGCGCATGACCAGCGCGACTTTGAATTCGCCCGCAAGTTCGGCCTTCCCATCGTGCCCGTCTACCAGGAGCCGGGGCGGGAGGTGGCGGGCGAGGAGATGACCCAGGCCACCACGGACAAGGGCGTGCTGGTCCACTCCGGGCCGTTTGACGGGCTGGCGTACAGCAAAGAGACCGTGGCGAAGGTCGCCGCGTGGCTGAAGGAGCAGGGCACGGGCGAGCCGGTCGTCACTTACAAGCTGCGCGACTGGCTAATCTCGCGCCAGCGGTATTGGGGTGCGCCGATCCCCGTCATTCATTGCGCCGCCTGCGGCGAGGTGCCGGTGCCGGAAGACCAACTCCCCGTCACGCTGCCTGACGTGGAGAACTACCAGCCGTCCGGCACGGGCGAGTCGCCGCTGGCGACCATCCCGGAGTGGGTCAACACGACCTGCCCCGGCTGCGGCGGCCCGGCGCGGCGCGAGACCGACACCATGGGCGGCTTCGCCTGCTCGTCCTGGTACTTCCTGCGCTTCGCCGACCCGCACAACGACCGGGAGGCGTTCTCCCGCGAGGCCGTGGACTACTGGCTGCCGGTGGACACCTACGCCGGCGGGGCCGAGCACGCCGTCATGCACCTGCTCTACGCCCGTTTCTGGACGAAGGCATTGTATGACGCCGGCCTGCTGAGTTTTGTCGAGCCGTTCAAGTCCCTGCATAACCAGGGCATGATGCTGGCCTGGACGCCCGGCCGCCGGCCCGCGCCGGGCGAGGACGCCGAGGGCGAGGAGAACGACGAGCAGATCGAGGACTGGAAGGTCCTCAAGCCGGAGGAGCGCGCGGCGTACCCGCCCGACCAAGTCATCTGGCGCTGGGTCAAGATGTCCAAGTCCAAGGGCAACGTCGTCACGCCCGACGACATGGCCGCCCAGTTCGGCGCGGACTCGCTGCGCGTCTACGAGATGTTCGTCGCCCCGTTTGAGGAGACCGTGCAGTGGAGCGAGGAGGGCATCCGCGGCTCATCCAAGTTCCTGGGCCGTGTCTACCGCCTCATCGCCCAGTACGCCCCTGGCTTCTCGCCCGACTGGCGCGACCGCCTGGACGGCCTCACGGACAAAGACAAGGCGTTGCGGCGCAAGACGCACCAGACCATCCCGCGCATCGCCGACGACCTGGAAAACTTCCGGTTCAACACCGCCGTGGCCGGCCTGATGGAGTGGACCAACGCGATGTATGAGGTCGCCAACGCGCTGCCGTCCGGCCAGCGGTCGGCGGCGCTGGACGAGGCGATGGAATTGTTCGTCCCCGTCCTGGCCCCGTTCGCCCCGCACCTGGCCGACGAACTCTGGACGGAGGGCCTGGGGCAGAGCGGCTTCCTCTACAAGCATCCTTGGCCGGAGGCCGACCCGGAGGTGGCGCGGAACGAGGAGATCACCCTGGTCGTCCAGATCAACGGCAAGGTCCGCGACAAGCTGACCGCCCCCGCCGACGCCGACAAAGCCCAGTTAGAGGCCATTGCGCTTGCCAGCCCGCGCGTCCGGGAACTGCTCAACGGCAGCGCGCCCAAGAAGGTCATCGTCGTCCCCAGCAAGTTGGTCAACGTGGTCATTTGAGGAGCAAAGAACATGACAGTTGCAGCAAATCCAGGAACGGAAACAGTGGAGGCCGTGATCATCTCCGGCCCGCGCAAGGGAGAGTTCATCAGCATCGACCCGGAGGCGAGCGATATGTTGGAAATGACACCCGAAGTTGAGGCGCTCCTTGACGAGATGGTGGCGGGGGCGCAGCGCATGGCGGAGAACGCGCGGGCGGCGGCAACTGAAATGAAGGCTCTACTGCAGGACCTCCACCAGATACGGGAACAACTGTCATGAGTCTCTTGGAGCGGCTTGGCGAACTGACCAAGGCTGTGCTGACCACGGATGTGGAGACGAGAAACCTGCGCGAAGGAGTTGATGAGCTTCGGCGGGAGGTTCGCAGCCTCGGAGACAAGGTGCAAGACATCCGCGAGCGGCTGACGCGCCTGGAGGCGGGCCGGGAGGCCGATCGCGCGCAGATGCAGGCCGAGATCGCCCGCTTCAAGGCCGAAGTGGAACGCGCGGAGCTACGGCTGTCACGGCTGTTGCCCGCCCCGGAGGACAAATCCGAGGAGTGATGATGTCACGAGTCGTCCGCGCCTCCAAAGCCCTCTGCCTGGTGACGCTCCTGCTGGTGTCACCGAGCTGGGCACGGCGGACGTTCCCGGACACGCGGGACAAAATCCGTGTCTTCGCCGACCAACTGCCGTCGCAGCTCACGGACGCGCAGTGGCAATTTGTGGCGTCGCACTACGCCGGCAGCCAGAAGATGACGCGGGACTGGACGCGGCGCGTCCGGCGGCTCAACCCGAATTTCCTGATGCTGCACTACCAGTTGGCGGTCGGAACCGGCCCCGCTCAGTTCGTCGTCGGCAACTCCTGGGGCAGTGACTGGCCGCAGGTGACAAAGCACGAAAGCTGGTTTCTACACGACGCGGCGGGGCACCGCCTGCACCAGACGGCGTGGGACTGGGACGTGATGGACATCCGCTTCCAGGGCGGCAGGCCCCGGACGGGTTTCCCCGCCTACTGGCTGTCCGCGGCCGTCCGCCGGATGCGCGAGAACGAGGACGACGGCTGCTTCGCCGACAGCTACACGCAGGACATCCTGACGGGGCAGACCCAGCCGCCCGCGCCCCTGTTCACGGACGTGGCGACCGTCCAGCGCGACTGGCTGCCGCAACTCAACCACTACGGGGCGTACTGTGCGCGGGGCTTCCACGCCCAGCCGGAGAAGTTTTATTACCTGCCCAACCTCGGCGGCCTGGTGACGAGTTGGGACAAGACCACCGACCTGCTTGTCGGCGACGGCGGCATGAACGAGGGCTTTTGCACCGACGGGCCGCCGGACGACTGGGCATTGGAAATGACCCGCGTGCTGCGGCTGGCGGCGGCGGGCAAGATCGTGCTGTGCCAGACCGGCATTGATCCGGCCCACGCCGACCGGCGCTGGTTCATCGTCGGCGCGTACCTGCTGACCAAAGGCCGCCACTCCTACCTGAACATGATCCACGACAGTTCGCTGGAGTGGTATCCTGAATACGATCTGGACCTCGGCGGTTATCTGGCGGAGCCGCAGCCGGATGTTGCCGCCTACTGGGACCCAGGCTGGCATCTTTACCGCCGGGATTACGCCAAAGGCATGGCTCTGGTCAACCCGTCATCCGTCCCGGTCAGCGTCGCGCTGGCAACGCCCTGCCGTCTGGTCGCGGCGGCCGGCGGCGGCCCGGTCGGCGCGGACGGCCAGCCGTCCGGCGCGCTGACCACCACCATCGTGAGCAGCGTCACAGTACCGGCGCGCAGCGCCCGCGTGCTGCTCAAATAGCGACTCAAACAACACGGAGGAACCACCGATGCAGGATGCACGTATGCGCTGGGCGCTCGCCGCCCTCGGCCTGCTGATCTTCGGCGGCAGCGGGATCGCGCTGTACGCCACGCGCCGCCCCGCCCCGCCGCCCGTCGTCATCACCCCGCCGCCAGCGGCCCCGCCCGCGCCCAATCCCTGGGGAGCAGCGGCCCCCCCTGCCCCCAATAATGGGGGAGACGGACAATCCGGGCAAGCCCAGGCGGGGCGAACGCAAGGTTCGCCCCTATCCGTCTCCCCCGCGCCGTCTCCCATCCGCAAGGCCATTCCCGCCATCTACGTCCACGTCGCCGGGGCCGTCAAGCGCCCGTCGCTGTACGCGCTCGCCCCCGGCAGCCGGGTGATGCAGGCGATCAAGGCCGCCGGAGGGCCTGCCCCGAAGGCCGACCTGGACGCCATCAATCTGGCCGAGAGGGTCAAGGACGGCGAAAAGGTTTACGTCCCGCGCCAGCAGCCGCAGGCAGCCATGATCGCCCCGCCCGGCAACGTCATCGGCCACGCCAGCGTCATCCCCGGCGACGACAACCCCGTGCCCGCTCCTGAAACGAGGCCCGAGCCTGCGTCCAAAGCCGCCAAGATCGCCGAACATGGCGGTGCGGGCAAGCCGGACAAGCTCACCTCGCCCGCGCAGGGGCGAATCAATCTCAACACGGCCAGCGCCGAGCAGCTGCAGCGACTTCCCGGCATCGGCCCCGCGATGGCGGCGCGCATCCTCGCCTACCGGGCGCAGGCGCACGGCTTCCACAGCATTGACGAGCTGCAAGAGGTCGGCGGCATCGGGCCTAAGAAGTTTGCCAAGATCGCCCCACTCGTCAAGTTGGACTGACCGATTGCGGCAAGCGTCCTTTTGGGCTATAATGAACTCGGATTACACCATCACCAGCAAGAACATCCCGCTCCTATGACCGACCTTCATGCCATCACCGCCATCTCGCCAATTGACGGGCGCTATTATGCGCTCACCGAGGACCTTGCCGCCGATTTTTCCGAGTACGGCCTGATCCGCGCCCGGGTGCGCGTGGAGGTGGAGTGGCTGCTGTTCCTCGCCGAGCGGCCCGAGATCGCCGACGTGCGGGCATTCACGGAGATGGAGCAGGTATTCCTACGGCATCTCGTGGCCGAATTTGATCCGGCGCAGGCCGAGCGCGTCAAGGAGATCGAGGCGACGACGCGCCATGACGTCAAGGCCGTGGAGTATTACCTGCGTGAGCGGCTGGCGGGCACGACGCTGGCGGACGCGCGGGAGTTCATCCACTTCTGCTGTACGTCGGAGGACATCAACAACCTCGCCTACGGCCTGATGCTCCAGGGCGGCATCCGGGACAAGTGGCTGCCCAGGGCGCATCAGTTGGCGGATCGGGTGGCCGACGTGGCGGGGGTATTGAGGGATCAGCCCATGCTGGCCCGCACGCACGGCCAGCCGGCCAGCCCGACTACGCTGGGCAAGGAGATGGCCGTCTTCGTCCACCGCTGGCGGCGGCAATTAGCGCAGCTTGAGAGGGCGGAGTATCTGGGCAAGTTCAGCGGCACGGTCGGCAACTACCACACCCACTCGGTCGCCTATCCCGACGCGCCCTGGGAGGACCTCGCCCGCGCCTTCGTCGAGCGGTTGGGGCTGACCTGGAACCCGCTGACCACGCAGATCGAGGCGCATGACTGGATCGCCGAGCTGGCGCACGGCCTGATTCGCTTCAACACGATCACGCTGGACTTCGACCAGGATGTGTGGACGTACATCTCGCTGGGCTACTTCAAACAGAAGGTGGTTCGGCACGAGGTCGGCTCCTCGACCATGCCGCACAAGGTCAATCCGATCAATTTCGAGAACTCCGAGGCCAACCTGGGCGTCAGCAACGCGCTCCTGAGTCACCTGGCGACCAAACTGCCGGTGTCGCGCCTCCAGCGGGACCTGACCGACTCGTCCGCCCTCCGCAACGTCGGCACCGCCGTCGCTCACTCCTCCCTGGCGATCCAGTCCGCGCTGCGCGGGATCGGGCTGCTGGAAGTCAGCCCTGACGCCCTGCGGCGTGATTTAGAGGACGCCTGGGAGGTGCTGGCCGAGCCGATCCAGACGGTGATGCGCCGCGTCGGCATCGAGGGCGCCTACGAGCAACTGAAGGAACTGACGCGCGGCGCGGGCATCACGCGGGAGGCCATTCAGGAGTTCGTCCGGGGCCTGGACATCCCCGCCGCCGACAAGGAACGCCTGCTGGCCCTGACCCCCAGCACCTATCTCGGCCTGGCTCCCCAATTGGTCAAGCATGTGCAGAGCGCTTGACGTTCGGCGGGCGAACTTGACCAGGCGGCACGGAAAAACCCGTATTGCATTTTTGCGCCCCCCGGCTTATAATAAGACATCAGGTATAATGACTCAAAGATTTGGCCCGGAGCAAGACATGGCGCAGGTGAAGGTGTATGTGACGCTCAAGCCAGCCCTGCTGGACGCGCAGGGGAAGGTGGTGCAGGGCGCGCTGCAACAGTTGGGGTATGAAGACGTGACGCAGGTGCGGGTCGGCAAGTACATCGAGATGACGGTGGCCGACGGCACCCGCGCGCCTGCGGTCGAGGCGCAGGTCAAGGAGATGTGCGACAGGCTGCTCGCCAACCCGGTGATTGAGGACTACAAATTCGAGGTCGAGGCGTGAAATTCGGCGTCATCCGATTTCCCGGCTCCAACTGCGACCAGGACGCTTTCCATGCCGTCAAGGACGTGCTGGGGCAGCCGGTGGAGTACCTGTGGCACCAGGAGGCCGACCTGCGCGGCGCGGACTGTGTCATCGTGCCGGGCGGCTTCTCCTACGGCGACTACCTGCGCTGCGGGGCCATCGCCCGCTTCTCGCCCGTCATGTCCGCCGTGCAGGAGCACGCGGCACGCGGCGGCCTCGTGCTGGGCATCTGCAACGGCTTTCAGGTGCTCTGCGAGTCGCACCTGCTGCCCGGCGCGCTGATCCGAAACGACGGCCAGCGGTTCGTCTGCAGGCACGTCGCCCTCCGGGTCGAGAACGCGGGCACGCCCTTCACCAATCAGATGCGGCCCGGTCAATCGCTCTGCATCCCCGTCGCGCACGGCGAGGGCAAGTACGTCTGCGACGACGACACGCTCGCCGCGCTGCGGCGGTCGGGCCGCATCCTGTTCCGCTACGCCGCCGGGGACAACCCGAACGGCTCCCTCGATGACATCGCCGGCATCGCCGGCGAGGGCTTCAACGTGCTGGGCATGATGCCCCACCCCGAGCGTGCCGCCGACCCGGCGCTCGGCTCCGGCGATGGCCGGCTGCTCTTTGAGTCGCTCCTGAACTACTGGCGCTGACCGCCGCCAGTTCTTTGTCGCTTGTTTGGATTTCCTGGGAAGAGGTGGCGCTATGAAAACGGTGGAGATGTTGTTGTTCGACGGCGTGGACGAGTTGGACTTCTGCGGGCCGTATGAGGTCCTGGCCTCCTGCCGCCGGCTGATCAACGGCCGGTGGGGGGACAAGGCCGTCTTCCATGTGGAGACCGTCGCCGAGCACCGCACTACGGTGGAGTGCGCGCATGGCCTGCGTATCACCGCGGACAAGTCCGTGGCGCACTCGCACTACGCGGACATCGTCATCGTCCCCGGCGGCCCCGGCGCCCGCCGCGAGCCGCTGCCGACCACCATGCTGGAATACGTCTACGAGGCCGCCAAATCGGCCAGCGTGGTCTGCTCCGTCTCCACCGGCGTCTTCATCCTCGCCCGCGCCGGCCTCACGGACGGCTACGAGGTGGCGACCCACCACGGCCAGGCGGACAACCTGGCGAAGATGTATCCCAGGACCACCGTGGTGCGCGACAAGCGCGTGGTCATCAGCGGCAAGAACAAGGACCTGATGACCTGCGCCGGGATTTCATCGGGCATTGACCTGGCGCTCCATCTGATCGCCCGCGTGGAGGGTCAGCAGGCCGCCACGCTCGCCGCCCGGCGTCTGGAATGGCCCGGCTACTACGACTACAACGCGCGCCCGGCAGACCCGCCCCGTCCGAGCCCCGTGCAGCCGCCGCCCCCCCCGCCACGAGGAATGACCCGATGAAGTTC
>JAFAZD010000120.1 GCA_019239955.1 Armatimonadota bacterium | reverse complement strand
TGTCATTGACAAAGTAGTGGACGCCCAGCCCTTCCAGCTCCGCCACACCGGCAACGGCCATCTTGCGGGGCATGAACGCGCCGACCCCGCAGGCGATGATCGCAGACTTGGCCCGGTGCGTGGTGCCCTTCTCCGTCTGGAGCGTCACGATGCCGTTGGAGGTCAGGTTGACCACCTTCTCGTCCAGCGCCAGAGTCGGGTCGTACTGCATCATCTGCTCGGTCAGGTTGACGACCAGGTCCTTGGCGTAGACCTTCGCGTAGCCCGCCACGTCGTAGATGTACTTCTCCGGGTACAGCGCGGTGAGTTGCCCGCCGAGTTCGGGCAGGCTGTCAATCACCTTGGTCCTCATGCCGCGCAGGCCCGCGTAGTAGGCCGCGTACTGCCCCACCGGCCCGCCGCCGATGATGGCGATGTCAAACAACTCGTCGTCGGACATAACCTCTCGTTCCTCACGCCCCAGACAAAAATTCGCACTCCATTATGGGCCAAACCCGTCCCCTTTGTCAAGTTGATTGCTGGGAAATGGAAGAAGCCCGCCTGCGGGTACAATGGCCGCATGGCAGACCGCAACAACAAGATTCGTTTCGCCTACGTCGGCTGCGGCTTCGTCGCGCAGACCATCCACATCCCCAACTTCCGGGCGCAGCCGGAGTGTGAGTTCTTGGCCCTGGCCGAAGCCCGGCGCGATCTGGGGAGGCGCGTGGCCGCCCGTTACGGAATCCCCAGGGTCTACGGCACGCACGAGGAGGTCGCCGCCGACCCCGACATTGAGGCGGTCGGCGTCTCGGCCCCTTACGCCCTGCAAGGACGCATCGCCGAGGATCTAGTGCGCGCCGGCAAGCACGTCTTCATGGAGAAGCCAATGGCCGTCACCCTCGCCCGCGCCGAGTCGCTGGTCGCGGCGGTGCGGCAGGGCGGGGCGCGGCTGATGGTCGGCTACATGAAGCGCTACGATCCCGGAAACCTGGCGCTCAAGCGCCACCTGGACGAGTGGCGCGCATCGGGCGAGGCCGGGCGGCTGCTGCTGGCGCGCAACCACGGCTTCGGCGGCAACTGGGTCTACGCCGCCGACCCGAACGTTCCCCTGGACACGTCGGACGAGGCCCCGCCGCCCGCCCCCGACGAGTACCCGGACTGGCTGCCAATCGCCCTGCGGCAGTCGTACCTGGGTTACCTGCAGCAGTGGACACACAACGTCAACCTGCTCCGTTTCTTCCTAGATGACGCTGAGGGGAAGGCGCGAGTGGCGACCGTGCAGCTCGACCCGGACGGCATGACCGGCCTGGTGGTACTGGACATCGGCGGGACGCGCGCCGTCGTGGAGAGCGGCTACACCCGGTTCCACGGCTGGGAGGAGCACACGCAGGTTTACTTTGAGGGCGGCTGGCTGCGGACCCAGGCCCCGAACCTGATGCACAAGGAGACCTCCGCCAGCGTGGAGGTCTACCGCGCCGGCCATGATGGGCAGCCGCCCCGGCGGACTCAGGAATTCCCGCCGCCCGCCTGGTCGTATCGGGAGGAGGCCAAAGACTTCCTGCACTGCCTCCAAACGGGCGAGCCGTTTCGCTCATCGGCGGAGGACACGCTTCACGACGTGCGGCTGTTTGAGGATATCTACCGGCAATTCGCCGCGCAGCAGGAGGGCCCTCGACCATGAAACGCGAGCAGCTTGCCATCAACTCCGTCTCCACCGGCGGGGCGAGTCTGGAGGAGCGGCTGGCGGCCTACGCGGCCGCCGGGTTCCCGAACGTGGAGTTCATGCTGGGGCACGTCAAGGAATGGCTGGCGCAGGGACGCTCCCCGGCGGACGCGCGCCGCCTCATCGAGTCGCACGGCCTGCGCTGCATCGGCGGCTTCGAGACCGGCCTGGAGGCGTTCTCGCCGCCGGAGCAGCGGACTCGGAACCACCGGCAGGTGCAGGATAACGCGCGGCTGATCGCGGAGATCGGCGGCAACGCCCTGGTCGTCGGCACCGACGGCCCCTCCGGCCCGATGGATGACCCTCTGGGCGAACTGGCGCAGGCCTTCGCGGACGTGGCCGGGCAGATCGCCGACACAGGAGTCAGCCTGTGCATCGAGTTCAACTGGTCGCCCATCGTCAAGTCCCTGCGGACGGCGGCGGAGGTCGCGCGCCGCTCCGGCGCGGCCAACGTCGGGGTGCTGTTTGACCCGGCCCACTACCACTGCACGCCCTCCAAGATGGAGCAGCTGACGCCGGAGACCGTCGCCCTCATCAAGCACGTCCACGTGGACGATATGCGCGACAAGCCCGGCGAGCTATCGAACTGCAACAGCGACCGGGAGCTGCCCGGCGACGGCGTCCTGCCCCTGCGCGAGCTGTTCGGGCGCATCGAGGCAGGCGGCTATCGGGGCTTCTTCTCCATCGAAATGTTCAGTGACGCGCTCTGGGCCTTGCCGCCCGAAGAAGCCGCCCGCCGCATGTATCGGAGCCTCCTGCCACTATGCGAGGACTGAGCGACCAGTCTCCCACGCCGGCTTGCTGGCATCACGCCGGGTCAGCCTCCGGGTACAATGTCGGCATCGCGTACAATGACTTCACGCTGGACGCGCTCAAACAGCAGTTCGGCCTGGGGACGGACGAGCGCGGCGATTACTTCGCCGACGTGCCACCTGTGTCCATCAGCGCCGCCCTGCGCGACCACCTGCGCGACTTCACCCGCCTGGCTTTTGCGATGGGCACGGAGAAGGCGCGCTCGGAGCTGCTGATCATGCCCGTCCTGCTGGAAGCCTACCGCCAGACGGGGCAGGGCTTCAGCCTGTCTTCGGGTGTGGAGTTCACGGTGGACTTTGAGCGCGGCCTGCGTGGGGTCTGTGACTTCCTGCTCAGCCTCTCGCCCGAGCAGTTGTTCGTGGAGGCCCCGGTCGTGGCGGTGGTGGAGGCCAAGAATGAGAACATCAAGGCGGGCCTCGGCCAGTGCGTCGCCGAGATGCTGGCCGCCCAGACCTTCAATGAGCGCCCTGGCAATGCCATCCCGACGGTCTATGGCGTGGTCACGACCGGCAGCCTCTGGACGTTCCTGCGGCTGTCCGGCGATCTAGTCTCCGTGGACGCGACCGAGTACCACATCAAAGAGGTAGAGCGCATCGTCGGCATCCTGGTGGCGATGGTGCGCGGGGCGGGCGTATCGGTCCTGTAAGCAGTCTCGCCGCTTTTCCCCACCCTCATGCCGCAGCGGGCGGTCCCGGGCTACGCAGCATCAAGGCTCGCGCAAGGCATCCCTGACGAAGCGGCCCCAGTAGGGCGTTGGCGCGTAGTTCCAGTCGGAGATCACGCGCGGCGACGCGGAGGGGTGGAACGACCAGGCCGTCCAGTTGAAGTGATGCTGGCGGATGTAGGCCAGGACTTTCGGCGCCCAGATGTTCGGGTCTTCCTGCTTGGGATCCGGCTCGCAGCCGACCTCGCCGATGAGGATCGGGTACTTGTCCGCGACAACCGTGACGTGCGGGTCCCAGTTCTCATGAGAGGAGCCTTTCCAGGGGTAGATGTGGGCGGCGTACATGATGCCGTTGCCGCCGGGGTCCGTCAGCGCGTGGCCCTGCGCGACGCCGGACAGGTCGTAGGCCCAGTCCAGTCCGCCGGCCACCACGATGTTGCGCGCCCCCGCCGCCCGGACGGCGTTCACGAGCGCCTGCATCCCCGGCGTCTTGTAGGTCACGTCGGCCTTGTGTTCGTCCTGCTCCGTGACCGTCCCGCCGTGCTGCCACACATCCCAGGACACGTCGCGCGGTTCGTTATAGAGGTCAAACAATACAGAGACGTTGTTGGCGTAACGCCCCGCCACGTCCCGCCAGAAGAAGAGGGTATTCAGGTCCGGCATCTTGTGCTGGGCGATGCTGTGCCCCCAGTTGCCCATGTCCGACCAGTGGCAGTCCAGGATGACATAGCCCCCGTGTGCGGCGACGGCCCCGACCACGCCATCCACCAGCCGCCGGTAGGCCGCGCCATCGTCGTCCTGTCCCGCCGCCTGCCCGAACCAGCGGTCCTGCGCCAGCGGCAGGCGGATCGCGTTGACGTGCCAGCCCTCCATCGCCACCTGGACGGATTGCAGGACGTGCTCGCCCGCATTGCTCCACTCCAGGCTGGGGATGTTCACCCCTTGCAGGCGGATAACATGGCCGTGACCATCTTCCAGGCGATTGCCGACAACGTGCAGCATCGGCGGCAGGCTCTCCTTCGCCGCCGCGCCAGGCGGCAGGCCGAGGCAGAAGACAAGGCAGAGCCAGGACAGCAAGTATTTCACGCAGCCTCCCACCCGCGCCAGTCGCCGGCGTACAGCACTTCCTCCTCCAGCGTCACCTGGAACTTTTCCCGGACCGCCGCCTTGACCCGGCAGGCCAGCGTCCGCAGGTCGGAGGCCGTCGCGCCGCCCGCGTTGATCAGGAAATTGGCGTGTTTCTCCGAGACCTGCGCCCCGCCTTCACGCAGCCCCTTAAGGCCACAGGCTTCGATGAGATACCCCGCCGGCACGACGCCCGCCGCCTTCATCCCCGGCGTCAGCGCTGGCAGCCGCTCAACCAGCGCCGCGTCGTTGACGTTCTTGAAGAACGACCCTGCCGAGGGCGCGTAGGGCTGCTTGGCCCGCCGCTGCGCCTGATATTCTTTGGCGCGGGCCAGAATCGCCTCCGGCTCGTCCCGCTGCGTCAGGCGCAGCGTGCAGGAGAGGATGACCGTGCGCCCGATGCCGGAGCGGCGCAGGCGGCTGTCCCGGTACGAGAACTCCATCCACTCCGGCCCGACCGTCTGGTCCCGCCCGTCGGCGAAGACCCGGACGCTCCGCACCAGCGGGCCGATGTTGCCCCGGTACGCCCCGGCGTTGCTGACCAGCGCCCCGCCGACCGTGCCGGGGATGCCGATGGCCCACTCCAGCCCTGCGAACCCCGCCTTGGCCGTCTGGTGGAACAGCGAGCCGAACGAGACGCCGCTCTCGGCATAGGTCTCCTCCCCGATCTCCGTCCCCTTGCAGCGGTTCTGGATCACCAAGCCGTCGTACCCCGCGTCGCTCATCAGCAGGTTTGACCCGTGCCCGACGAACAGGTAGGGGATATCATGTTCGGTACAGACGGCCAGCACCCGCGCCAGATCATCCACGTCTGATGCCGCCCAGAACCAGCGGGCCAGCCCGCCGACCTTCAGCGTCGTGTGCCGTGCCATCGGCTCGTCCGTCCTCAGCGCGTCCCCCAGCGCCCCCCGTAAAATGCGTTCCGTGTCCATCGCCCCTAGTGTAGCATAGGGCGGCGGCGATTGGCAAGGCGAGTCAGACCACGCCCAGTGTCGCCTCCGCCGTGAAGTAACCGGCCTGTTCCCGGACATGAACGGGCGTGCCGAACAGGGCGGAGAGAGTCTCCGTCGTCAGCACGTCGCGCTTGGGGCCGTCGCGGAAGACATGGCCGTCGCGCAGCAGGACCACGCGCCCGATCTCCGGCAGCACCTCCTCGACGTGGTGCGTCACCAGGATCACGGTCTTGCCGCGCGCGGCGACGCGGCGCAGGGTCTCCAGGAAACGGCGGCGCGCGACCAGGTCCAGCCCGGCCGTCGGCTCGTCCAGCAGCAGGGCGCGGGGGTCGGTGACGAGGGCGCGGGCGATCAGCACGCGCCGCGCCTCCCCGGTAGACATCTCCGCCAGCGGCTTGTCGGCCAGCGCCGACGCCTCCATCCAGGCCAGCGCCGCCTGCGCCCGCTCCTGCATCCCCGGAGTGACGGCGTGGTGCGCCGCGAGGCCGAGGCCGGCGAAGAAGCCCGACAGCACGGCCTCCTCCCCGCGCAGCCGCGCCACGCCGGTGAATTCCTGGTGCAAGTCCGAGGAGACGATGCCCAGCAGGGCGCGCAGCTCGAAGATGTCCCAGCGGGCGCGGCCGAAGATCGTCACGGGCGGCGGCCCGTCGGCGCGGGCCAGCGGGTAGTGCTGCCGGGTGATGAGCTTGATGAGCGAGGATTTCCCTGACCCGTTCGGCCCCAGAATGGCCGTGTGCTGTCCTTCTGTCACTTCCAAGCTCAGGCCGTCCAGAATGCGCCGACCGCCCTTGACCAGCGTGGCCCCATCAATCCTCAACAGGGCATCTTCCCTCCTCATGCCGGTCAGTGTACCCCAGACCCTGTCATGTTAAAAAATTCACCTCCGCCTCTTGACAAAGGCGAGGCGCATATGTTAAATTATTAACATCAACTCGGAGGAGCAGACCGGTGCCCCAAAAGCCAGGCCCTTACCTCACCAAGCGCGAGCAGCAGATCATGGAAATCCTCTACCGCCAGGGCCAGGCGGATGTGGCCGCCGTGATCGCAGCCCTCCCGGACGCGCCCACCAACCCCGCCGTCCGCACCCACCTTCGCATCCTGGAGGCCAAAGGCCACCTAATCCATGCCGAGGAGAACGGCAAATTCATTTACCGCCCGACCAAGCCGCGCCAGGCCGCCGCCCGCACCGCCCTCCAGAATTTGCTGCGGACGTTTTTTGACGACTCGGTCCATTCCGTCATGGCGACCCTGTTGTCCGTCAAGGCCGGCGAACTTGATGCGGCGGAGTTGGAACGCCTCCAGGCGCTGATTGACCAGGCCCGCGGGGCCAAAGAGCCGAACGCCTGAAGGAGAGGCCCATGCCACACGCAACGTTTGCGGCCCCACTGGCCGCTCTGCTGCAAGACACGTTCTGGAAGAGTCTGCTGGTATTCGCCCTGGCGGGCCTGGCCTGTCTGGCGCTGCGCCGGGCGTCGGCCGCCGCGCGTCATGCTCTCTGGCTGCTGACGCTGGCGAGTCTCCTATGCCTGCCGGCCTTCTGCGCGCTGCTCCCCCGCTGGAGCGCCCCCGTCCTGCCCGCCGCGCCGCGCCCGCAGGTCGTCCTGCCGCGCCCGAACGTCGCCGTCGCTCCCCCACAGCCGCAAGCCGCCGTGAAGACGGCTCGCGTGCCGGCACCGCCAGTGGCGGCCGCGGCGAGTGTCACGGCAGGCAATCAGGCCCCTCCGCCGTCCGCTCCGGCAAACCCCTCCGTGCGGCCACCCGCCCCGGTTGGTCGGCCGGCGGCGGAGTGGGTGTGCCTGGTCTGGCTCGCCGGTGTCTGCCTGGCACTGGGCAGGACGCTGCTTGGCATCGCTACCGCGTCGCGCCTAGTCCGGCGTTGCCATCCCGTCAGCGACCAAACGCTTGTTGAGGCCGCCGACGCGGCCCGGCGGGCGCTCGGCTTGACGTGCCTCCCGTCCGTCCGCCTCGGCAACGTCGCCGTGCCGATGACCTGCGGCGTCCGGCGGCCCGTCGTCCTGCTGCCCCAGGGCGCATCGGACTGGCCCGCCGACCGGCTACGGGCGGTGCTGCTCCATGAGACGGCGCACGTCCGGCGCCTGGACTGGGCAACGATGGTTTTTGCCTCGTGCGTGTGCGCCCTGTACTGGTTCCACCCGCTGGTCTGGCCGTCCGCTGCCCGTGTGCGCGCCGAGGCAGAGGGAGCCTGCGACGACCTGGTGCTGGCCTGCGGCGTCCCGGCCCCGGACTACGCCGCACACCTGCTGGAGATCGTCCGCGGCCTGGCATCCCGGCGGCAGGCCCCAACCGGCACGGTGGCGATGGCACACCGCCCGGAGATGTCGGGCCGTCTTCGGGCCATCCTGGACGGACACCGGCCCGCCCATGGCGTGGCCCGGCGCGTCTTGACGCTGGCCGCGGCGGCGGCTCTGGCATTGCTCATGCCGTTGGCCGCGCTACGTCTCACGAAGGCCGCAGGCGAGGCGGATCCCGATGCTGTGAGGTCAGGACAGGCGGTGCAGACAATTTCCTGGGTGATGACGGTGCGGGCCTATGACGCACTCGGCCGTAGACTTGCACTCCACGACTCACGCACCCTGTTCTGGGTGAGGAACACGCCGCCCGCCATTCGCTTTGTTGAGGTGTCTGCACAGGGCAGGGTGACACTACAAAGCCCACGATCAGCAGACAAGAGGGATGTCGCACAACGGACGGATTCCTACATTCGTCAGTTTACTTCGTACCCCACAGCCACCGACGCGCCAAGCCCGCCAAGAGCGGCAGGCCTCGTAAGATGCGTTTTGACACCATGGCAAAAAAAGCAGGTGTCGCTGGGCGGGGCAAACGCAGTGCTTTTTACGCGCGACCTCCACTGTACGATGGGTTTACAAAGCGGGCCTCGTCGGGAGTGGACCACTCATGTGCGCGATTGGTACGACCCCGGCACTCGCCACCTGATCCGAAGTGAAGACGACGTCACCGAAACGTTGCCAAGCAAAGGCCACATTGTCGTTGTCAACCATAACGTTTCCTACAACCAGCCATTGCCATCGGGCGTGTTTGACTACTCCCTGCCCGCTGGCGCAAGATACATCGATCCGTCGGCGAGCCTCACCCCTGCGGTCGGCTTCCGCCGCTACGTCAGCCGACCACTCCCGGACGGAACGCGCTACACGTTCCTGTATCCATCTTACTTTGCAAAGGTTCGACCGTCGTTCAAGGACACGAAGGACTATTTCGACTGCGCCCATTTGGACTGTGCCGGGACGGCACCGGTCCCCTGGACGCCGGTGCGGGGAGGCAAGGTCATTGAGGCCCGCCTTCAGGGGGCGACGGGGGCGTCGTGGCTGGCCCCGCACGAGGAGTTCATTTCCGTTGTGGTCGGCCATGCCGGCGAAGTCCCGTTCCCGCCCGGCAGCCGCTCCCTCCGTAGAGATACGCAATGGGTCGGGCCGAACGGCAGTCACCACGCCCTTGCCATCACAGATGCGCGGACCCACCTGCGCTTCCTGTTGATTCACGAAGACCGGTACATCCCGGCGCTGTTCAAGCAGACCGATCCCGTGATTACCAGCAGTTTCCGCATCCTGCCTCCCGGCATTGCTCCCGCCTCAGCCGACTGAGGCAGCAATTCTGTGTTGCCCCTTCCTGCTACCGTTCAGGTACAATGGGCCTGTGCAAGCACTGGAACTTCTGCATGACCAGATCCGGCAGTGCCGCCGTTGCGAGGAGGATGGCTTTCCCATCGCGCCGCCCCCGCTGGTGTGGGGACAGGCCCCCGCGCCGTTCCTGCTGATCGGCCAGGCCCCCGGCCTCTCCGACTGGCGCGGCGACCGGATGTACCTCGGCCCCGCCGCCCGAAAGTTAATTGGCTGGCTCTGCGAGGCCGGCTTCACCGAAGGCGACATCGGCACGACCATCTACATGACGGCGCTGACCAAGTGCTTCCCGGGCCGCCTCCCCGGCAAGAGCACCGACCGCGCCCCTTCGCCGAAGGAGCGCGCCAACTGCCGCCACTGGCTGGACGCCCAGTGGCGGCTGGTCAGCCCGCGGGTCGTCATCCTGTTCGGCAAGATGTCCATTGACACGTTCCTGCCCCGGATGCCTTTGGAAGAGGCCGTCGGGCGGATGTTTGAGAAAGGCGGGCTGACCTACATTCCCCTGCCTCACTCATCCGGCGCGAGCACCTGGCTCAACGATCCCGCGCACCGCCGCCTGCTCGCGGACGCTATCCAGCGCATTCGGGAGGCTCGGGAGAAGATCGCCCCCCCGCCCCCAATCCTGGGGGAGTAGGAGAAGAACAAGCTACTGTCACCTCTGGCTCCCCCAGAATTGGGGGCGGGGGGGCGATCCTGCTCCCCCAGGATTGGGGGCGGGAACGTACCTGCAACCTTTTTACAACTCCCGTGTCTCATAAGGAGGGAAGGCCATGATCCACATTTACACCATGCTGTTTCTGATCGGGGTGCTGGGACTCCTGGCGCAGACGCTGCTGGGAATGGCCGGTACGCACGGAGGCCACGGTCACGCCAGCCACGGTCACGCCCACGCCGGGCCTACCCATGCGGGGCACGGCCACGGTACGCACGGACAAAGCGGCCATCATCACGCCGGGCAGGAGCAGGCGCACGGGACGCAGGCGCAGAGCGGCGGCAATCGGATGGGCGAGACCCTGCTGGCCCTGCTCTCGCCGCTGACGTTCTTCAGCCTCTGCATCGGTATCGGCGCGACCGGCCTGCTGCTGAAACCGCTGCACCTGGCGGCGCTGCTGGGGGCCGTGCTGTCCCTGCTCGGCGGGCTGCTGTTCTACGGCGTCATCATCAAGCCGGTCTGGGGCCTGATCTTTCAGTTCGCCAGCACGCCAGCGGGGGCGCTGGAGGGCACGGTCGCCGGCGTCGCCGAGGCCCTGACGCGCTTTGACGCCAGCGGCAAGGGCCTCGTGCGCCTGAACGTGGACGGCCAGATCGTCCGCGTCCTCGCTTATTTAGAGCCGGACGAACGCGGCGAGGCCGACCTCGTCCATCCCGGCGACAAACTTACTGTCATCAGCGTGGACGGCCACGCCAACACCTGCCGCGTCGCGCGCATTTAACCAAGGAGAGAAGCAATGAACCCTTACGCTGCCATCGTTGTGATCGTCGTGATCGCGGTCATCTTGATCCCGGTCATCGTCAGCCGCTTTCTGACCCAGGTGCCGGCGGGGACCATCCGCCTCGTCTCGCGGTTCGGCGGCACCACGAGAATCTACAAAGGCCCCGGCAAGGCGATTGAGGTGCCGCTGCTCACCACCGGCACGACCATCCCCTCCAAGGCCATCAACATTGACCTGGACATCGCCGACCAGACGGCGGACGTAGACCGCAACGGGCAACCTAAACCCATCAAGGTGCGCGTACTCGCCTCCGCCATCGTCTCCGTCGGCGACTCCAACGAGATGATCACCACGGCGGCCAACAAGTTCTTCTCCAAGCCCGTGGACGAGCAGACCGCGACCCTCAGCGACCTGCTGACCTCCACCGGACGCCGCGCCATCAACCTCCTGAACCACGACGAGCTGTTCTCCGCCAGGGCGCAGCGCGACGTGGAGACGCTGCCGCCAGGGACGGACATCGCCCGCTCCATCGCCAACGTGCCGGTGGAGGAGGACGACCGGCTGGCGATCATCATCAAGGGGGCCTGCTCCCGCGAATTGCAGGACCTGGGCCTGGTCTTCAACTCGCTGAACATCAAGGAAGTCCAGAGCGAGGTGGCCGAGGCGCGGCGACGGCAGAGCGCCGTGGAGGCCAAGGCCAACGCCGACATCGTGGCCGCCGACCAGGAGCGCCGCGCCCGCGAGGCGCAGCTGGCCGCGGAGCAGGCCATCAACGACAAGCAGCGGGATTTGGAGCAGCGCCGGGCGCAGAACGCCGCCACGGTCGCCGAGGCCGAGGCCCAGCGCCAGAACGCCCTCGCCATCCAGCGCGAGGCGGAGCTGAAGGCCACCCAGCTCGCCCAGGCCAACGCCGACGCCGCCCGCGTCCGCGTCCAGGCCGAGGCGGCGGCGGAGGCCGAGGCCGTCAAGGTCCGCACCCTGGGCGCGGCCCAGGCCGATGCGATTCGGGCCGTCAACGATGCCATCCGGCAGGGCGGCGACGCCTATCTCGCCCTGCGCCAACTGGAAATGCTGCCCCAGATCACCCCCGCCATCGCGTCGGCCTTGGCTCAGGCCAAGCTGGTCAACATCAGCGGCGGCAGCGGCGACGGCCGCGGGGCGGCGGGCGACGCCACCAGCCAGATCACCGGCGTCATCCAGACCCTGCTCGCCACCCAACTGGTGAACGGGCAGTTAAGGATTGACGGCAATGCCCCCGCCCCGACTTCCAACGGCGCGGAGCCTCCCATGGCCGAGGCGATCCCTGCCGGTCTGAGGAAGCGGTGAGATTATCCCCGGCCTTGAAAGGCCAGGCTCCGAAGAGCAAACGCCCGCCTGCGCGGGCGAGGAGTGTCCATCTGTGGCCCGCGCAGGCGGGCCTTTGCCCTGGGAAGCACGGGGTTTCAACCCCGTGGTCCTTGTTCGACCAGCCGGCAGAGGTTCCCATGCACCGTGTTCTTATTATTGGCAGCGCGGGCGCGGGGAAATCCACGCTGGCCCGACATCTCGGGGAGCGCTGGGGACTGCCCGTGGTTCATCTGGACGCGCTCTACTGGCGTCCCGGATGGGTGGAGACTCCACCGGACGAGTTTGACCCCATCATCCAGGATGCGCTGCGGAAAGATGTCTGGATCATGGACGGGAACTACAGCCGCACACTCGCCATGCGCTTGGCGGCGGCGGACACGGTCATCTACCTGGACCTGCCGCGCCGCCTTTGTCTGTGGCGCGTCCTCAAGCGCGGGATCCAATATCGGGGTCGGACGCGCCCGGACATGGGGCAGGGCTGCCGGGAAAAGCCGGCCGACGGAGAGTTCCTGCGCTGGATTTGGAACTACCCGATCCGAAGCCGCCCCAAAGTCCTTCAGATGCTGGAGGAGCAGGGCCAGGGCAAGACCATCGTCCGACTCACCAGTCCCGCGCAAGTGCGGCAGTTCTTGCGGAGCCTGGACGGGCGTTGAGGAACTCTTTGGCGGCGCGGGGGGTTATGCATTCACTACTAACCTTGTGGTAAAATAGGACGTTATGACCGTTGTGACGCACCCGTATCGCCTGACGCACCTGCAAGAACTCGAGGCCGAGTCCATCTTCATCATTCGCGAGGTCGCCGCCCAGTTCGAGCGGCCCGCGCTACTCTTTTCCGGCGGCAAGGACTCCATCGTCCTGAGCCACCTCGCCCGCAAGGCCTTCTGGCCTGCCCGCATCCCGTTCCCGCTGATGCACATTGACACCGGGCACAACTTTCAAGAGACGCTGGATTACCGGGATCGGTGGATGGAGCAGATCGGGGCGAAGCTGATCGTTCGCTCCGTGCAGGATTCCATTGACCAAGGCCGGGTCGTGGAGGAAAAGGGCTACAACGCCAGCCGCAACATGCTCCAGACCGTGACACTGCTGGACGCCCTGGAGGAACTCAAGATTGACGCCGCCCTCGGCGGGGGACGCCGCGATGAAGAAAAGGCCCGCGCCAAGGAGCGCTTTTTCTCCCATCGGGATGAGTTCGGCCAGTGGGACCCCAAGAACCAGCGGCCCGAACTCTGGAACCTCTTCAACGGCAAGAAGCACCTGGGCGAGCATTTTCGGGTCTTCCCGATCTCCAACTGGACCGAGATGGACGTGTGGCAGTATATCCTGCTGGAAAAGATTGCGCTGCCGTCCCTTTACTTCACCCACCAGCGCCCGGTGATTGACCGCGACGGCGTCCTGCTCGCCGACTCCGACTACCTGAACAAGCGCCCCGAAGAGACTCCGCAGACGGCCCAGGTCCGCTTCCGCACCATCGGCGACATGACCTGCACCGGCGCGGTCCTCTCCCCCGCCACCACGGTCGAGGAGATCATCCAGGAGGTCGCCGCCTCCCGCACCACCGAGCGCGGCACCCGCGCCGACGACAAGCGTTCCGAGGCCGCGATGGAGGACCGCAAAAAGGAAGGCTACTTCTAGGGCAAGGCCAATGAACGAAGTGTTGACACGTCCAGAAATCGAGCGGCAATACCGGGACGAGTGGATTTTGGTCGCCGACCCGGAGACGGATGAACATCTGAATGTCACCCGGGGTGAAGTGGTCGCCCACAGCAAAGATCGGGACGAGGTGTACCAGAAGGCGGTGGAACTTCGGCTGAAGCACTCCGCATTTTTGTATACGGGCACAGTCCCAGACGACGTGGTGATTATTCTTTAACATGGCGGGAGAAGCGTTCAACGCGAAGCAGGGGTTGGTCATTGTCTCTGCGCGCATCTTCGGCCCATCCGGCGACACCCTTGCCCGTCTGGCCGTAGACACCGGGGCACTCACGACGCTCGTCGATCCGCGGATACTCACGTCAGTCGGTTATGACGTCGCGCAAGCTCCCGGCCAAGCGCGTCTAGTCTCCGCGAGCGGCATCCTCACCGTGCCCCGCCTGCTCGCCGAGAAGGTCACGGCTCTGGGCCAGGAACGGACTTACCTGCCGATTATTGCTCATACTCTTCCGCCAGCAACAGGCGTGGACGGCGTGCTCGCCCTGGACTTCTACCGTGCCCGGCGGCTGACCGTGAATTTCCGCCGAGGGCGCGTCTCGCTCGCGTGATGTCCAGAGCGAACGCCCGTGCCGACGACAAGTATTGCGAAGCCGCGCGGGAAGACCGCAGAGGCTATGTCTGACGGAGGCCGAGAATGAACGAAGTGCTGACTCTGGATGAAATGAAGGCGCGCTACGATGGGGAGTGGGTGCTTGTGGAGGACCCCGAACTCGACGAACACATCCGCGTCGTGCGCGGCAAGGTCATCGCCCACAGTGCAGACCGGGATGAGATGGATCGCAAGGCCATTGAGTTACACCTGAAGCACTCCGCGTCACTCTGCTTCAAGAAGACTCCCGAAGGCATGGTTTACGTCCTGTGAGTACTCCGTTCGACGTTCATGGTGATCTGATCCTTGTTCCGGTACGTCTGTGGGGGCCGACGGGTGATACGTCTGCGCGTTTCGGGTTGGACACAGGTGCGACGCAGACAGTGGTGAGAACGGGGATTCTCGCTCGCATCGGCTACGATCTCGCGCAAGCGCCGGGGCAGGTGCGTGTGACGACAGCGAGCGGTGTCGCGTTCGTGCCGCTCCTGCCTCTGGCCCGGATGGAAACACTGGAACAGGAGCGGACGAACTTTCCCGTCCTCAGCCTAGCGTTGCCGCACTCCGCCGACATTGACGGCCTGCTGGGTCTGGACTTCATTCGCGGCCAGGACCTGCGTGTGAATTACCGCACGGGACTGATAAGTTTGGAGTGAATGTTGCGTGTGCCGACAATTTATGCGCGCGTCCGTCGCCACTGGCTGTCCATCCGCGTCCTGACGAACAAGGGCTGCATCGGCGAGTACGAGGGCACGGCGAGCATTGCGGTTCGGCAAGCCGGCGCAGCGGATGGCGAGGTCATCGCGGCAGGAGACGAGGCGATTGCGCTGGATGGAGGGCAGGATGTTCACCTACACCATGCCTTCAACCATCCCCGTGTCCTCATCGGCGGCTTTGACTCGGCGTTATTGGTTGTGCGGCATTTTCTCCGCCGGGCCTGCCACGGAAGATTGCCGTTGCTGGGCTTCACCCTGGTTCTGCACGTTCAGGAGGAATTGGAAGGCGGCCTGACAGACGTGGAAAGCCGGGCGCTGATGGAGCTGGGGTTAAGAGCCGGCGCGCGCAAGGTGGTGATCTGCCAGGAGCCGCAGACGTTGAGCGATGATGAGATCATGCAGATACGCCCCAAGATGTTGACCAGCACCTGGGGACCCAATGGCTTTATCCCTTGACACTGACGTGCCAGGCATATTTCGCCAGACCTTTCTGGAAGTGGACGAATGACTGAGTTCTCAACAGCCGGCTATTTGAACATGGACTTGCTGCGCTTCACGACGGCGGGGAGCGTGGACGACGGGAAGAGCACGCTGATCGGGCGGCTGCTGTATGACAGCAAGTCCATCTTTGACGACCAGTACGAGGCGATCCGGGCGTCCAGCGAGAAGCGGGGCGAGGAGTATGTTAACCTGGCGCTGCTGACCGACGGGCTGCGGGCGGAGCGGGAGCAGGGTATCACGATTGACGTGGCGTACCGCTACTTTGCCACCCCCAAGCGCAAGTTCATCATCGCGGACACGCCGGGGCACATCCAGTACACGCGCAACATGGTCACGGGCGCGTCCACGGCCAACCTCGCCATCATCCTGATTGACGCGCGCAAGGGTGTGATTGAGCAAACCTGCCGCCACGCCTACATCGCGTCCCTGCTCGGCATCCCACACGTCGTCGCCTGCGTCAACAAGATGGACCTGGTGGACTGGAGCGAGGAGGTCTTTGAGGCCATCCGGCGGGAGTTTGACGATTTCACATCCCGCCTGGACATCAAGGACGTGCATTTCATCCCCATCAGCGCCCTGCAAGGCGACAACGTCGTGGACCGCTCCGCGAACATGCCCTGGTATCAGGGGCCGACGCTGCTCTCGCTGCTGGAGACGGTGCATATTGCCAGCGACATCAACCACGCGGACGCCCGCTTCCCCGTCCAGTACGTCATCCGCCCGCAGAGCACGGAGTACCACGACTACCGGGGCTACGCGGGGCGCATCGCGGGCGGCGTGTTCCGCAAGGGCGACTCGGTGACCGTGCTGCCATCGGGCTTCTCCTCGCGCGTCAAGAGCATTGACACCTTTGAAGGCTCGCTGGATGAGGCCTTCGCACCGCAGTCGGTCACGCTGACCTTGGAAGACGACATTGACATCAGCCGGGGCGACATGATCGTGCGCCCGGACAACCCGCCCACCGTCTCCCAGGATGTGGATGTCATGATCTGCTGGCTGAACGAGAAGAAGCTGACGCCGAACGGCAAGTACGCCCTCAAGCACGCCACCAAGGATGTCCGGTGCGTCGTGAAAGAGATCCAATACAAGGTGGACGTCAATACGCTGGAGCGGGTCGAGGACGATAAGACCATCGGGCTGAACGAGATCGCGCGGCTGAAACTTCGCACCACGCAGCCTCTCTTTTTTGACCCATACAGCCGAAACCGTAATACCGGCAGCCTGATCCTGATCGACGAGGCCACCAACGAAACGGTCGGTGCCGGCATGATCCAATGAGACATCCGCGAGAATCGCTGGCTCCCCTATTATTGGGGGTGGGGGGGGCGTGTCTGGTCCTGCTGATGACGGGCTGCGGCAACGAGGAGCGGGACATGACTTTTCAGCCGGTCAAGCCGGAGGCGGCGACCGGCGCCCCGGCCGCCCCGCCGGCCCCGCGCGCCTTCACATCGGCCACGCCGCCCGCGTCTGGCAACGACGACCCGCTCGCCGTCCCGGACCAACTCGCGTCTGGGGCCGACGCCCCGGCGGCAAAATCCGAGGACGCGCCCGCGCTCGCCCCCGACGACCAGCTCGCTGACGCCGCGCCCAAGATGCCGACGGACCACTCCCACTGGCTGCGCGGCGGCGTCTTCAACGCCCGCGTCGCCGTTTCCCTCAACGGCCTGCCCCTCGGCGAGTTCCGCGCCCCGCTGGACAAGGACATCACCATGAAGCTGCGGCGCGGCGTCAACACCGTCACCTTCGCCTACACTCCCCAGACCGACACCTCCTCGGCCCATCTGGACGTGCTGGAAAGCGAGCACACCCCGCCCATCGCCCCCCTCGCCTCCTTCCGCAGTCCCCTCCCCGCCGTCGGCAGGCTCCAGAAGCCCTTCACCCAGACCTTCACCTTCCTCGCCCGCTAGTCCCGATCCTGGCGTCGGGGCGTGCCGGTGCGGTATAATTTGACAACGGCCTTTGTTCTGAGAGACGATTTGTTTTCGAGAGGAGCATTGCCATGAAACGCTTGGGCGTTGTCCTGCTGATCTTGTCGCTGGGTCTTGTTCTGGCGACCGCCATCTCCTCGCTTCCCCCCGCGCCTGTCTCACGCCAAGATGTGACCTCCCAACTCCTCGACGCCGCCAAGCGTGGGGACGCGGCCTCCGTGAAGCGCCTGCTGGCGCGCAGGGTGGACATCAACAGCAAGGGCACACACGGGGAGACGGCGCTCATGGCCGTCCTGGATAATGGTGTCAAGCCGCTGAGCCAGGCGGCGCGGAATGGCCTCCCGGCCGGCACTTACATGGCGATGGTGCGGTTGTTGCTGGCCACAGGGGCGAACGTCAATGCCAGGGACGATCACGGAGTCACCCCTTTAATGTTGGCAGCGTCCAACGGACACCCGGAGGCAGTGCAGTTGTTGGTCGCTCATGGTGCGGACGTCAATGTTCGGGATGGCGCCGGCAGGTCGGCCCTGATGTATGCCATCACCATCGCGCAGGCATCCGAAGCACAGACCAGCCTGACGCGCCTTCTGTTGGCGCACGGCGCGGACCCGAACGCTCGCAATGATGCCGGGGAGTCGGTGCTGTCGCTGGCCGCCCAGGATGGACCGCCTGCGGCGGTCCAGGCCGTCCTGGATGCCGGCGGGACCCTGGACAGCCGCCAGGCGCTGGACGACGCGGCCTTTGTCGCACGCCTGGAAAACGTCAAGGTGCTGCTTGCGACAGCCGCCGATCCGAACACCAGGCGCTCCGTGACCACATCAGCCCTGCAATCCGCCATCCTCCAGGGCAACACGGATGCGACAAAGGACACGATCAAGTTCCTGATTGAGCAGGGAGCAGACGCCGGGGCAAAGGACAACTTCGGGTGGACGCCACTGATTACTGAAGCCTACGCGGGGAATCTGGACATGGTCCAGTATCTCCTCGCGCATGGGGCCGACATCAACGGCCAGGACGATAACGGCG
The DNA here is from genome assembly GCA_019239955.1 of Armatimonadota bacterium. GTDB lineage: Bacteria > Armatimonadota > Armatimonadia > Armatimonadales > Capsulimonadaceae > JAFAZD01. The sequence continues at coordinate 14,990 of JAFAZD010000120.1, read as the reverse complement.
ACACCGCTCTCCGCCACGTCGCCGAATTCCTTGTCCCAGGCCCAGGGCTGAACACTGAACACCGCAAGGACTTGGGCAAGACCGCCGAATTCTTGCTGGCCCAAGGGGCCGACGTCAACATTCCGAATAGGCCCGGCAGGACACTCTTAGTGGATGCGGTGGGCAATCTCTCTTTGATGCGTCTTCTGCTCTCGCGCCTGAACGATTCGCGCGCTCTGCTCCCGACAAAGCCGGACGTCAATGCCCGGAACAGCAGCGGCCAGACCCCGCTCATGATCGCCCTACAGCAAGGCTACACAGAGGCCGCTGCATTGCTGATGACTTACGGCGCGGATGCTCGCACCAGGAGCAGATATGGGGAAACGGCCCTTTGGATCGCGCTCCAGCATATGAACGAGGCTGAATCTCAACATCAACCTGACATCGTGCCGCTGCTCATCACCAAAGGCGCGGATGTCAACGCCCGCAATGACGCGGGTCTGACCCCTCTGATGATGGCTGTATCCTCGCGCCGTACGGCCATCATCACGGGCAATGGACCCAGACCAGGCGATCCACCGAAGATCGAGTGGGTCGCCGACCGACGACAGACGAGCACCCGTGACATCGAGGCCCTGATTGCCGCCGGCGCGGACGTGAATGCGAAAACGCCGTCTGGTGGCACGGCGCTGGGGTGGGCAAAGTCCATGCAGGATGATCGAGTGGTGTCTCTGCTCAAAAAAGCCGGCGCAAAAGGGTAGGGACTAACCGTCGGGGGCAGGAGCATTGTCATGGGGACCCCAACTCAAGTTGACGTGTTGGTCGTCGGCGCGGGGTCGGCTGCCGCATTGCTGACAAGGCACCGGAGCCGTCGCGCTGGTCGAAGGCTGAGCATTCAGGCGCGCATACTGGAAACGTTGCAGAACATGGGGCTGGCCGCGGAGTTCACGGCGCGCGGGCACCCGGCGGCCCTTCCCGGAGATCGCCGAGGCAGTCGGGAGTCGGTTCGGCGGGTTCGTCACGGCGCATCTGGTCGTCGCAGGCGAGGCCCCGCCGGCGACGTGTCCCGGGACGGCCACCTGGCGCTTGGCCCCGACCATGCGCTCCACGACCGCTACGCGGCGCAGTCCCCCTGCCTGTACCTCATCCGCCCGGATGGGTACATCGGCTACCGCGCCCGGCCGCCCGACGGAGACGCCCTGCTCCAGTACCTGGCGCAGACGCTGGGGCTGACAGCCGCCCTTGACAAATCGCCCCGCCCCGGCGCATAATGACTCGCATCGCCCATAAAAGCAATGGGTTTACTTGTCTTTGATGAGGTGCAATGATGGCCCTTTGGAAGCCCGATCCGACATTCTACGCCTCCCCGCGCCTGGCCGGCCAGGCCCCGCCGGAGGAACTGGCGTATGTGGTGACGCTCAACCCCAATGCGGGCGAGGACGGCCGACCCGATGCGTTGGTGGTGGTGGACACCAACCCGTCCTCACCGACATACGCGCAGACCGTCGGGCGGCTGGAGATGCCCCAGGCGGGCGACGAGCTGCACCACTTCGGCTGGAATGCGTGCAGCGCCGCGCTGTGCCCCTACGCCCCCCACCCTCACGTCGAGCGCCGCTACCTGCTCGTGCCAGGCCTGCGCTCCTCCAACATCTACGTCGTGGACACCAAGCCCGCCCCGCGCAAGCCGCAGATCGTCAAGACCATCACGGCCCAGGAGATCGCCAACAAGACCGGCTACAGCCGCCCGCACACCTTCCACTGCGGCCCCGACGGCATCTATGCCAGCGCGCTGGGGAATGTCAACGGCGACGGACCGGGCGGCATCTTCATCCTGGACTGTGAGTCCTTCGAGGTGCTGGGGCGCTGGGAGGTGGAGCGCGGGCCGCAGTACCTGGCCTACGACTTCTGGTGGCACCTGGGCTTCGACACCCTCATCACCAGCGAGTGGGGCACGCCCAACATGGTCGAGGAGGGGGTCAACCCCGAGCTGCTGCTGGCCGGCAAGTACGGCCACCACGTCCACCTCTGGGACCTGCGCCGCCGCAAGCATCTGGAGGCGATTGATTTAGGGGCCGAGCAACAGATGGTGCTGGAACTGCGCCCCGCGCACGACCCCACCAAGCCCTATGGCTTTGTCGGTGTGGTGGTCTCGCTCAAGGACCTGTCGGCGTCGGTCTGGACCTGGTACCGGGAGAAGAACAGCTGGGGCATCCGCAAGGTGATTGAAATCCCCGCCGAGCCGGCGGACGCCGACAGGCTGCCCCCGGCCCTCAAGCCCTTCGGGGCCGTGCCGCCGCTGGTCACGGACATCGCCCTCAGCCTGGACGACCGGCAGCTCTACGTCTCCTGCTGGGGCACGGGCGAGCTGAAGCAGTTCGACGTCTCCGACCCGTTCCAGCCGAAGCAGACAGGATCGGTGCGGCTGGGCGGCATCGTGGAGCGCGCGGCGCATCCCCATTCGGGCGGGCCGCTGAACGGCGGGCCGCAGATGGTGGAGGTCAGCCGCGACGGCCGGCGCGTCTACCTGACCAACTCGCTCTACTCGCGCTGGGACGCGCAGTTCTACCCCGAAGGGCTGGACGGCTGGATGGTCAAGCTGAACGCCGACCCGCACGGCGGCCTCAAGCCCGATCCGAACTTCTTCCTGACCTTTGAGGGCGAGCGCCCCCACCAGGTCCGTCTGCAAGGCGGCGATGCCTCGTCGGACTCTTATTGCTTCCCGTAAGAGGACCAGAAACAAGGGGCCGGCGAAGAGGTCAGCGAATGAATTCGCCGCTTGGGGCGAAGCGCCGAGTCTCCGCCTGCGCGGAGACAAGATGGTGTCCGCGAAGGCGGACACTCAGCCGAAGGCTACCGAGCGGCGAATTCATTCGCTGTGACAGTCGGTTCGTCAACGAAGCAGTAGGCATTCCACATGCACACGCACTGGCCCTGGATCGCGCTGGCGCTGCTGGGCGCATATCATGGCCTTAATCCGGGGATGGGCTGGCTGTTCGCCGTCTCACTGGGCTTGCAGCGACGCAGCCGTCGCGCGGTCCTGGCGGCCCTGCCGCCGATCGCCCTGGGGCACGCCGCCTCCATCGCCGCCGTCGCGGGGGCCGTCGGCCTGGCGCAGATCGTCCTGCCCATGCAGGTCCTGAAGTGGGCGCTGGCGGTGCTGCTCATCGGATTCGGGACGTTCAAGCTGGTCCGCTCGCGCCACCCGCGCTGGGTCGGGATGCAGGTCGGCTTCCGGGATCTGACCGTGTGGTCGTTCCTGATGGCGTCGGCGCACGGGGCTGGGCTGATGCTGGTCCCGGTGCTGCTGGCACTCTCGCATCCCCCGGCGGCCCACATCGTCCACATCGCCGCGCCACCGATGGCCCCCGCGATGGCGGCAATGGCGAACATGCCCGCGAACTGTCCCATGCTGACCGCCGCCCCGCCGGTTCATCCGATGGCCGTTCGCCAGAGCATCAATCCCTGGCCATCGGTCGCCGCCGTGGCCCTGCACACCCTCAGCATGCTCGCCGTCGCGGGCCTCATCGCCCTCATCGTCTACGAAAAGCTGGGCCTGTCGCTGCTGCGCCGAACCTGGTTCAACCTGGACTACCTCTGGGCGGCGGCCCTGGTGGCCGCCGGCCTGGTGGCGGCGCTGCTGTAGGCGCAAAAGAGGCTCAGGCGAACAGCATCCGAATGAGACGGGTCCCGTCCTCCACCTGCGTGGTCGCCTCCTCCACGGCACGCTCGTCAAAGGGGAAGTGCGAGGCGGTGTGGGGCCTGGCCGAGTCGTGCAGCAGGAAGGGGACGGGGCCCTCCTCGTGCGTGCGCAGGGCCAGCGGCGTCTTGTGGTCGGGGACGATCAGCAGGCGGTAATTGTCGCGCCCTGTCATCCCCTCCCGCAGCGTCCCGACGAACTTGCGGTCAATGTCCTCAATCGCGCGCAGCTTGTGCTCCAAGTTTCCCTCATGGCCGGACTCGTCGGGCGACTCGATATGGACGTAGACGAAATCGCGCGTGTCCAGGGCGGCGAGGGCGTAGCGGGCCTTGGCGGCGTAGTCGGTGTCAATGTACCCTGTCGCGCCGGGGACGTTGATGATGTCCAAGCCGGTCGCCCGGCCCAGGCCGCGCACCACGTCCACGGCGGTGATGACCGCGCCGCGCTTGCCGAAGGTCTGCAAGAAATTCGGCAGACGGGGAGCGTAGCCCTGGCCCCACAGCCAGATCATGTTGCCGGGCATCTTGCCCTCCTCGCGGCGGCGGCGGTTGATCGGGTGGTTATCCAGAATCTCCAGCGAATCGTACATCCACTGCTTGAGCTTTTCCGCGCCGTCACCCTCCGGCCAGTAGGAGGCGAGGGGCTGGCCTGTGATGTCGTGGGGCGGGGTCGTCTTGACGTCCGCCGCCCCGCCGCGCCAGGCCATGATGTGCCGGTACTGGACGCCGGGGTAGAAGTTGAGCCGACTGCTCCCCAGTTTCTTGTCAATCAACTCGATCAGTGGCCGCGACTCCTCCGTGGAGATGTGGCCGCTGGAATAGTCCAGCATAGCCTCGCCGTCGCTGCTGACCAGCGAGCACCGGTACGCCACGTCCCCGGCGTCGAGCGGCACACCCATCGCCATGGCCTCAATCGGCCCGCGCCCGGTGTAATACTTGCGCGGGTCGTAGCCGAGCAGGGCCATGTTGGCGACATCGCTGCCGGGGTACATCCCCGGCGGCACGGTCAGCACCGCGCCGACCAGCGCGTTCTCGGCCAGCGCGTCAAAGTTCGGCGTCCGCGCCGCCTGCATCGGCGTCTGCCCGTCCAGTTCGGGAATGGGAAGGTCGGCCATGCCGTCGGGAACCAGCATGATGTATTTCATAGACCGAAAGTTTACCGGAGGGAGCGGGGTTTGTCAACCGGGCGTGGATTGCCGGCGGGGGCGGCGGCTATAGGTGCGGAAGACGAAGGCCAGTACCTGGGCGACGGCTTCGTAGAGGTCGGCCGGGATCTCGTCGCCGATCTCCACCGTCCGGTACAGGGTCTGGGCGAGCGGCTTATTCTCGACCAGCGGGACGTTGTTTTCCTGGGCGATCTCCTTGATCCGGCGGGCGATCTCGTCCTGGCCCTTGGCGAGCACCTTCGGGGCGCCCATGCCGTGTTCGTAGTGGAGGGCGACGGCGTAGTGGGTGGGGTTGGTGATGACCACGGTGGCCTTGGGCACGTCCTGCATCATGCGGCGTTTGGACATCTCGCGCTGGAGGCGGCGGACGCGGGCCTTGACCTGCGGATCGCCCTCAGACTGCTTCATCTCCTGCTTGATCTCGCTCATGCTCATGCGGAGATTTTTCTCATGGTCGTACTTCTGGTAGGCGTAGTCGGCGATGGCGAGGATGAAGAGGGCCACGGCGACGCGCAGACCCAGCATCCAGAGCAGCCCGCCCACGACGCCCAGGGCTTCCGGCAGGGGCTTGCGAGTCAGGCCCAACATCTCGCCCGAGGCGATAACACCGTGCAGCGCGCCGTAGCAGACGCCGCCGATAAAGAGCAGCTTGAGAAGACTCTTGACCAGTTCCACCGTGCCGCGCAGGGAGAACAGGCGCTTGAGGCCGGAGGCCGGGTTGACGCGCTGCCACTGCGGCGCGAGCGCCTCCGGGGCGATGTGGAAGCCGACCTGGCCGACGCCGACGGCCAGGCCCAGGGCGAGGGCGAGCAGCAGGGTCGGCAGCAGCAGCCGTCCGGCCCAGAGCAGGCCGGTCATCTGCCAGCGCTGCACGTCGCCGAAAGTCAGGGCGTCGTGGCCGCCGAAGCGGAAGGCCGCCTGCGTGTCGCGCAGCAGGGACAGGCCGGCGTCACCGGGCAGCAGGACATGGAGGGCGAGAATCAGGGCAAGCAGAGTCGCCGCCGCGCCGAGTTCCGCCGAGCGGGCCACCTGGCCCTTCTTGCGCGCCTCCTCCCGCCGCTTGGGCGTGGCGGGGAACGATTTCTCTTCGCCTTCAGGCATCTGTCAGCCTCTCGTCGGAAGACCTAACCCTGCTGCTCGTTCCTCGCCGCGGTCCCTTCCCTGCCAGGGAAGGGTGAGGAAAGGCTTCCCAGCGGACGATTGCCCTTCCTGCTCTTCCCCTTCCCTGGCAGGGAGGGGACAGGCCGCTTGCGGCCAGGGGTAGGTCAGCGATGCATCCCCCGCAGGAGGACGGCCAGGTCGTCGGGCGCGCCGGCGACCAGGTGGGCGACCACTGCGGTCAGCAGGGGCAGGGCGGCCAGGACCATGACCAGGCCGACCACCACCTTGACCGGCATCCCGACCCAGAACACCTGCATCTGCGGCACGGCGCGGTTCAGGAAGGCGAACGCGACGTCCGTGATCAGCAGCACCGCGGCCCCCGGCGCGGCGATCTGCAACCCGGCGACCATCATCTGAAAGGTCAGGTCCGTGAAGGCGCCCAGCGAATGACCGCCGAGCGCCATCCGGGCGATGGGCAGCGCCACGAACGAGCGCTCCAGGGCGGCCAGCAGCAGCCAGTGGCCATTGGCGAGCAGGTAGATCACCAGGGCATAACGGTACTGGAAGTTGGCAATGGGCGAGACCGACTCGTTGAACTGCGGGTTGAACGTCGCGGCCTGCGAGAAGCCCATCTGGTAGTCAATCAGGTCGCCGCCGAGGCGCACGGCGAAGAACAGCAGGGAGACGATCAGGCCCATCAGCAGGCCGACCAATGCCTCGCCCAGCAGGGCGGCGACCATCGGGCCCAGCGCCGGCGGCACACCGGGCATCAGCGTCCGCCGGACAATGGGCAGCAGGACCAGGGACAGCAGGCCGGCGAGGCCGATCTTGGACTGGGCGGGGATCTCCTGGCTGCCGAACACGGGGGCGGTGACGAACAGGGACGTGACGCGCGCGAAGATTTGCAGGAACGCCCACAGCGAGGCGGCGGAGAAGGCGGCAAGATCGGGCATCAGCCCCCACCCCGGCCTGCGGCCACCCCTCCCCCATCAGAATGACAGAGGGGCCAGTGACAGAGGCGACTCGGTGAAGCCATGGGCTAGTGGATGACGTTGGGGAGGCCGGCGAAGAGGCCAGCGGTGAAGCCGACGATCGTGTGCAGCATCCAGGGGCCGAGGAAGATCAGGGCCAGCGAGAGCGCGAGCAGCTTGGGCACAAAGGTCAGCGTCTGCTCCTGAATCTGCGTGACGGCTTGAAACAGGCTGACCATGACCCCGATCACCAGCGAGAGAATCAAGATGGGCAGGGACAATTGCAGGGCAACAACGATGGCGTGCCGCGCCAGATCGAGCACCTGGGTTTCGCGCATGGGAAATGCCTCCGTAGAGGCTTATACCATAGTAATACCGGGAATGGGAATAGTTTTCCGATGTTGCTGTTTGAAACCCGGCAATTTGGGTAGAGTGTCTTGCTGTATCCGTTCGCGTCCATCTCGTCCGTGTGACATAATCTCTGCTGAAAGGACGTTCTCAATGCGCACCGCACGTTCCGCCGCCCTGCCGCTCGCCGCCCTGCTCGGCCTCGCCGCCCTTGCCGCCGCGCCCCCGGCGCGAGCCGCCACACAGACGTTCAACACCGGCCAAAGCTCGTTCAATGGTGGCCTTCTGATCAACCAGGGCTTTTACTACAACGATGGTGAACACGACGCCACCAACGACAACCACAGCACCGGCCAGCAAACTGTCAATGTCGGCGGCACTCTGATTACGAGGGACTTCAATAGTTTTTACACCTTTGATCTGAGTTCGCTCAACCTAACAAACCAGATCGTCACCGGCGCGACATTGACGTTCAATCCGCTCCCTAATGAGGCGGGCATATCGGGTTCCGGCGCGACCTCAGAGAACTTGGGGCTATTCGATGTATCTACGGATGCCGCCACCCTAAATGCCAGTCACCTGGGCGGCACGCCCCGGCCTGACATCTACACCGACTTGGGCAGCGGCACAAGCTACGGTACGTTCACCTATCCGCTCTCGCCCACTACGCCTCAGACTCTCACCCTGGACTCTGCCGCGCTGACTGACATCACCAGCCATGCAGGTGGGTTTTTCTCAATCGGGGCCGCGCTCCAAGGATTGCCGGCAAGCGGCACGGAACTTCTCTTCGGCGGCTCGGATGTCGGAGGAATCAGCGACGCGCAGACGTTAACCATCACGACCGCCCCCCGCGCGTCGGTCCCGGAAGCCTCGCCAATGACTTTCCTCGGCTTGGGTGGATTGCTGCTCTCCGGCCTGTTCCTGCGCGCCTTCCGCCGGGCGCGTCAGGCAGCCTAAACATTGATAAAAGCGCCCGCCTCCGAGTTGGAGGCGGGCGCTTTTGTTTTCACTCTTCCCAGTAAACGGCGCGCTGGGTGGGGGTTTCCCAGACCTCGACGCGCAGGAGTTTGGCGCGGGGGAAAGGGTGGCGTTTCAGTTCGTGAAAGATGTAGGCGGCGATGTTCTCCGCCGAGGGCGACACATCCCGGAAGGGGGGCAGGTCGTTCAGATAGGTGTGGTCGAGCGTGTCTAGGACGGCGTGGAAGACGCGCTTGACGTCGGTGAAGTCCGCCAGCATCCCGTAGCGGTCCAGCTCCGTGCCGCCATAGGAGACCTGCACCCGGTAGTTGTGGCCGTGCAGGGCCTCGCAGGGGCCGTCGTAGTCGAACAGGCGGTGGGCGGCGGCGATGGTTTTCTCGACACTGATCTCAAACATCTACAGGTCTCTCAGGAAGCGGTTCTGCCCGTCCACCAGGATCGCCTTCGGCGTGATCGGCCCGTCTGTGAGCGCGAAGGCGGCGATGATCACGATGTCGCCGGGGCGGGCCTTGTGCGCCGCCGCGCCGTTGATGCGGATCATCCCCGAATCCGGCTCGCCGGCCAGGGCGTAGGTCTCGAAACGCTCGCCGTTGTTGACGTTCCAGACGTGGACCAGTTCGCCGGGCAGGACGTCCACCCGCTCCAGCAGGGACTGGTCAATGGTGATGGAGCCGACGTAGTTGACGTCGGCCTCAGTCACGGTGGCGCGGTGAATCTTCGCGGACAGCATCTGGCGCAGGCGCATGGGTTAGCGTCCCTTTCCCCGCATGGCCGCCAGTGACGGCGCGGGTTTCGCGGTGGGGGCACGCCCCTTGGCGCGGCGGCGCGAAGCCCCTCCCGCCCCTAACCCTGGGGGAGCCGGAACGGGCAGGTCCGGGATCGGGATCGCGCGATTCTCCAGGACGCGGCGGCGCATGGACATCAGGCCGCCGAAGAACATTAGCAGCGTGCCGAGCCAGATGAAGTTGATCATTGGGCGTGTCGTCACGTCGATCTGGAACGCCTCCATGACCGGGCCCGGCTCGCGGATGACGAAGGAGCCGCTCTCGTCCATCGCGCCGGCATTGGGGTTGTCCTTGTCCGCGCTGCCGGCGTTCATCTTGTCAAAGGAGAGCAGTGCGCCGCCGGGCAAGGTGATCTCCGGCGACTTCGGCCCCAGCGGGTTGTCCTGCAAAGTGATGCTCTGCGGCCTGACGAGGGTGGTCTTGCCCCGGTACGTCACCCGCAGGTCCGCCCAGACGGGGAACACCGGCGGCATCTGTCCCGTCGCCTGGACAAAGGCGGCGGCCTGCGGGTCGCGCTCAAACTTGACAAATTGCAGGGTGTACGGCCCCCACTGATGGGTCGCGCCGAGCTTGAGGGTCAGCGGGGTGCGCCCGCGCGGGTAGAACTCGTCGGGACCGTCCTTCAGGGCCAGGTACAGGTCGCCGCCGGCATGGTGCGAGATCGCCGGGTGGCCGATCAGCTTGCGATCACCGCCCTCCATGGCGCGCAGGGCGAACGGCATCGCGGCGAGGAAGCTCTCCTTGCCGTCCTGGGAGGCGACGCGAAAGCGCAGGACGTTGTCCCGGTCGGTCTGGAAGTCCCCGGTCTGGCCGAGGTAGGTGATCTCATACGCGCCGCCCAGGACGCGCTGAGGCAGGTCCTTGACCAGCAGCACATCGGTGTCCTTGTGGACGAACGTGACCAGACAGACCAGGCCGATGAGCAGCACCGCCGCGCCGATGTGGGAGACGAAGCCGCCGACGGTCCAGGCCGGGGAGCCGAGCCCCCTCACCCGGCTCGCCTCAGGCTCGCCACCCTCTCCCTCAGAGGGGCGAGGGTGGAGGAGGCGCAGGCGCTGGATCAGCAGCGCGCCGTTGGCGAGCAGGGCGAAGACGGCGGCGGTGAAGAGGATCAATTCGGGGGCGAGGCGCGGGCCGGGCAGCGGGGAGCCGACAAAGCGGCCGACCAGGACGAAGGCGACGGAGGCGATCACGGAGACCATGTAGAACAGGCCCAGCCGGTGGCTGTCGGTCGCGCCGCGCCCCTTCCAGGCCAGCCAGGGGCCGACGCCCAGACCGGCGGCCAGCAGGATGGCGAGCGGGAACATCGCCCTGTTATAGAAGTCTTCTTTGACGCTCGCCGTGTGGCCCATCCAGCCCAATTTGACCGCGCCCGCCGAGATCAGCGGCATGGACATGCCGATGCCGGCGATCAGGGCGGCCAGCGTCAGCAAGGTCATCGCCATCGTGTACCCGAACTCGCGCGAGTTGGTCGTGTCCAGGGTGCTCTCGCCGCCTTTGAGCTCCCGCGAACGCCGCCAGAGCATCCCCACGGAGATGAAGACGGACAGGAGCAGCGCCCCGATCAGCAGATTATTGGCCGCGCCCCCCAGCTCGGAGAACGAGTGGACGCTGAAATCGGACAGGACGCCGGTGCGGGTCAGGAACGACTCGTACATCGCGCCGACAAAGGGCAGCAGGCCGAAGAACAGCGTCGGCTTCTGGAAGCCGCCGCGCACCCGCTGAATCTGGGCGGCGTGGAGGAAGGCGACCAGGGCGATCCAGGGGACGAAGGGGCCGTTCTCCACCGGGTCCCACTCCCAGAAGCCGCCCCACCCCAGCATCTCATAGGCCCAGTAGCCGCCCATCATCATGGCGAGGCCCAAGACCGCGAAGCCGAACAGGCTCCAGGGCAGGGCGCGGCGCAGCCAGCCGTCCCAGTCCCGCCAGAACAATGCCGAGAGCGCGAAGGCGAAGGGGACAGTGAGCGCCGAGAAGCCGAGAAACAGCGTCGGCGGGTGGATCACCATCCAATAGTTTTCCAGATTCGGGTTCAGCCCCTGCCCCTCGGTCGGGACGGGCTGCCCCTGCGTGTCCAGCGGCACGAACGGCGAGCGGACGGCCAGCATCACGATCAGGAAGAGCAGGACGCTGCCGTAGATGGGCATCACCCGCCGCTCGGCCCTGCCGGACGTGATGGCGAGGACGACGCCCAGCACGCTGATCCAGAAGGCCCAGAGCAGGAACGAGCCTTCCTGGCCGGCCCAGAAGGCGGGAAACCAGTAGAGCGGGGCCATCGCCCGCGCCGAGTGCTGGAAGACGTAGGCGACGTCAAAGCGGTGCGTCACCAGCAGCACGCCCAGCGTCGCGGCGGCGGCGAAGACGCACGCGGCGGCCAGGAAGAAGGCGGCGCGGCCCCATTTCGCGGCCCTCGGCCCGCCGAACAGGTACAGGCCGAACGAGGCGACGAGGGCGGCGAGGGCGGCCCACACGACGATTGTTCCAAAGAGCGGCATGGTATCCCTACGCAAGAAGCCAGCGAATCAATTCGCCGCCGGATGGCGAAGACGCCGAATGTCCGCCTGCGCGGACAAAGAAAGAAGCTCGCGTCTTGTCTCCACGCAGGTGGAGACTTGGCCGCAGGCGGGAAGCGGCGAGTTCATTCGCTGGCTCTCCGATGCGAATGATTTTCACGACGAGCCGTAGGAGCGTTCCTGACCGCCCGCGCCGTTGTATTTGGACGGGCACTTGACGAGCAGCTTGTCGGCGACGAACTGGTGCTGGGCGGGGTCATAGGTCCCCTGAACGGCGATCTTGGTGCCTTTGGCGGAGGCAGAGTCCATGTCCTCCGGCTTGGGGCCGTGATAAATGACCGGCAGAGTCTGGTTCTGGTCGTCGCGCAGAAGAAACCGCATGGCGTGCGCGGCATCGTCGTAAATCATCGTGCCCTCCACGGGAGCGCCCATGACCTGCACCGTCGCATCAGTGGCCTTCATCGCGTCCGCAAACGGGATGTAGTTGATCAGGCTGCTCTTGAAGGCGTTCGCGCTGAACCCCAGGGCGGCGACGATGATCACCAGCCCCAAAATCGCACCCTTGTGTTTCATACGTCGTCTTCGTCCTCGCGCTGCTCCGTGCGGCTCAGGTCGCGCTCCAGGCGCTTGACCTTGTCATCCAGACGCCACAGGTAGCCCCAGACGGCGATCCAGACCAGCAGGGGCACCAGCATCAGCGGTAACAGTTGCGACATTTCTGTTAATTCTGCGCCGGGGCTGGAGGCCAAACGGTCGCCGAGACAACACGGCGCTGGCGCCGGGCGCGCTTGTGCAGGCGCATCTGCAGCGTCTCCACGGCGACATGGACGCGAAAGGCCCAGACGTAGACCAGGCAGAGGCCCAGGACGCCGCCCCAAAGGGTCAGACTGTATTCGGGACTCAGGCCACCTTGCAGCGTCCCCTTCGGGTGCAGCGTGTCCGGCGTTGAGTTCGGCAGCACGTATGTCAGGAACGGCGCGGACAGCGCGGCGAAGAGGCAGTAGGCCGCCGCCAGAGTCGCCCGCTTGCGCGGGTCGGCGACGGCGGCGCGCAGGGCGAAGTAGGCGACGTAGATCAGGGTCAGCATCAGAATCGCGCCCTGCTTGATGTCCCAGTTCCAGTACGCGCCCCACTGCACTTTCGCAAAGATCGCGCCCGTCAGGGTCGTCAGCACCCAGAACAGCAGGGCCAGCGCGAAGGAGACGCGGCTTTTTATGTCGTCTCCCAGGTCGCGGCGGCGCAGGTACTGAATTGCATACCAGGTGGCGACGCCGGAGGCGAGATAGGCCGCCATGGAACAGGGGACATGAAACACGACAATGCGGGCCAGCGCCGGGTTCTGGAACCCCCGCGCAGGCGGCAGCCACAAAAAGCCCCCGGCGGTGGTGGCGCAGAGCAGCAGCAGCAGCGCGATCCTGCCGATGGCCTCTCCTCCCCCAGAATTGGGGGCCGGGGGGCGAGCTTCATTCATGCCAAACATATCCAAACAGCATCAATGCGGCGGCGGTCATCACGACGGCGTAGGCCGCCAGGACGCCGAGATCACCGACGGCACGGGCGTGGTGCGCCGGCACGGCGTCGAACACGCCCACGGTCGCCTGCGTCGCCAGCAGCAGCAGCGGCATCAGGACGGGGAAGGCGACGATGAAAAACAGGGCGCTCTTTCCCGCCGACGCCTGCGCGATCAGCGCGGCCACGAACGTCGCCGCGCCCGACAGGCCGAGGCCGCCCAACAGGAGAACGCCAATTAGAAGGCGAAAGTTCACGGTTTCGGGCGGCAGGGCCAACAAAAACAGCGGGACGCTGACCGCCTCCACGACCAGCACCAGCGCCGTGTTGAACAGCCACTTGCCGGCGTACACGGCGGTCGCGGGAGCGGCGAGGCGCAGGGCGTCGGCCGTGCCCGCCTCCTCCTCTCGCACGAACGCGCGGGATAGGCCCGAGAGCGCGGCGAACAGCAGGATGATCCAGAGCAGCGCGGCCTTGACGTCGGATCGGACGCCCGTGCCGCTGACCGCGCCCGACACGGCGACCAGCGTGGTCACGGCGAACAGGGCGACCGCGCCCACGGCGTAGCGGGTTCGCAGCTCCACCTGAACGTCCTTGCGGAAGATCAATCCGGCGGCACGCAGCCAGCTATGCGGCCCCGATGTGGAGGCGGACGCCGCCGGCCGCCCAGCGGTCGGCCTCGACGGGGTCGTTGGCGGCGAGGACGGCCACCCCCCCGCCCCGCCGGTGCCGGCCCAGGATTTCTTCGACACGCTCCCCCCCGGCGGCGTCCAGCGCCAGCGTCGGCTCGTCCCAGATCAGCAGCGGCGGCTCGCCCAGCAGCGAGACGGCCAGCTTCAGGCGCTGGCGCATCCCCGACGAGTACGCGCCGACCAGATCGCCACCGCGCCCGCGCGGCAGGCCGACCCGCGCCAGCAGCGCGTCCGGGTCGTCCGCCAGGCCGCGCAGGCCGGCGAAGAAGGCGAGGTTCTCGCGCCCGGTCAACTCGGCGTACAGATGGACATCCGGCGCGGCGTAGCCGAACGCGCCCTCCCGGCGAACACGGCCCTCTTCGGGCCGGACCAGGCCGGCGATGATCTTAAGCAGGGTGCTCTTACCCGCGCCGTTCGCGCCCGTCACCACCAGGGTCTCGCCCGGCCCGGCCTGCGCGCAGACCCCCGCAAACAGCACGCGCGGCCCATAGGCCATGGTGACGTTGTCCAGCGTAAGGCCGCCCATCACCCCCCATTATACCAGACACCGGGAGGGGAATCAATGTCTGCGGGGCGAGTTCGTGAAAACCGTCACAAGAGCATTGATCTCGGCAGGTGCTATAATAAGCCGATGATCTTGCAAATATCCCTGCATTTTTCCCGTGGAAAACCGACAATGAGGGAGTGGCGATGAGGGGCCGCGACTGGGTGGGCAAGGCAACCCTGGCGCTGGCCTTTGCCGCGCTGCTCCTGATCGGCTTCCTTATTGGCGCGCGCTGGCGGCGGCGTCTGCCGCCCCCTCGGCCCCGGCTGCTGGCCGCATTTCTGGCCGTCGGCACAGGCGACTGTACCCTGATCCGCACACCCGACGGTCACGCGGCGCTTATTGACGCCGGGCCGGCGGAGGCAGGTCCGGTTGTCGCGCGGACGCTGCTGCGGCAGGGCATCCGGTCACTGGACCTGCTGGTGCTGGCCGCGCCAGCGGCGGGCAGCATCGGGGGCGTGCCGGGGCTGCTGGACAACGGCGTCACCGTCCGTCAGGCCTGGGATAACGGTGTTGCGGACACGGGGCCGACGCGCCGGGCGGCGCTGGCGGCGCTACGGGTGCATAACGTCCCGGTCCAGACGGCGCATCGGGGCGACAAATTTTTCCTGGGCAGCCGAAGCACGCGCCTGGCAGTGCTGTGGCCGCCGGCGCACGGGGCGCGGGCGCATACGGATGCGCTGGTCTGCCGGCTGGATTATGGCGAGA
>JAFAZD010000097.1 GCA_019239955.1 Armatimonadota bacterium | reverse complement strand
ACCACCAGTTGACACGCCGCAGTTACGCCCTATTGGGGGAGCTGAAACGGGCCGTAGACGCCGCCCTGCGGGGCAAGGCAGGATTGCTGCGAGACGCCCGCGCCAGAACTGAACACTTACTTGAGCAGGCTACTTAGACCGTCACCTGGAGCGTGTCCCCCTTCTGGGCGACGCGGCCCCCGACCAGCGTGAGCAGGTCGTGCAGCGTCATCACCGGCTGCCCGCCCTCCTTCAACACCGGCGTCAGGAGCGCCACGTCCTTGATGCCTACCCTGGCCGCCGTGCTCCCCGCCGTCACCGAGATCGGCTGATGCGTCGGGCTGGTGAGCATGAGCGCGCCAGTCTTGGCCTTCCACTGGTTCTGCAAACCTGCTGCCTTGGCGAAGTTTGCCACCGGCACGTACAACTGGCCGCCTGGGACTGCGGCAATCCCTGACAGTGCCCTGCCGTTGACGGTGAGACGAACCTCCCGTCTCGGAACGCGAATCAGATTAGCCTGACGCGAGGCGCGTAACAGGATTGTCTGTGCAACAGTTTCCACCACTTGCGGCGAGAACGCCGGTTGACTGCCCTGCTTCCCCGCAGTCCAAGACCGGCTTCCATCGATCAAAACGACCATTTTACCGTAGCGATAGATGAGTGTACTATAGCCGTTTGGATTGAACCAGGACTCATCCCCGATGGAATCATGGCTGCTGAACGTACCTGGCATGAGAATGGACTGTGAGCCTTGGCGGAAGTCGTTGACCTCCTTATGTGCGTTGTCGGTGGAATCGTAAAGTTTTACGAGCATGGAGATGGTGTAGATGCCATCCACGGAGTAAAGCCGTCTCGATAGATGGCTGACAATCCCCATTTGTCCGGGATGGACCCGCGCGAGGTCTTTGTTCAGGTCCACTCCATCTTCAAGACGTGTGGCCGGCGAGACCGGTTGCACCCATTTACCTGAGTCTTGAGAGTAGGTAGCGGTAAGCGGAACCTCACCGGCAGGCCGGACACGGGTGAAGCCTTGAAGGTCCTGCTCGTCGGGCAGCAGGGCCTGCATTTGTTGGCGCGTCACGTCCTGCGCTTGCGCCATCTTCCCAAGTGGGAATGCCAGCAGTACCATGACTGTCGGCAGGGCGCAGGTGAAGAATCGAAAAACAGGTCGAGTCAGCATTTTGTACCTTCGCGCATTAATTTGGATACTTGCTCAGGCGGCGGCATGATGATTCGTGACAAATGGCCGCCCCGGACGGCCGGGGCGGCCATTTCGGCGTCCCGCTACTCCAAGTCCACCTTCTGGTTATCGCCGACGGTGCCGGGCTGGCCTGTGACCAGGGACTTGACAAGGCCGACGGCGTGGGCAACGGGGCTGGAGGGCGCGTCCCAGTATTGCGCCTTCTCCACGTTGATCTTCAGCAGGGCGATCTCCGGGGTGTCCAGCCCGTCGGGGAA
The DNA here is from genome assembly GCA_019239955.1 of Armatimonadota bacterium. Classification (GTDB taxonomy): domain Bacteria; phylum Armatimonadota; class Armatimonadia; order Armatimonadales; family Capsulimonadaceae; genus JAFAZD01. The sequence continues at coordinate 10,935 of JAFAZD010000097.1, read as the reverse complement.
CCAGGCCCTGAGCGACGGGTCCCAGAGCTGCTGCATCTTCGCCTTGTCCCGCACCAACTCGGCCCGCCCCGCCAGCGACACGTAGCTCTGATCCTGGGGGCTGGCGAAGCTGACGTTGACCTGGGGCCGCGTCTCGATCTCATGGACCTTGTGCGAGTTGGCGTAGGTGAAGAACCAGACGTCGCCGTCAAACTCCACGTTGCCATTGTGCGCCATGGGCCGGCTGTAGAGCCGCCCGTCCGCGTCCAGCGTCGTCAGCATCCCGAAGTCAATGCCCTTGACCATCTGGGCCAGCTTCTTGACGTCGTCCTCGTGGTTCGTCTGATCACTCATGCGTGGGTGACACTCCTGTTCCGTCAATGGTTACGTGTTACCTACCCGCGCCGACAGGACGGCAAACACGAAGCAGGGAGCCGCGTAGGGGCAACCCTGCGTGGTTGCCCAGGCGATGCGGTTGCCCGGCCCGGCCGGAGGGGTTCACATTCGGGTCAACAACTGCTGCCGGTCGTGAATGAGCGTGTCCAGCGGCCCCAGCAGCGTGTCAAAGCGGGCCTGCGCCGTGCCGGATTGCCAGGCGTCCGCCGTGAGGGTGTGCGCCTCCTCGCCGATGGCGCTGGTCTGGAGCAGCAGCTGGTAGTCGAAGTCCAGCAGGCGAGCCAGCAACGCCTTCTCGTCCCGGAAGCGCCACCAGGTCTTGTCCTGCGCGGGGACGGGCATCCCGAGGATCTGGGCGGCTAAATCGTCCAGGCGGGCGCGCAGGCGGCCCAGGGCGCGTAGCGACTCCATCGCCTCGACCGGGGGGTAGGGGTTCTCGCGCGTCGCGGGCGGGAGGAAGCGGCGGCGGTACTCAGGCTCCAATGCCGCCAATGCCCGCGCGCCCTCGGCCAGCGCGGCAGACGCCCGCTGGCGCACCAGCAGGTCGTCCGCCCGCATCTTGTTCTTGTCGTTGTAGTAGTTGTAGCCGGGGCTGCCGACCAGCACCTGCAGCTTCTGGATCAGGGGGTCGCTGCTGGGGCCGCTCATCGGATTTCTTCCAGGCGCGGGGCCATCGGGGCCGGCGCGGGCGGGGCCGCTGGCGGAGGCGGCGGGATGGGGGCCGGACGTGAGGCCGACGAGCGCGCGGCGTAGCCGTCGGCGGAGACCGTCGGCTGGACGCCGCCGATGTGGAACGGCTCGCCGACCGCCATGTTGGGCGCGCTGGGGACGCCGCGCTCGGCCATCAGCATCGCCGCATAGTAGCGCACCGCGTCCAGTTCGCTCAGGCCGAAGGCTTTCAGGGAGATCAGCGCCTTCATGCGCTCGTCGCGCGGATGTACCAGCACCTTGACGGTGTTGAGCGAGATGCCGTAGGCCGCCAGGAACTCCTGCAGGTGCGTGTAGACCAAATCGGTCAGGTCGTGTATCTTCTCGTTGACCTGCTCCAGCGGCGTCACCTGAATGAGCTGGTTGATGGCCTGCTCCACCACCGGCCCGGCGTAGGCGTTCACGTCTTTGGTCGTCAGCGCGTGGCCGGAGTAGGGCATGTGCTGCACCACCTTCACCGCGTCCTGCGCCGTGTCCACGTGGATGTAGTAGTCCACGTCGTAGGTCATCTCGGCCATCTCGCGCGACAGGGCGAGGCCCGCCGTGCTGACCACCAATTTTGCCCGGTTGATGTAGAGCGCCTCATATTGCCAGGGGCTTTGGCCGCCGTAGAACGCCTGCTGGATGGAGCCGAACAGCACGCGCTGCGGCGTGTCCACCGCGTACTGGCCGGTCTCGTAGACGTTGATGATCGCGCCGCGCGACTTGAGGACGCAGAAGTGGTTGCTTTCCACCGTCAGCAGCGAGCCGTTCATGATGTCGTTGTTGGGGTAGTGCCAGAGGACGATGTCGGGGCCCATCACTTCCTCGCCATTGGGACCGAGAGTGGAGATGACGCTGCGGATGCCGGCCATGGAGGTGTCTCCTCTGTCGCCGCCTCTTTGGAAATTGAGAAACGCGCGGCGGCGGCATTCCGAGTCTACCCCGCCTGCTTGGAGGTTAATCCCCCGCCGGCCGGGGTATCAACCGTTCAGTATGGCCGTAGACTTGATCACCCTGGGCGAGAGCCTGATTGACCTGCCCTCCACCCGCAGCGGCGTCTCGCTGGCCGACGCGCCGGGCTTCGCCAAGGTGCCCGCCGGCGCGCCCGCCAACGTCGCCGTCGCCGCCGCGCGCCTGGGCCTGGGCGCCGCCTTCCTGAGCAAAGTCGGCGACGACTCCTTCGGCGAGGCCATCGTCCAGACCTTCGGGGCGCGCGGCGTGGACACATCGCGCGTCATCAAAGACCCCGCCGCCCGCACCGGCCTCGCCTTCGTCTCCATCCGCGAGGACGGCGAGCGCGACTTCCTGTTCTACTTCGATCCGGCCCGTGACCTCGCCCTGCGCCCGGACGAGTTGGATGGAGAGTTCCTCTCCTCGGCGCGCGCCTTCCACTACGGCAGCATTTCTTTAATCGCGGAACCCTGCCGCGCGGCGACCCTGACCGCCGCCCGCCTCGCCCGCGCGGGCGGTGCGCTGATCTCCTACGACCCCAACCTGCGCCCCCGTCTCTGGCCGGACCAGGAGACCATGCGGGCGCAGGCCCTCGCCGGCTTCGCCGAGGCCGACATCGCCAAAGTGAGCCGGGAAGAACTGTTTTTCCTGGCCCCTGATGCGGCGGACGAGACTACTGCCGCCGGCCGCCTGCTGGAAGCGTACCCGAGATTGCAACTGCTCGTGGTCACGGACGGGGCCAACGGCAGTGCGGGATATGTCAAAGGCTCCCGCAGTGTCGGACACGTCCCCGGCTTCCGCGTCCAGGCCGTGGACGCGACTGGCGCGGGCGATGCCTTCGTCGCCGGCCTGCTCGCCTTTCTATTGCGCCGTGGAGTGGAATTGACATCGGAGGCGCTGGCCTATGCCAACGCCTGCGGTGCGCTGGCGGCGACGGAACTCGGCGCGGGGATGCAGAACCTGTCTGAATCCGCCGTGCAGAACCTGCTCGCGTCCGCCGCATAAAACCGTGATGACGGGTACAATAGAGGCATGAGCCTCGCCGAATTCAAACAGCGCGTCCGGGAGACGTTCGGCCCCCAGATGGAGCACGCCACCCCGGCCAACGTCCGCGAGTTCTTGGACACCATCGCCCGCGAGCGCTGGCGGGAGGAGAAAGCCGCCCGCCGCGCCGCCCATCCTGATGATCCCAATCCGCCTGTGGAGATTCGGCGCGAGGAGGCCCTGTCTTACGAGGACATCCTGCGCCGCTTCTTCGCCGACGTCCTTGCCGCGTCCCACGACGAGGCGCTGATCCAACTCTGGCTGCTCGCCCTCGACCTCGCCTACGCCGGTGTGGAGGAGCAGGTCGAGCACGAGCTCGGCCCCCTTTTCGCCGACCGAGGCCCGTAACCTACCCCTGGCGGCAAGCCGCCTGTCCCCTCCCTGCCAAGGAGGGGAAGAAGGAGAGGCGGCTATGGGTACGTAGCCTTCCTCTTCGCCCCTTCCTTGACAGGGAAGGGGCAGGTCGCTTGCGACCGGGGTTAGGTTTCTGCGTTACCGAGGACACCCATGATCACCATTGACCTGTCGGGCAAGAACGCCCTCATCACCGGCGGCACGCGCGGCATCGGGCGCGCCATCAGCCGCACGCTCGCCCAGGCGGGCGCGGCCACCGCCGCCGTCTACCGCACCGACGAGCAGACCGCCGAGGCGTCGCTGCATGAGCGCCACGCCTTCGATCTCGCCACGCACCACAACTACCAGGCCGATGTGGCCGATGCCGACCAGATCGCCCGCCTCGTCGCTCAGGTCCAGGCCGATTTTGACGGCCGCCTGGACATCCTGGTCCACAACGCCGCCGCGCAGGGCGGGGGCCGCATCGAGGACTTCCCGCCGGACCAGTGGCGGCGGATGCTGGACGTGAACCTGACCGCCGCCTACCTGCTGACCCGCGCCATGCTGCCGATCATGCCGCGCGGCGCGAGCATCGTCAACATCGCCAGCGGCGCGGGCCACGATCCGATGGCCGGCCTCGCCGGCTACGCCGCCTCCAAGGCCGGTCTCATCATGTTCACTGCGGACCTCGCCCAAGACATCGGCCCCCAGGGCATCCGCGCCAACGTCGTCTCCCCCGGCGGCACGGACACGTCCCCCGACCCCCAGCAGCGCCCCTCCGACGCCAACGCCCTGCGCCGCCGGGGCGTCGCCCAGGACGTCGCCAACGTCGTCCTCTTCCTGTGCAGCGACCTCGCCTCCTTCGTCACCGGCCAGGCCCTCCGCGTCAACGGCGGGGCCGTCTGAGATGCCCCTTGACCCGAAGGCGTGGGACCAGACGCGGCTTACCGAACTCGCAGCCTCGGCCACCATTGGTCCGAAGGACATGGCACGAGGTGACCGCCAAGCAGTGTCAACGCATCACCCTCTTTCGGCGTACGTGGGATTACAAGCATTGCGGGAGGGTGGCACGGCTGCGGATGCACTGGTGGCGATGGTCGCGGTCGACACAGTCCTCGTGCCCGGCACCAGCACGTTGGCCGGGACGATGAGCGTTGTCTTTCACGAGGCTGAGACGAAATGCACGTATGCGCTTAATGCCGGCCTGAACAGTGTCCTTGATGACACCGACCCATACGACCATATGGCGCACCGTGAGACGGGGCGGGCCGTGCTGGTGCCGGGCACGATAGCTGGCCTGGAAGCGCTCTGGGAACGTTTCGGCAGACTGCCGTGGGCGGATCTCTGGCAGCCCGCCATTCACTTCGCGCATGAGGGCTTCCCGCTCTATGATCTGTATTGGGGAAACATGCAGCGCCGCCGGGACGTCTTGCTGCGGTTTCCCGAAGGACGTGCCGTCTTTGCGTCAACCGGCGACCTGCCGGAACGTGGCTGTCTCTTCCGCCAGCCTCTTCTCGCGCAGACCCTGACACGACTTGCTCAAGAGGGAGCTAGCTACGCTTATCGGGGGGAATGGGCGAATCTGCTTACCGCCGCTGTCCAACGCCTCGGTGGCAAGATGCGTCTGGAAGACTTGGCGCGCTACGAAGTTCGGTGGGAGGAGCCAACTGTAGGTTCGTATCTAGACTACGAGATTCGCACCTGTGCCGCGCCCCATTATGGTGGTCCGGCATTGCTGGTGGCCCTCAACATAGCGGAAGCGCTCGACCTGCACATGCGCCCGCCACGTTGGACCTCAGCCCGTAGTCTTTACGACGAGATCCACGTCGGGAAGTGGGCCATGAACGCGGCGGCCTTACAAATTGACCCGACGACAGCCATGAAGAAAGCTCGACAGGACTTCACTCGACTGCTTTCCAAAGGCTCCGCGCGCGAGGTCGCTGGGCAGATTCGCGCCGGTGGTGAACAGGGTCCCGATCATCCTCTCGTCTGTGGTTCCCACCACGTCGCCGCCGTGGACGCCTTCGGGAACATGGTCACGGCCACACACACTATCGAGGCTGACTCGTGGGGGGACACTGGGCTGTTCGTCGGCGGCATCGCGCTGAACAGCACGGCATTTCAGTTGATGGAAGCGCGCCCGCACCCCGGCGACCGAATCACAGAACCTCTCTCATGCTACATCGTCCTGCGCGACGGTCGACCTCTTCTGGCCGCAGGCGCCATCGGCTCAGGGCTGCTGGCTGCGAATCTTCAGAATATGGTGAACATTTTCGGCCATGGACTCGATTGGGACGTTTCCATTGCCAAGCCGCGCTGGGGATATTTCGCGTTCGACATTTCGACGTTCAGCTTGGGAGAAGCGATACAGATCGAGGACTTCGATCCAATGCTTTTGACGGAAGTGGAGCGTCTGGGCCAGCCTCTGGACCGCCAAGACAGGCGTGAACTCGGTCATGCCCACGCCGATGTCGGCTTCTGGACTGCTGTGGGCTACGACAACGCCACCGGAGGCAGATCGGCCGTGACCGATCCGCGCCTGATGGGTCTTGCCCTTGCTGACTAATTTCGCCATGCGTTACTTTTCACTGCCCGGAATAGAAAAGCCGGTGTCCGTGCTCTGCCTGGGGACGGGCGGGATGGGGTCGGCGCAGACGGCGGACGAGTCGTTCACCTTGCTGGACGCCTTCGCCGAGCGGGGCGGGACGTTTCTGGACACGGCCCATGTCTACGCCGACTGGATTCCGGGCGGCGCGGGGGCCAGCGAGCGCACCGTGGGGGCGTGGCTGCGGAGCCGTGATGTCTGGGGCCGTTTCGTCGTCGGCACCAAGGGCGGACACCCGAAGTTAGAGACAATGCATCTTTCGCGCCTCCGCCCGGAGGACATCGCCCAGGACTTGGCCGAAAGCCTGGAACGGCTACAGACCGAGACGATTGACCTCTACTGGCTGCACCGCGACGACCCGGCTGTCCCCGTCGGTGAGATACTTTCCGCCCTGAATGATCATCTCGCGGCGGGTGCGGTCCGGGCCATCGGCGCGTCCAATTGGAGCACGGTCCGGCTTGAGGAGGCCGCCGACTACGCCGCCGCACACGGCCTGACCGGCTTCTGCGCCAGCCAGATCGCCTGGAGCCTGGCCCGCAGCAACGAGCCGTACAATGCCGCTATGCGGACGATTGCGATGGACAAGGACGCCCTGCGCTGGTACTGCGCGGCGGGCCTGCGCGTCATCCCCTACACCGCCCAGGCCAGCGGCTTCTTCGCCCATCCGTATGATGAGACGGCGGCCCGCTTCTCCGCGTACCACAGCCCCGTCAATGCCCGCCGCTGGCAGCGCGCGCAGACGATGGCGCGGGAGCGGGGCATGTCCCCGAACGCCGTCGCGCTGGCTTACCTGCTCAACCACCCCTGTGGCGGGGCGGCCATCGTCGGCCCGCACACGGGGGAGCAGATGGAAGACACCTGCCGCGCGGCGGACCTCGCGCTCTCCGACGCGGAACTGGCCTTTTTGGAGGCCCATTAACGGGTCATTAACAGACCCCTCGTGCGGCATCAGCGAATGAATTCGCCGCTCCCGGCGAGGACGCCGAGTGTCCGCCTTTGCGGACGAAGAATCGCTGTTCCCGTCTCCGCGCAGGTGGAGACTCGGCCGCAGGCCATCAGCGGCGAATTCATTCGCTGGCGCCCTCTCTCCCCCAGACTTGGGGGCCGGGGGCGATCACAGCCGCAGCAGACGCTTCGCGTTCTCATAGGTCACGAGCGGCAGTTCGGCGTCGGTGAGGGCGAGGCGGACATTACGCAGGGCGCGGCGCTGGGAGAACAGGGGGAAGTCTGAGCCGAACAGCAGGCGCTGTGGGCCGATCTTGTCGCACAGGCGGCGGATGAGGTAGGGCGGCTGCCAGCTCGTCTCTAGATAGAGGTTGGGGTGGCCCAGGGCGGCGCGCAGGGCGGCGCGGGGGGCGTCCCAGCCGGCGTGGCCGCAGACGAACGTGAGGGTGGGGAACTGACGGAGCAGGCGCGGCAGCGCCTTCTCCCAGGGGCTGTCCGCCGGGCGGTAGATCGGGAAATTGCCCGTGTGCAGGTAGACCGGCAGGTACGCGCGGTCGGACCGCGCCAGCGCCTCCATCATCGCCAAGAGGCGCGGCGAGTCCAGCGGCAGGCGCTGCAAGTCGCTGTGGAACTTGATCCCGGCGACGGGCCGCGTCAGCAGCCGCGCGAAGCGCTCCAAGTAATCCTCTTCGTGCGGATCCACCGAGCCGAAGGGGATCAGCACACCGCCGAGCAGGGCGCAGGCGTCCAGCACCTCCTCCGTCGGCACCCACGGGTCCAATGCCACCACGACAGCCTGCTGCACCCCCACCTCGGCCATGGTCGCCAGCAGCGCCGAGGAGTCCGCCGCCGCCATGCGCCGTGACATCTCCGTGTAGATCAGCGGCCCGGCCTGCCGGTACGCCCGCAGCGCCCCCGGCGTCCGCAGCCGCTCCGCCATCGCGTCCATCGCCTCCTGCGTGATCTGCCCCAGGAGGTTGGAGGCGGGCGTCGGCGTCCCCAGCGTCCGATAATACTCGCCCTCGGCAGGAGGCAAATGGCTCCCCGGCGTCGAAATGTGGCAGTGAAAATCCAGAATCATTTCGCGGCTATGATACCCGAATCCCCCTCTCCCTGGTCGCTTGCGACCGGGGAGAGGGAGACGGGGGCCACCTCCTATGCGAACCCTTGACCTCATCGCCAAAAAACGGGATGGCGGCGAGCATACGGATGACGAACTCCGGCTCCTCGTCAACGGCTGCACGCGCGGCGACATCCCCGACTACCAGATGAGCGCCTGGCTGATGGCGGTCGTCTGGCGCGGCCTGAGCGAACACGAGACCTTCGCCCTCACCGCCGCGATGGCCGCCTCCGGCGACACGCTGGACCTGTCCTCGATCCCCGGCACGCCGGTGGACAAGCACAGCACCGGCGGGGTGGGGGACAAGACCAGCCTCGCCGTCGTCCCGATCCTCGCCTCGGCGGGCGTCCCGGTCGCCAAGATGTCCGGGCGCGGGCTGGGCCACACCGGCGGTACGCTGGACAAGCTGGAGTCCATCCCCGGAACCCGCGTCCACCTGACGGTTGAAGAGATACTGCATCAGGTACGGACCGTCGGGGCCTGCGTCTGCGCCCAGACCGACAACCTCGTGCCGGCGGACCGTAAACTGTACGCCCTGCGCGACGCCACGGCCACTGTGGAGTCCCGGCCCCTGATCGCCGCCAGCGTGATGAGCAAGAAGCTGGCCTGCGGCGCGCCGGTTATTGTCCTGGACGTGAAGGTCGGCGGCGGGGCCTTTATGAAAACGCTGGAGCAGGCCCGCGCCCTGGCCGGCCTGATGATCGGGATCGGCCAGGCCCAGGGCCGCCGCGTCGCCGCCGTCCTGTCGGACATGAACGCTCCCCTGGGCCGAGCCGTCGGCAACCGCCTGGAAGTCCTGGAAGTCGTCCGCCTCCTGTATGAGCCGTCGCAGGCCGACCCGCGCCTGCTGTCTCTGGTACGCCACCTGTCCGCCGTCGCCTTCACCCTCTCCGGCAAGACCGCCACGCTGAACGAGGGCGCGGCGCTGGCCGAGCGGCAACTGGACAGCGGCGCGGCGCATGAGAAATGGTGCCAGATCATTGAGGCGCAGGGTGGGGACGCGCGGGCCGGGCTGAAGACGGGGCCGGTTCAGTGGCCGGTGCAAGCGACGCGGGATGGCGACCTCAGCGGCATCCATGCCGAAGCCATCGGCGTTGGTGCCATGCGCCTGGGCGCTGGCCGGGCGACGAAGGAGGACCAGATTGACCCCGCCGCAGGTATAATTCTGGAGAAGACTGTCGGCGACCGCATCCGTGCCGGTGAGACTCTGGCAACGCTGTATTGCCGGGAGGAGGCGCTGGCCCGCGAAGTCGCCCCAGCGGTCAGGGATGCCTTCCGCGTTTCCGAACAGCCCCTTGAGGCGACGCCTTTGATCTATGACACCCTCGGCCTTGAACCCTGACGCCCAGACCCGCCTCGACCCGCCGGCCCTGCTCCACGCCCTGCACGCCGAGTTCGACCGGCTCAACGCCGCCCATTTCGGTGGGCGGCTGACGCTGCCCGAAATCACGCTCTCCCGGCGCAAGACCTACGGCGGCTACTACCAGCCGCGCAAGCATCGGATCGTCCTGAGCCTGCAAGCCTATCAGGAGCACGGCTGGCCGGAGACCGTGAACACGTTCCGCCACGAGGTCGCCCACATCGTCTACCCCAACCACTCGCGCGCCTTCTGGGACCTCGCCCACACCCTGGGATGCACCCAGCGCTACGCCAGCGCCCCGCTCACGCCCCGCCGGACGCCGCGCAAGCGTTACCTCTACGTCTGCGACGCCTGCGGCAGCCGCCTGGTGCGCCACCGCCGCCTCCGCAACGCCTCCTGTGGCTCCTGCGACACAAAATACAACCCCAAGTTCGCCCTGCGCCTGTTGTCCGCCGAGTGATGTCATGGACAAGAACAAAGAAACGGCACAGAGGGAGGTTCTGACGATTCAACGATGCCGACGTTACGTCGTGCTTCACCTCGGCGCGGTGCTGCTCTTCTCACTCATGGGTCTTTACGTTCTCCACATGCAGAATGTCTGGCTGGCACTCCTCCAGGCCTTCACCGCCGCCTTTTTTGTTTTTGCCTCGGTAGTACATTGGAAACAGTATGTTGCTGTCAAAAATGGCGCTGTGATTTACACGCGGCGGATTGCGCCGACTAAAGCCCCTTCTCTTGATGCCCCATTACTCTTTTCCGTCGCCATGGTGTTCCTCTTAACGGTAATGGTCATTCTATTTTCGGGCACATGCCTCTGGCTGTGGCACATTTCTAGTCCACGTCAGCGGCATGATCTAGGGGTCTGGTCGGTTCTGGCAGTTCTGAGCGGCATCGTCTGGATTTTTACGGTGTTCTGCTGGCGTCGCCTGCTGCTCACGCGACGACAGGCCAAGCCAACACCAGAACCGCAGGAGCAAGAAGGCGTCTGGCCGCCGCCGCCCAAGTATGGCAACGCGGATTGAGACGCTTTCATCATGGTGGATGGTATCATGGACAAGGACAAAGAACCAGCCAGCGGGAAAAGAGTGCTGACCGTCAGAGGCTGCTGGCGCTCGTTTCTGGGTGACATCGGCCTCATGCTGCTCTTTTCCATCGTAGGGCTGGCCAACATTCACAAGGGAAGGCCCTGGGACGGAGCAATATGCGCCTGTCTCGCGGTTCTGTATGTGTTCCGCGCTGTGAGCGATTGGGGGCAGTACGTAGCCGTGAAGAACGGGGCCGTCATCGTTGCGCCCGCCTCCCGCCCGACGTTTGCCGCCGGACCGGACGGCCCCTCGCCCGAAGGAATTATCTTTGTCAACATACTCGTAATCACGGCAGTTATGGCAACCGTTCTCTCGGCGGGAGCATTTGTCCTGCACAGGGCGCGTATCTCCCAGGGATGGATGGAGAACATGGCGGTTGTCATCGGGCTTTGGGTTTTCACCGCATACTGCTGGCGACGAGCCGTCG
>JAFAZD010000092.1 GCA_019239955.1 Armatimonadota bacterium | reverse complement strand
CCGCGTGTGTGACGCCCCGGCTCCCTCCGGCGGGCGGGGAGGGGCGGGACGGACCGCTCAAAAGCAGGTCTGGTGCGACCTAACGGATTAGGTTAGGCAGCCAGCGCGTACGAAGCACGCGCCGTCGTGAACTTGGTGTTCGCGTTTGTTGTTTTGCCGTTTTTTATACGAGGCCAACGGCGCCTCGGCTTGCAACCTGGGGGTCCCGTCTCACGGTCGAAACCTGTCGCCCCCGTGTCTGTCATTGTACCCGAATTGATAACGCTAATCAACCCGGAATTGTTCCAGGGCGACCCGATCAATCTCGATGCCGAGGCCGCACACTCGCCGCGCCTCGGTGAAGCCCCTACCCGCCCGATGTCGGGCTGGAGCACGTCCAGGCGGCTCTGGTCGGCCAGGTCAAAAACTCCCAATGCGTGTTCTGCCACTCGCCAGCGGCGATACGTCCGTACTCAACGGCTCTCAGGCTTATTGTACCTGAAAGGCGGTTCGGTGGAACATCATGAAAACTCGCTTCGCTCGGCCTCAAGGCTCTTACGTCGTTGGGGCACGAGAAGGCCGCCTTAGCACCGCCCTTGAAGGGGCATGGCTTATGGCGGCCCCAATACTGTCAATGATCGACTTAGCTGGCAGTCCCGGCACGGACGTGCTCCCGATGTGCTCGATCCGACGCGCGAACGCCCCCAGCGCCTCGGCCAGCCTATCCCGCTCCTGCTCATACAGCACCGGCCACTGCGGGTCATAGTCTGCAATGACGATGGGCCGTCTCAGCCAGTAGGTCATCGCTGCCGCCACGGATGGGTTAGCCCGCCGCCCCTTCGGCCATGTCGTCTCAGAACCATGCCGTTGTTGCCCAGGAAGGCCATGTTTCAGGCGGTCAGTGTCAAGGACTGCTATCAAGGCTCAAGGTGATGGCCCCGCTTGGCTGTCACTTCCCTCGGAAGAATTTTTTGAACTTGTACAGAGTTACGTCGCGGTGCATCTCGGCGATGGCCTCCGTCAAGGGGATTTCCTTGGGGCAGGCCTTGACGCAGTTCTGGGCGTTGCCGCAGCTGGTCACGCCGTCGGGGCCGGCGATGGCCTCCAGGCGCTCCTCCTTGTTCATCGCGCCGGTAGGGTGCGTGTTGAACAGGCGCACCTGGCCGATGGCAGCGGGGCCGATGAAGCCCGAGTGCGGATTGACCTGCGGGCAGACTTCCAGGCAGACGCCGCAGGTCATGCAGCGCGAGAACTCATATGCCTCCTGCCGGTCGCGCTCGGCCAGGCGCGGGCCGGGGCCAAGGTCGTAGGTGCCGTCAATGGGTATCCAGCCGCGAATCTTCTTGAGGTTCTCGAACATGCGCGAGCGGTCCACCGACAGGTCCCTCAGGGTCGGGAACTTGGACAGCGGTTCCAGCGTGATCGGCTGTTCCAGATTGTCCACCAGGGCGGCGCAGGCCGACCCCGCCCGGCCATTGATGAGCATCTGGCAGGAGCCGCAGACGTTCTCCAGGCAATTCATGTCCCACACCGGCGGGCTGGTGGGCTTTCCTCCGATGGTGACGGGGTTCTTGCGAATCTCCATCAGGCAGGAGATGATGTTCATGTTGCGCCGGTACGGGACCGTGAACTCCTCCCAGTACGGGGCCGAGTCCGGGTCCTTCCGCCGCTTGATGCGGAGGGTGATAGTCTTCTCGTCAGCCATGATGTGGTCTTTCTAATGCCCCGGCAGGGAAGGGGGCAGGGGCAGCGCCGGGCGGCGCGGCGTGTTCTTCACATGGAGGGCGTCCGCAATGGCAATGGCGTCGTCGCGGAGCGCCTGCGCGTGGGCGTTGGCCGGGAAACTTAAGTCGGGCGTTCGCTGCCCCCTGTACGTGATGAAGGTGGAGGTGCCGAACGAGGCGCTTTTCATGCCATGCCCGGCGGGTAGTTGGCGCAACGGCATGGCCGCATGAAGGTCACGGGCGAACTTCCGAACCAGCGGCATCGGCACGTTCCCTTCGTCCGGGTCGCCGGCCGTTACCATACCGTTCATGTGGAAAATCGCGGCGGTGCCGGTGTGAGAGCCGGCGATGGGCACGACGATGCGATAGCCCATCGTGTTGGTCGAGCCGGTATTTCTGATCTCAGCGGTCTCGTAGCCGGGGAGGGAGGAGGCGCGTTTCGCGGCCAAGGCCGGAGCCAGGCTCGTCCCCACCAACACTGCGGTCAATCCGAGGCTGAGTTGCGGTTTCATGGCGCGTTTCATTCTTTGTAGGTCTTCTTGGCACTCAGGGCATCCGGATCAGTGCCGGCGGCGACGGCGGGGTCCGGGCTAGGCGAGCTGGCGCTGGGCGCGGCCCAGTTCTCGTCGGCCTGCTTGATTTCTTCCTTATCGCCGGCAGAGGTGGGCGCATCGCGGCGGGCGGTGGGGGGACGGGTGCTGAGTTGGTCGCCGCCGTCGCCGGGGCTGGCGGGGTTCGCGCCCGCCGCGATCTGTTCCGCCGGGCTGTAGACGCCGTCCGCACCGTCACCCAGATTGGCCGCGCCGTCCGCCCTGGCTTTCCCGTTGGCGGTCGGGGCCGCCGCGGCGGCCTCGTTCTTCTCGGCGGCGTAGTTGCGCAGGCGGGGCCGGATGAGCGACACGTCCACGGCCTCATAAGAGAGGCACGGGCCGTTGGGAGTCCACTCGGCAATCGTCGTCTTCAGGAACCGCGCGTCGTCGCGCCTGGGGAAGTCGGGCTTGTAGTGCGCCCCGCGCGACTCGTCGCGGGCCAGCGCGCCCAATGTGATGACGCGCGCGAGCTGCAGCATGTTCTTGAGCTGGCGCGTGAACGGGATGAGCTGGTTGGTCCACTGCGAGCTGTCGGCGATGCCCACGCGCTCGGCGCGCTCCATCAGCTCGCAGATCTTGGCGTCTGTCGCCTTCAGGCGGTCGTTGTAGCGCACCACGGTGACGTTGTCGGTCATCACGTCGCCCAGCTCCTCGTGCAGCCGGTACGGGTTCTCCTCGCCGGTGGACGCGGCCAGGCGCGCGTACTTCTCCTCCTGGCGGCGGCGCTCGCGCTCGAACAGCGAGGAGGGCAGGTCGTCCACGCCCCGGTCCAGATGCCGGACATAGTTGACGACGCCCGGCCCGGTCAACTGGCCGCCGGTGAGGCAGGACAGCAGCGAGTTCGCGCCCAGGCGGTTCGCGCCGTGGTACTGGTAGTCGCACTCGCCGACGGCGTACAGGCCGGGGATGGAGGTCATCTGGTTGCGCGGATCGCCTTCCACGACGCCGCCGCTCTTGTCGTCCTTGACGAAACCGACCCAGAGGCCGCCCATGGAGTAATGCACGGCGGGGAAGATACGCATCGGGGTCGTGCGCGGGTCCTCGCCGATGAACTTCTCGTAAATCTCCAGAATGCCGCCCAGCTTGATGTCAATCTGGCGCTTGTCCAAATGCGTCAGGTCCAGATACACCTGGTTCTGGCCGTGGACGCCCATCTTCTGGTGGACGCAGACATCGAAAATCTCGCGGGTGGCGATGTCGCGGGGGACCAGGTTGCCGTAGGCGGGGTACTTTTCTTCCAGGAAGTACCAGCGCTCGCTTTCGGGGATGTCCTCCCCGCGCCGCTTGTCGCCGACCTGCCGGGGGACCCAGACGCGCCCGCCCTCGCCGCGCGCCGACTCGGACATCAGCCGCAGCTTGTCCAGGCCGGGAATCGCCGTCGGATGGACCTGGATGAACTCTCCGTTGGCGTAGCGCGCTCCCTGCTGGTAGACCGCCGACGCCGCCGTACCCGTGTTCATCACGGAGTTCGTGGAGCGGTTGTAGACGATGCCCGGCCCGCCGGTCGCCAGCACCACGGCGTCGGCCCGGAATTCTTTGATCTGCATGGAGCGCAGGTCCTGCGCGACGATGCCCTTGCAGACGCCGTCGTCATCCCTGATGATGCCCAGGAACTCCCAGTATTCGTACTTGGTGACCTTGCCGTCCGCCTCCGCGCGGCGCACCTGCTCGTCCAGGGCATACAGCAATTGCTGGCCCGTCGTCGCGCCCGCGTAGGCCGTGCGGTGGTGCTTGGTGCCGCCGAAGCGCCGGAAGTCCAGCAGGCCCTCGCCCGTCCGGTTGAACATGACGCCCATGCGGTCCAGCAGGTAGATGATGCCGGGCGCATGATCGCACATGTGCTTGACCGGCGGCTGGTTCGCCAAAAAATCCCCGCCGTAGACGGTGTCGTCCAGGTGCTCATACGGCGAGTCGCCCTCGCCCTTGGTGTTGACCGCCCCGTTGATGCCGCCCTGAGCGCAGACCGAGTGACTGCGCTTGACCGGCACGAACGAGAACAGCTCGACGGGCACCCCCGCCTCCGTCACCTGGATCGTCGTCATCAGCCCGGCCAGACCGCCCCCCACGACGATGACTTTCGGCTTTGTGTTACTGGCTACTGCCGCCATGCTTCTTCCTCACGATCCTGCCTCTTTAGTGATTCCTGGCATTGCTGCCTCATTCCTCGGAAATAAAGCCGTTACGCTGGCCGCCATCAGCGCGGCGGCGGTCAACAGCGGCCATTGAAAACTGCCCGACCACCTCACCAGATAGGCCGCATAGAGAGGGCCAATGATCTGCCCGACAGCGAACGCCGCGGTCATCAGACCCATGAATCGGCTCACGCCCGGCCCCGCGATCCGGCGAGCCTCGCGCAAGCCCTGCATGGTGATGACCATGAACGTTCCGCCGACAAGCAGGGCACAGAGTCCGGTCCCAACGGCGGTGGGGCTGAACGCGACCGCCGTGACGCCCAGCGCCTCCAGGGCGAAGCTCCCGGCGAGTATCCGGCGGTCATCAAGCCTGCCGGAGAGCGACGAGGCCAGCAGAGTGCTCAGGAACGCCGCCAGGCCAAAAACAGGCCAGTACAGGTCAACCACATGCGGGTCGTGGATGGTCCGCCGGGCGATCACCGGCAGGAACGTCGCCGGGATGATGTACCCGAACCCGAAGACGCCGTAGCAGGCGACAAGGCCCCGCATGTACGATGTCCAACGAAAGCCTGCCGCGCCGGAATGCACCGTCGGCGCACTGGCCCCGCCCCGCGCCACCGCGCCCCATACGAAGAGGCTCAGCAGCAGTGCCATCCCGCCCAGCAGCTTCCAGACATTCGCCGAAGCCGCATTCAGGGCCGCGAGGCCATGGCACAGAAGGCCCGTCACCGCGATACCGGCTCCCACCCCCGAAAACACCAGGCCGCTCCGCGCTGGCTGGTTCCACTGTGCCAGCAGGGGCAGCGCCCAGGCGGCGGCGTAGACCAGGACCCAGGCACTGGCGACGCCTCCCGCGCCGCGCATCAGCAGCCAGAGCGGCAGCTCGTGAGTCAGGCCCATCGCAAACGTCAGTGCCGCCGTCAGGAACAGTCCCAGACGGACCATGATCGTCGGCGCGGCCCTGATCCAGATCGCGGAGAGCGCGCCGATCAAATAGCCCAGATAGTTGGCGGAGGCGAGCCAGCCTCCCTCCGTCAGCGATAGCCCCCCGTCCCGCTGCATCATCGGCAGGAGCGGCGTGAAGGCGAACCGCCCGATTCCCATCGCCACCGCCAGCGCCGCCGCCCCGCCCCAGGCAACCAGCAGCACCAGACTTGTGTTGCTGGCGACTATCGCCATGTTCTTTCCTCACCATTCCATCCGCAAAGCAATCGTGGATGCCGCCGGGCCTCTTGCAACTGCTCCGGCGTCAGAAACGGCCACACGTTCTGCTCGTGCCACTTCCACTCTTTCAGCCGCGCCCCCTTCGGGATCACTCCGAACGTCAGACCCGACAGCAACCCTCGGACACGTTCATGCCAGGGCAACGACGGCTCCGCGTACTCAAGATCGGTCTGCAGAAACAGTAGCCAGCGCGCCGTCATCCGTCGCCAGTGTTTCGTCTGATGGTACTTACCCGTCAGGCGGACGGTCGCGTAATCGTTGAAGTAGGCAAACGTGCCCAGCCCGACGAGCCAAACGCCTTTATCCGGCGAATTGATGTTTTCAAAGGCCTCATCAAACTCAACATTGGTCATTCTGCCGATGGCGAAATTCCGCATCAGCCGTCCAAGTCGTTTTCGCGCGTCATGGTCAATCACGGTCCGCCTCCCCAAAATCAATCTGGTCGTAGATGTCGGCAAGGGTCAGCGTGACCGACAAGGACGGGATGATGAGCTTCGAGTTCAGACCGCGCACCGCCTGGTAATTCCAATGGTCGCTTTGTCCACGGGCGTAATGCTCCACAAGGGCTGTGCGTTGACTCACGAGCAGATAGTCCGTGAGGCTGGGGATCGCCTGGTACTCCAGGAACTTCTCGCCCCGGTCTGTCCCCTCCGTGCTGTCGGACAGCACCTCCACGACCAGCAGGGGATTGGTGATGACGGAGCGGCCCCGGCCGTGAAACTGGCGCGGGCCGCACACCACGGTCACATCGGGATAACGCATCACGCCGTCCATCGTCCTCACCTTCATGTCTGGAGACATCACGAGGCAGCCACGACCGCGCAGGGCGACAACTAATGCTGAACCGATGTTCATGCAAATGGCGTTGTGATAATCCGTTCCGCCGGACATGGCGCGAATCTCCCCCCGGACGTACTCGGACTTGTAAGGTGCATCTTCTTCCCAACGAAGGTACTCGTCCTCCGTATAAAAGTCTTTCTCGACGTAGCGTTGCGGCAGGGCCATCGTGGCCTCCTATTGAGTCATCGCTCTGGCGGCCGGAGCGGCGGTGGACGTGCCGCGCAGGCCATCGAAGTGCAAGTGCGTGATCTCACGCCGGGGTTCAATCGGTACGATGACGCTGATCGTGTCGCCGTCCTCATCGTTCACATACTGAACTGCTGCTCGTGCCGTCATACGTACACCCCTGCTTACTGCATTGCCCCTCATGCATTCGGCGAGCGCCGCATCCCGAACAACTCTTCGGGCGGGAGGAACGGAAATGTGCCGGTCGTCATGCCGTCCTGGTTTGTTTCCCACACGGCGAGCCAATGCCACGATTATACCCGAGACGCCGAAGAGGGCGTCTTTCTGAAGACGCCGCGCTCCCCTTTCCACGCCCTACGAGAGAACTGCCCCGTCCGCCCTGGACCACGTGGTACGCTTCCCGCTCACGAATCCGCCCCGGCAAGTGTCAAACGGGAGGAATGGGGTCCTGAAGCGCCAATCCCGCCTACCGCAAGCGTCGCTGATAAACGCCAGGTTACAAATTGACCCCCTGAGTTGACATCGCTCCGCTTTTCTGCTACCCTGTTTCTATCATCGCAAGAGCGCCCCGCTGCCAGGCCGCCCGCTCCGCACCGTGGCTTGCCCTGCTCCCCTTTCCCGCCCGACCGGGGAAAGACGACCTGACTCACGTTGTAACGACCCGTCTTTGCCCCGGCGAGAACCCGCCGCCACTTCCCGGGTATGCCCGCAGTCCCGCCGATGCTCGCCCAGCGTCTTCACTGTCAGAAAGGAATCTTACATGGTCCGCCCCCGACGAAACACGCGGCTCCTCGGAGCGGCCGGCGCGCTCTGCGCGCTGAGCGCCGCACCCGCCGCCCGCTCGCAGCAGGTGGTCCCGGTCGTGGCATTCAACAACGCCGTCTACCACTACGCCTACACCGTCACCAACAACACTCCCGATGACCTCTTCGACCTGACCATCCATGTGGCGCCTGGGGTGGGCATGGTGCAGAACCTGACCGCTCCTGCCGGCTTCATGACCAGCTACGACTCAGGACTTGGCCTCGTAGACTTCCTGGAAGACACGTCAAATTTCACGGCGACTCCGCTCTCCGGGTTCGCGTTTGACAGCCCCCTCGCGCCGCAGCAGTCCACCTTCGACGCCAACCTCACTGACGGCAACGGGAACATCAGCACTCTCTCGGGGCCGGTCCTCGCGCCCCTTGCGGCGGTGCCCGAACCTGGTACGCTGGCGCTGGCCCTTCTGGCCGCTCCCAGCTTGATCCTGATCGCGCGGCGTCGCCGCGCCTCCTTCACCGTTGACCGCTTGACCCAAGGAGATTACACCCCATGAACGGCAAGAAACTCCTACCCGCCTTGGCGGCGGGCGCCCTGACACTGGGGCTGGCCTGGCTGGGTGGGACGGCCCGCGCCTCCAGCCACAGCGACGCGCCCCTGATCATGCTGGACCCGCAGGCCAACCTCACCGACGTGTATGCCTTCATCCGCATGAACCAGGCCGGCCAGAAGTCCCTGGTCGTGGAGGTCAGCGTCCGCCCCTTCTCCGAGCCGGGCGACGGCGTGATGTACGACTCGTTCTCGGACGACGCGCGCTACAGCATCCACATCGCCAATCCCGCCACCGGCGCGGAATTGCAGCGCTATGACTTCCAGTTCTCGCGCGTGGACGCCGCCGGCGGCGGCTACAAGAATCTGGACACCATCCTCCGCTACGGGCGCGGCGCGGACGTGAACGG
>JAFAZD010000377.1 GCA_019239955.1 Armatimonadota bacterium | reverse complement strand
CCACCAGCAGCTCGATCAGCGTGAATGCCCGCGGGGATCGAGACGGTCGTCTCACGGCACGCCTCCTTCTCAGCGACGGGGTGGGGGGGCGGGAGAGCCGCCACGCCGGCCATCTTAGCCCGACCGCGGGCCGGGAGGCAAGGGAGCGGGATGCGCAGCCGCTTGCGGTTTCGCGCTCGCCCCCCAGGGGGAGCCGCTTGCGTTGCAGCCCAGCGGAGGGAGCCGCGCGGTTACGCCCTGGCTCCGGGGGCCGGTACGGCCGCCTCCAGGGAGCGTGCTTGACGTGGTTGGTTCGTCCGCAACGGGGGCACACAGGTCGAGAGGGCGTTGGCCAGGCCTGCGCGGCGACTGGGGGCGCACCTTCGGCGGGGCCGCGGGACCGCGGCGTGCGTGGCTCTGGGCTGCCCGGCACCGCGGGTGCCGGGCGTCACACGCTGACCGGTACCGCCTCCGGGTCGGCCGCCGCGGCAGCGCTGGTCGGCGCCGCCGCCTCGTCCTGCGGCAGGGTGGCGCGCAAGGCCTCGGCGATCGGGCTCAGGCGCATCGTGCCCAGCCGCCCCTCCCAGCGCGGGGCGCTCGCCAGCAGCGTGGCCAGGCTCAGATGCACCACCAGGATGGCGCCGACGAAGGCGTGGAAGCGCCGCGCCCCGCGCAGGTTGCCGTCATCAGCCCCCCAGTAGATCTTGAAGCGGGCGTTCACGCGCTCGGCGGCGGTCCGCCCCTTGTAGCGCCGCTCGAACTGCTGCGTGGCCCGGGGGATGGGGGGGAAGCGGCGCAGGTCGAGCTCGCAGGGGATGCGGACCGCCAGGCCGTAGGCCTTGTCGGCGTTGCAGCGCGCGTCGCTGGGGCAGTCCCAGCCCTCGTGCCGCGCCGGGCAGCGGTATTTAATGGTATCACGGCCTTTTTCATAACCCATACAGGCCGTCTGGTGACGCACGGGCGGGTCGCTGGCCCGGTCGTAGCAGAACACGGTCCCCGCCTCGTCGTGGACCAGGTGCAGCGGGTAACGGCCCCCGGGCAGCGGCCGCTCCGGGTCCCCCTTCCACAAGGCGCGGTTCTGGGTCAACGGCTGGATGCCGGCGTCGTGCAGCACGCGATGCACGCCGTTGTCGTCCGCGGCCTTGTCGTAGGCCAGCCGCCGGATGCGCCCGCCCGGCAGATTGGCGCACGCCTGCTCCACGAGACCTGGTAACACCTCGTTGTCCCCGGCCTTGGCGTCGCTGACCTGGTAGGCCAGCGTCACCTCGTGCTTGACGTCGACCAGCAAGTGGAGCTTGTAGCCGAACCACTCGACCACCTTGACGACGCGGCCCTCCGCGTCGGTGTATTCCTCCTTGCCGCCGGAGGGCTGGGGCAAGCCCTGGGCGACCTCCTCGGCCACCTTGTCGGGGTGGGCGTGGGCCCGGGCGTTGAGGCCGGTGGCATCGCCGGCGGTATCCCGGCCCAGGTCGGGGACGGCCAAGCCGAGGCGACGGGCCATGGCGTCGAAGGCGGCCCGGAGGTGGGACCGGTGCGGCTCCTCGCCGAGGACTTCCGGGAAGCGGGAGAAGTTCCAGGGCCGGGGCACGGCCTGCTCGCCGTCGATGCCAATGAGGCGGCGGAGGTCGGCGTTGCGCGTGAGCTCGGCGAGGCAGGCGTCAAACGAGACGTGGCGGAGCAGGATAGTAAGGACGAGGACGCCCCGGAGGGCCGAGACGGGGAAGTCGTCGCGCCCCTTGCCGCGGGCCCGGCGGAGGCCGTCGAGCAGGGGGCCGTCGGGGATGGCGGCGAGGGCGTCGCGGATGGTGCGGAGGGAGGGGGAGTCCTCCAAGGCGTCCCAGGCGAACAGTTCCTTGGTGGCGTGGATCAGCATGCAGGGCCTCGGGTAAGAGGGCTGGCCAGGTCCACCCATCGTACAACGCAATAGATACCCCGTCCAGAGCAGGCGTGGGGTAAAAATCCGAAAAACCCGGCCGATGCCCGGGCAGGGAGCAAGAAAACGCGAGGGTGGTGGGGGAAGGCCGGAAAAGGCCCCGTGCGGAGGGAGACAGGAAAACAACTTACGACAACGCAAGCGGCTCGCTCCGACTCGTCCGCGGTTGTCAGGAGCGAATATCCGGGTTACACTGATTCCGGCTGATTCTTGAACCCGGTGAGGACTTCGCATGACCCCGCTTGCCGCCCCTTTTGAAATCGCCGGCGCCGAAGGTCGCCGTCATCTGGGCTACCTGGCGGACGGGACTCCC
>JAFAZD010000355.1 GCA_019239955.1 Armatimonadota bacterium | reverse complement strand
CCGCGCTTCCAGAAGGAGAAGACGCGGATCAGGGGCGCCCCGAAAAACTTGGCGGCGGCGACACAGTGCTCCAGCAGGGCGATCTGGTCGCCCAGACCGCGTGCCGTCGCGCTGTGCAGCGGCCCGGCCGGCCCGTCCGAGTCCTCTCCGGGCAGGTCGCACTTGAAAAACGGCGTCGCCAACCCGACCACGCGCATCCCATGCCGGTCCAGCAGGGACTTCGCCCGGACCCAGTCGTCCTCGTTGGTGTCGGCGATGTTCTTGTCCCAGACCTGCCGCAGCTCGGCCCCGGTGACCCCGTACTCCGCCATGACATCCAGGGCGTGGCCCAGGTCGGCATCAATCTCATCGGTGATCACGGCGACTTGCATGGGAAACTTCCTCCGCCCGATTCCTGCATACGCAAAAAGCGAACGTAACATTCTATCCCAACGCGCTGGGTTTGTCAACTGCGCGGCGGTGGGTAAAGACCTATACGCACGGAAGGAGCGATTGTGACGCATGGCGAGACAACGTTTGGATAGGCACGACAAAATCCATCACGAGTTGTTCGATGAGGACACGAACCAGGTCGGCAGCCTGGGGGACATCGTGGACAAGCATGCCGGCGACGCCGTGTTCCTGACGCCCGGCGAGAAGACGCCAGGCGGCGCAGACGGCGGCGAGACGGACTTTGAGAGCGAGATGAACGCCACCGACCCGCCCGAACGCGAGGGGATGGATCCGGACGACCTGTACTCCGCCGACAACGAGGACGAAGTCTTTGCCACCGACCAGACCGGCACCGTGGAGGGAATCGCGCGCGGCTTCGGGACGCATCTGCCGCAGGACATCGGCAAGGACGGGTTTCAGGTGGAGGAAATCCCCCGGCGGGCGCTCAAGTATCGGGATCAGCCGGTCCGCGCCGACGGCGAGGAGTTGGACGACTATGATGACGATACGGACGCCGGCCGGTATGACGCCGACCCGGCCCTGACGCAAGCCTCGCAGCCCGGCGCGAATCGCGTCGCCGATCCCGCCCGCCCGGAGCCGACGCCGGATCGCATCCGCACCCGCGACGACCGCCCCGCCTCGACGGACGAGGAATTGGACGCGACCCGCCGGATGAAGTGATGTGCGCCAGAATCACGTGATGGATTGTAAAGGCGGCCCGCCGGGTCGCCCCTCCATCATTTCCCTTTCCGTGCTCACTTGCCTCTGTCGCCTCACCCTCCTGCTTATCCCGCTCTGCGGCGTCCTCGCCCCGCGTCCCGCCCAAACCCAAATACTCCCCCCGGCGCAGGAGATCACGCTGCCCAGCGCCGCGCGGACGGGCAACCCCATCCTGGACCGCATCTGGGTACGCTACTTTTCGGCCCCCACGGGACTACAGCCCGCGCCCGGCGTCATCCTGATCCCCCCGGTCGGCAGCGATGAGCGCGACGACCTGATGCGCCGCTTCGCGGAATATCTGGCGCGGCAGGGGATCGCCTGCGCCATCATTTGCCTGCCGTACCATGGCAACCGCCGCACCGGGCGGGAACTGCCCTCCGCGCACTTCGCGGCCGGCACGGTCGCGGACGCCGAGCGGGCGTACTCGCAGAGCACCGGTGACGTGAGTGCCGTGACGACCTGGCTGGCGGCGCAGCCGGGCGTGGACTCGTCGCGGCTGGGCGTGGTCGGGGTGAGCCTGGGGGCGATCGTGGCTCACCTGGCGATGGGACAGGACGCGCGCCTGCGCGCCGGGGTCGCGGCACTGGGCGGCGGGGACCTGCCCGATCTATATCATCACAGCCTGGTCGCGCTCTACCACGAGCTGCACCACCGGCAGCGGCTGACCGCCGACGCGCTCGCGCCGATGCGCGCCGTGGACCCGCTCACCTACGCCGACCGCAACCGGCCCCGGCGCGTGCTGATGATCCAGGCGGCGCGCGATCTGCTGATCCCGCCGCACAACGCCGTCGCGCTCTGGCGCGCGCTGGGCGAGCCGCCGATCCAGTGGCTGGACGCCGACCACTTCGCCCTGACGCTCAACCCCGTCCCGGCTTTCCGCGCGACGGCGGCCTACCTGTGGGGCGTCTGGAACGGCCTGCCGGATAGTGCCATTCGCATCCCGCGCGTCGCCGCCCCCACCCTCAAGGTCGGCCTGATTGACCAGTCCGGCGTCGGCCCCTCCCCCGCCGTCCAGTGGCAGTTCCTGACGCTGCTCTCCCGGCC
>JAFAZD010000318.1 GCA_019239955.1 Armatimonadota bacterium | reverse complement strand
TCCAGATCGTCGGCGACGGAGACGGCCTCCCCGACCGTGGGATAATGGTCGGCGGCGGCCAGGCCGGCGACTTTGGCGAGCGTCATCGGGTCGCCGCCCCACTTCTCCTGATACATCTCCAGCCCCCAGCCGTAAACATCCGCATGGTCCGGGTCCCAACGCAGGGCGTTCCAGAAGGCCCGGTCGGCAATGGCGCTCTGTCCGTCGAAGGTGGCCGCCTCAGCAATGCGCGCCCAGGCCCGGCCGTAGCGTGGGTCAAGCCGGGCGGCGCGGCTGACGGCCGCCAGCCACCGGGCGTAGACAGTATCGAGATACTGCCACTCCTGCGCGGAGATCATGCCGACGGTGCGGCCCTTGCGGACGCGCGCGGCCTCGTCGGAGAGGGTGTAACCTAGCGTGAGCCAGGCGTCGGGATTGCGCGGGGCATCGCGCGCGGTCTGCAACGCGGCCGTGTGCTCGGCCTGCGGATTTTTGCTCTCACGCCCCCACCAGACATCGGCGTGTGCGAGGGCATAGTTGTTCGGGAAACGGCGGCGGTAGGCGGCCAGGACGGCACTGTAGGGTCGTAAGGCTGCGGGCTGGACGTAGCCCAACTGGGCGTAGCCGAGGGGGTTGTCCGGGGCCTGAGTCAGCAGCGCGTTCGCCACGAAGGGCAGTTTTTGGTCGCCGCGCAGCCCTGTATTCAGGGCCAGCAACGCGGCCAAGGGCCAGCGGGCGGACAGCGATTGCAGGGCGGCGGCCTGCGCGGAGTTCGGCGTCTCCTCCGGTCCCCAGGGGACCTGACCGGCGAGGACGACATCGGCAGGGCGCGCACCAACGGCGGCGGGGACACGGGGGGCAGCGACGCCGAGATGGTGCGCCATTTGACGCGCGAGGGCCGGCAGGCGTGCCAGCACCTGGGCCTGCGTGCCAGCCACGACAAAGGGGCCGCCGACGGCTCGGCCATGCGGGACGGCCCAAATCTGATAGGAGAGTGTGCAGTGGGCGGCGCTGCCGGCGATGGTCCCGACGGCGACGTGGGTGACGCCGAGAGCCCCGCCCAGTCGGACAGCGTCGGGCAGGGCGAGGCGCAGGTCGGACTTGCCCAGCTCCATGCGGGCGCGCTCGACCTCGCTCCAGAGCGGCGTCTGCCCCAGTTCGGGCGGGCCGCCGACGGTGAAGAAGAGCCAGCGCCCGCAGCCCGCGCCGAAATCGACGGCGGCCGCGTCGGCGGCTTTGGGGACGGGTTCGCAGACGACGATCCCGACGCTGCCCGGCAAGGAGGTCAGCGGCGGCAGCGGCGCTTCCAGGGCCTGGGGCGGCGGCGAGGGCGGCGGGGCATCCGGGGCAGCCTCGCCGGGGACAGGAGCCGTCGCGGCCCGCGCCACGGCGGCCTGACGCAACGCCTCGACGTTGGACCGGCAGCCAGCCAGCAAACTCGCACCGAGAAGCAGGACAGCCGGAAAGCCGAACCGAAGACGCATCACGCGCATCCTTCCTTTTCGTCGTCTGTCTGCATGGGTCATGGATGCCGGGCCAGCAGGTCGCGGGCGGCCTGACCGGATATGCACTGATGTACGGCGACCTGCCGCCACTCCGCCACGGCCGCGGCTTCGTTGCCCTGGTTGAGATAGACGATCCCGAGGTGGGTGTGCGCCTGGGAGTCCGTCGGGTCGATCCGCAAGGCGCGTCGGCTGTAAGCGAAGGCGGTCCGCCACTGCCTCTTGTTCAGGTAACAGTCCGCCATGTCGTCCAGCGTTTGGCTATCGTTGGGGGAGGCGGCCAACACATGACGCCCGGCGGCGATGGCGTCGTCATAGCGCCCGTCCCTATCTTCCAGGGACAACAGGCTGCGGTAGGTGTCAATGGAGTCCGGCGCAAGGCGTGTGGCCTTTTGATACTCCGCGATGGCGGCAGGTTCCCGCTGGGTCATCGCCAGCACTTCGGCGAGCGCTTCGTGGGCCAGGGGCGAGGCCGGGTCGGCCCGGACGGCCAGGCGCAGTTCGTGCTCCGCCGGGGCGAGCAGTTGGAGATGCTTGAGATCCGTGCCGAGGCGGAGATGGACCTGTTCCTGGCCGGGGTCGAGGCGTAGGACGGCCCGATACTCCGCGATGGCCGCGCGCGAATGGTGCAGGTCGTCGTAGGCGCCGGCGAGGGCGAAATGCAGGCCGGGGTCGGCGGGCGCGCGGCGGACCGCCATTTGGAGTTTCTGCGCGGCAACCCGTGCGCGCGCGGCGCCGGGATCCATCACGGCGCGCACTGAGATGGCCGAGGGCGGCATCAGGATGGCGGGGCGGCAGACGGCCAGCAGCAGGCCCGCGCCGAGAATGACAGGAGCGGCGACACAAAGGCCGAACCGGATACGCATGGCACACATCCCTTCTGGACGGGTCTATAGCACGGATGGCCCGGCGGCGGGCGGGAAGGTCGGTGGAGTGACGCCCTATTATAGCACAGTTCCCCTGTTTGCCTGGCAGCGGACGAGAATTCTCAGGGCCGGCCGGAGTCCTGCGGGGGCAGGAAGGCGTCGCGCAGGCGGCGACGGTCTTCGCGGGCGCGGCGCAGGTTCTCGCGGGCGTCGAGCAGGGCGAGGGGGATCAGGGGCAGGGCGGCCAGGGCGACGAGCATCCAGTAGGCGATGTAGCGGGCGAGGGCGCGCCTGGTGTGCGGAACGGGCAGGTACGTGCCGCCGAGCCAGAGGGCGAGGGCCGCGAGCAGGAAAAAGAGGCCCCAGGCGCGGATGCGGCACTGGCGGGGGGAAACCTGCTCGCGCCCGGCCGGCGTCCCCCAGCGGCGCACCTCCCACACACCGTAGGCGGCGGCGGCGAGCAGGCCCAGGATCAGCGCGGTCTGGATCAGGGCGGTCATGCGGGTTCTCGCGTCGCCTTCCTGTCCTGGTCGCGGACCTGCTCGGCGGCCCGGCGAATCTCGGCGATGGCCGTGTCAAAGCCGTCCGGGTGGTGGAAGACGGCACTGCCGGCGATCAGCACGTCGGCCCCGGCCCGGGCGACCAGCGGCGCGGTGTCGGGGTTGACGCCGCCGTCCACGCCGATCTCGAAGCGCAGGCCGTGGGCGGCGCGCATCTGCGCCAGGTCGGCGATCTTGGCGAGCATCTCCGGCAGGAACGCCTGGCCGCCGAAGCCGGGGTTGACGGTCATCACCAGCACGCGGTCCAGGTCGCCCAGCACCCACTCGATGGCGGTCAGCGGAGTCGCGGGGTTGAGGGCGACGCCGGCGCGCGCACCCGCGTCCTTGATCTGCTGCAGCACGCGCTGGAGGTGATAGGTCGCCTCAGGGTGGACGGTGACGAGGTTGGAGCCGGCCCTGGCGAACTCGGCCACGTACTGTTCCGGGCGCTCGATCATCAGGTGGGTGTCAAACGGCGTCGGCGTGACGGGGCGCAGGGCGCGCACGAGTTGGGGGCCGAAGGTGATGTTGGGGACGAAGTGGCCGTCCATCACGTCAATGTGAACGTAGTCCGCGCCGGCCTCGGACAGCTCGCGCGTGGCTTCGGCGAACGCGCCGAAGTCGGCGGACAGAATCGAAGGGGCGATTTTGATGGGCATGGCGTTGACCTGTCAGAGCGTTTGCTGCCGCATGAGCCTGCCGTCCAGGAAGATGCGGAAGGTGACGCGGTTGCCGAAGGCGTGGACGGGGGAGTCCACCTCGGAGCCGGCCGGGCGCCACTCATCAAAGGGCGTGTTGAGGCCCAGGGCGTCCTGGACCTCGAACTGGACGTGGCGGTCGCGGCGCGGGTGGCGCGGCACCCGGAATTTGATGGTGAACTGGCGCAGCCGGGGTGCGGCGTTGTCCGGCGCGCCGCCTGGCGGTGCGGGGATGCTCTCCACATTCGCCCCGTTATCACCCGCGTTCTGCGGGGTGTCTGGGCCGATCACCGGCGGCGCGGGGACGCTGGGCGGCGTCTCGGCGGTGACCGGCTCGCTGGGGCCGGAGTTGCCCCCGGCGTTGACGGCGCTGACGGTGTAGGTATAGGCGGTGGCAGGGGTCAGGCGGGTATCCGTGAGCTGGGTCGCCTTCAGGCCCTGCGCGACCGTCGTGGCCGCACCGTCCTGGGAGCGGGTGACGGTGTAGGAGTCGGCGCGGGCGGCCGCCTTCCAGGTCAGCGTGATGGTCGTCGCGTCGCCGGGAGTGACGACCAGGTCCTCGGGCACGTCCGGCGGCTGCTTGCCGCGCGAGACGACGAAATTGACGGGGGTGTTGCGCGCCACCATGGCGTGCTTGCCGGGCTGCTGGCTGATCACGTAGCCCTGGGGGACGTCGTCACTGTAGTCCTCGGTGACGGTGCCGAGGGGCAGGTTAGCCTCCTGGAGGGCGCTGGTGGCGCGATCCTGGGCCATCCGCGTCAGGTCCGGGACTTGCAGCAGCGGCGGGCCGGCGCTGCGCAGGACGGTGACATCTTTGCCGGCCTTAATGGTGCGCCCGGCCGGCGGGTCCTGCTGGTAAATCTGGTTCTCCGGCCATTTGGCGCTGTAGTGCGGGGTGTCCGGGTCCTTCTCCACCAGGTTGAAGTGCTGACGGTCGGCGATCTGGCGGGCCTCGTCGTAGGTCTGGCCGATGAGGTTGGGGACGACGACATCATTGGGGATGGCGATAAAGCGGGTGAAGTAAGAGGTGAGGCCGATGATGCCGACGACGGCGACCACGAAGAGGACGGCCACGATGGCCCCTAAGGCACGCGAGGCCGCGCGGCCGGGGGCGTAGTCGCGCTCCTCCAGTTCGGGAGCGGCCGGCGGGGGCATTTCGCCGACCATGGTCCGTCCCGGATCGGCGGGGGGAGGGGTGGCAGCCGTGTCACCCGCATCGGGGAGCCGGGGGACGCGCTTTTCGGCGACCGGGGACCAGGCGAGGGAGCGCCCGGTGCGCAGGGCCTCGCGCACGGAGCGCAGGTCGGCCAGCAGGGCGGCCGCCGTCCGGTAGCGGGCCGACGGCTGGGGCTGGAGGGCCTTCTGCACGATGCCCTCGAGCGCGGGCGGGACGCCGGGGTTGAGGCTGCGCGGCGAGGGCGGCTCACTCGCCCCCGGCGCGCCATTCGCCCCCGGCGGCAGCGCGCCCGTCAGCATCTCATACAGCGATGCGCCCAGGGCGTAGATGTCGGCGGCGACGGTCCCGGCCGCGCGGAGGCCAAGTTCGGGCGCGGCGTAGGCGGCGTACAGAGGGTCAGGGCCGCCGGCCAATAAGGCGGCGGCGCGGCTGTAGGCGAAGCCGCCGACCTTGATCTGGCCCTCCGGGCTGAGCACGATGTGATGCGGGCGCAGGTCGCCGTGCGGGACGGCCTGGCCGTGGGCATATTCCAGCGCCTCGGCGACGGCGACGGCGATGTCGGCGGCGACGGCGAGCGAGAAGGGCGCGATGCGCCGAATACGCTCCTTCAGGGTGATGCCGCGCATGTATTCCCCCGCCACGTAAAGATCGCCGTCCTCGGTCGTGCCCTGATCATACAGGGAGACGACGTTCGGATGGCCGAGTCGCCCCGCCTGCTGGACGGCGGCCAGAAAGCCGGCGCGCTGGATAGGGCTTCCGGCGATCCGCCGGGCGGGGAGCGTCTCCAGCGTGACGATGCGATCCTCTGCCGTGTCCCGCGCCTTGGCGACGGTGAACGGCAGGGTGTCCGCCTCGGGCGCGGTCTCAATGATCTCGTAGCGGGCATGGAGTGTTTCCGCAGCCAATCCCTTTTCTCCCTATCAAGAAGCCCCCGCGCCCCCGGTTCTGGGGGAGAGGGCGCAGATGCGTCAGGTATGCGTCCAGTGCAGCAGGGTCCAGGAGCCGTTGGTGCCGGGCAGGCTCCATTTGATTCCGGCGCGGGCGTCGTGCAGGTCGTTGACCGTGCTGCGCCCGACGACCCAGTGCGGTCCCTCCGGGAAGCCGACGCCGTCCACGAAGATCGGCGTCCCCAGCCGGCTTTTCACCTGCGTGACCTCACCATGGAACAGGCCGGGAATGAGGGTCCTGTATCCGGTCGCCGTCGGCGCGAATTGGATGGGGACGACCTCGACCGGCCGTCCCGCGCCGGGCCATTCCCCGTGATCCTGCAGGAGGGTTAGCAGCGCCCGGCGCTGGGCGGGCGTCGCCCGACTGTCGAGGTAAATGACTCCGTTCTGCGGGTTCATTTTCGCATCTTTGGCCGGGCGGCAGCAGTCGCCGCCGGTGCGAGACGCGGG
>JAFAZD010000215.1 GCA_019239955.1 Armatimonadota bacterium | reverse complement strand
GGTCATTTCGGAGAACTTTTACTGGCGTGGGACGCAGTACCAGCACTACACGGCGCTCAACGACATCCGGCGGGTGCGCCTCCGGGTCACGTCCCGGTGGGCGACCGCAGGCGGCGCGGATGTCCTCCGCGCCGACATCACCAACCCGGCCGCCTCGCCCGCCGTGGCCTTCGCCATCCGGCCCGAAGTCGTACAGGCCGGCACCGGTACGCCGATCCGGCCCGCCTTCCCGAGTGACGGCTACTTCTCCCTGGTCCCCGGCGAGACCAAACATCTGACCATCCAGTTCGCGCACCGTCCCGCCAGCCCCCTCCGGCTGGTGGTGGAGTGCTGGAACAACACGCCCAAGTTCCACCCGCCCGTGGACACGAGCAACCTCGCGCTGGGCCGTCCCGTGACGGCGTCCTCGACGGAACCGGCCGGCGCCGGGCCGGAGGCGGCGGTGGACGGCGAGGCGGCGACGCGCTGGTCCTCCGCCTGGGGCGTGGACCCCCAGTGGATCACTGTGGACCTGGGCCGGAGCACCGACATCCGCCGCGTGACGCTGCTCTGGGAGGCGGCATACGCCAAGAGCTACCGGATCCAGGTCTCGGACGACGCCGTCCACTGGACGGACATCTATCAAACCACAGCGGGACACGGGGGGAAGGAGGATTTGACGGGGTTGCGCGGGCGTGGGCGATACATGCGCCTGTACGGGACGGAACGGGCGACTCCTTACGGCTATTCGCTGTATGAGTTCAAGGTCTATGGTCCCCCTCGGCTTCCAGGGCGATAGGGGCGGAGCGGGGGGCGAGCAGGTGGATCAGCCCCAGCGCGAACAAATAGGCCAGGCCGCAGACGAGGAAGATCGGCGCGTAGTTGCTGTGGGTCCGTTGCAGCACGTGCCCGACCAGGGCCGAGAACGCCATGCCGCCGACGGCCCCGGCCATGCCGCCGAGGCCCACCACGGAGCCGACCGCGCGGCGCGGGAACAGGTCCGAGGCCAGCGTGAACAGATTGGCCGACCAGCCCTGATGCGCGGCGGCGGCCAGGCTCACCAGGCCGACCGCGGCCCACAGGCGCGACGTGTGCGCGGCCAGCATGACCGGCAGCACGCACAGGGCGCAGGCCAGCAGGGCGGTCTTGCGCCCGGCGTTGACGGACCAGCCGCGTGCGATCAGCGCCGAGGACAGCCATCCGCCGCCGATGCTGCCGACGTCCGCCACCAGGTAGATGACCACCAGCGGCAGGCTCACTTGGGAGAGTCCGATGCCGTAGTTCTTTTTCAGAAAATCGGCCAGCCAGAACAGATAGAACCACCAGATCGGGTCGGTCAGCAGCTTGCCGAGGGCG
Source organism: Armatimonadota bacterium (assembly GCA_019239955.1). Classification (GTDB taxonomy): domain Bacteria; phylum Armatimonadota; class Armatimonadia; order Armatimonadales; family Capsulimonadaceae; genus JAFAZD01. The sequence goes on along the minus strand of JAFAZD010000215.1, from coordinate 3,451 downwards.
AACGCCCACGTCTGCCGGTGCGGCAGCAGGCGCGCCCAGGGGATCGGCGTCCCGGCCTCCGGCGGGTCGCTGCGGATGTGGGCCATCTCCGCCGCGGACACGCGCGGCTGGTCCTCGGGGCGGGAGTAAAGCGGCAGCCACAGCAGCAGCCAGGCGAAGCCGAAGGCCCCCGTCAGAACAAACGCCCAGGGCCAGCCGTAGCGGAGCGTCACCCAGGGCACGACGAGCGGCGCGACCACCGCGCCGACGTTGGAGCCGGCGTTGAAGAGGCCGGTCGCCAGCGCTCGCTCGCGCTGCGGGAACCAATCGGCCACCGCTTTGATCGCGGCCGGGAAGTTGGCGGCCTCGCCCAGCCCCAGCGCGGCCCGGGCCACGCCGAACCCCAGCGCGCTTCGCGCCAGGGCGTGGCCCATGGCGGCGACGCTCCAGACGACAAGCGCGAGGGCGTAGCCGAGGCGCGTGCCCACGCGGTCCATCAGCCGCCCGGCGAGCAGCAGGCCCAGCGCATACGCGGCCTGGAACGCCAGCACGATGTTGCCGTAAACGATCTCGTTCCAGCCGAGCGACTGGGACAGAGTCGGCTTGAGGATGCCGAGCACCTGCCGGTCCACGTAGTTGATCGTGGTGGCGAGGAAGAGCAGCGCGCAGACCGTCCAGCGGTAATGCCCCACGACGGCACGGCCGCGCCCGGCGGCCATCGCTTCGCCCTGCCTCATGGCCGCTCCCTCGCCTCGGCGGAGACACGGACGAGACGCCAGCGCTGGCCAGCCGTTGTGTTGCCGGGCTGCTGCACGACGCCGGCCCGCGTCCCATCCAGCGCCAGGCCGCTGTTCCGGTTGACCAGCGTGAGCGTCCCGCCCCCGGCGTCCGCCAGATTCCAGAGCTGATTGTCGCCGCCATTGTCGCCGTACTGGATCACGTCGGCCCCGGCGGTCTTCGCGGCGCGGTCTACGTCCAGCACCAGCCCGCTGGCCCGGTTGACGACCTTGTAGAAGCCGTTGCCCTGCCCGATCAGCGTCCACTGCTGGCTTGCCCCGCCCAAATCCAGACCGCTGCCCGCGTTGACCAGCCGGTAGTAGTCCCGGAAGTTGATCCCTATCTTCCCTGCATAGACCGCGCCGCCGATGACATACGTGGTGACGGATTTGGCCGGGGCCGTGACCGAGAAGCGCCCGCCCGTGAGGGGGATGCGGGGCAACTTCGCCCAACTCTCGGTCGGCGACGTGCGGTAGGCGGTGACGCTGGGGCCGAGCCGGGTGAACTTGGAAAGGTCAAAGGCGACTCTCGTGTCCGTGTCGCCGCTGTTGGTGGTGACGATCGCCAGTGTCTTGGCGCGGGCATCGTAGGCGGCCAGCGAGTTGGAATCGTCCACCGCGATGATGGCGTATCCCGGGCGTATGAACTTGCTGTACTGGCCCATCACGTAGTATTTCCCGTTGACGGTGTAGGCGGTGTGTTCCTCGGAGTCCAGCGGATTTTTGAGGAAGCCCCAGCCGCCCGCGCTGTCCACCACCTGCCAGTAGACCCACGCCGACGAGTGCAGCCCGCGCACGTCCGTCAGAATCTGCCGGGACATTCGCAGGCCGCTGGCATCGCCGTCGCCGTCCTCGGACAGCCACAGGTCCTTTCCGGCTGAGTTGGCGAAATCAAACAACTGCGTGCGGTCGCCGCCGCCGTAGCTGTGCGTGTTGATCTTGGTCAGCGCGCGCAGGGCCGTGGCATCGTAGACGGGGAATGTACGGTCCGCGTCGCCGATGGAGGGTTCATCGGACGCCGTCGCCGTCGTGTACGTCATGCCCCGGCGCGCGAGGGCCGCGCCGACCGCGTTGACCATCCGATTCTGGTGGGGCCGGTCCACATGACAGCCTTCCTGATAGTTGCCGAAGGACCATCCCCCCGACGGCTCGTTCAAAGGCTCCACGTCCCGGAAGGTGATCCCCCAGGCGTCGTGGAAGTGCTGAACCACCGCCGTCAGGTAGTCGGCGAAGACGCCGTCGGCGTCCGGCTTGAGGTTGTCCGCGCCGCCGTGGTTGCCGGTGACGCTGCCGCTGACCGTCATCCACCAGGGCGGTGAGTTGGAGAACACCTCCAGTTGGTTCGCCCCCCTCTTGATCGCCTGCTGAAGCACCCATCGTTGATTGGTGTCGGCGCTCCAGTCCCACCGGCCCGGTGCCGGCTCGTACCCCGGCACGGCGGCCCGGAACGACAGGAACTGCCGATTCGGGGCCAGGTGCTCCGGGTTCTCGCCGCCGCCGATGTTGTAGCGGACGATGTTCAGGCCTAGCCCCTTGACGGGGTCAAACGCCTTCTCCATGTAGTCCTGCCGGGCGGCCTCCGGGAAGCCGCCGACCACGTTGGCCCACCAGGCGAGGGAAGACCCCCAGCCCTGCCAGATTCCGTACTGGATGGATGGGTCCACCGTCGCCGTGTAATCCGCCCGCGCCGGGGCCGCGATACAGACAGTGACCGCCAGCGCCAACGCCTGTATGACTCGCCGTCTCATGCTTGCTGCTCCCAGGCACAATACGCCGTCGCCCGCCGTGTTCCCTGCATTCCAGGGCCATTCAGTTGTCGCGCCTGGCGAGTAAACTCGCGGCTTGTTCAATGCGCTATCGGCCTTCGCCGATGCCGGGCCTCCTCCGTCCGCGCAGGCGGACAGTGCATTGAACAGCCGCGAGTTTACTCGCCAGGCGAGAACGGAATGACCCTGCCTGCATTCCCTGCCGGGGAGGGAAATCCCGCCTAGGCAGCGAATAGAAGGCCATGAGACGGCGCGCTGTTCCTATCCTGCCCCCGGAGAACGACGCTCCCATAGACCTCGGCCGCCGCGAATTTCTGAGGGCCGCGACCTTCGCCGCCGGCGCCGTCCTGACCGGGTGTGCGCCGCCCGCCTCCGGCGCCCGCGTCACCCTGACCCACTGGTACCATCAATACGGCGAGGAGGGGACGGAGGCGGCGGTGCGCCGCTACGCCCAGGAATACACCCGGCTTCACCCCGACATCGCCGTGCAGGTGGTCTGGGTGCCGGGCGACTACCAGACGAAGCTGGCGACCGCGCTGCTGACGCGCGGCGGCCCGGACGTCTTCGAGGGCCAGCTCACGCAGGCGATGGTGGGCGCGGACCAGGTCGCCCCGCTGGACGACCTGTTCACGCCGCAGGTGCGGGCGGACTTCTCCCCGCGCGACCTCGCGGCCAACTCCGTGAGCGGCAGGGTCTACGGGGTCAAGATGCTGGACGACACCGGCATCCTGTATTACCGCAAGAGCCTCCTGCAAGCAGCCGGTCTCACGCCGCCGGCCACCGTGAACGACCTCCTTGCGGCCGCCCAGAAATTGACCACGCCGGACCGAAAGGGGCTGTTCGTCGGCAACGACGGCGGCGTGGCCGCCCTCATCAATATCCTCCCCTGGTCGGCGGGCAGCGACTTCCTGGTGAACAATCAGATCATGT
>JAFAZD010000209.1 GCA_019239955.1 Armatimonadota bacterium | reverse complement strand
GTCCACCACCTGCACAATCTCATCTGGGTGGACTGCTCCGGGATGAACCCGGACTGGTACCCTGGCGACGCCTACGTGGACGTGGTGGGGATTGACCAATACCCCTCCGACGTCGGCGACCCCCTGAGCAGCACCTGGGAGACGCTCTTGAGGCAGTATGACGGCCGCAAGCTGCTGGCGCTGACGGAGTTCGGCGGCGTGCCGGACGTGGAGAAGATGCGCCGGTTCGGGGTGCGCTGGGCCTACTTCGTGTCCTGGAGCGGAGACTTGGGCGCGAAGAAGATGGCGAAGGGGACGCTGACGCGGATTTATCAGAGCGGGGCCGTGGTCAACAGCAAGGAGAACCCCGGCCACTGACGGCGGCCCGACCATTTCAGTGGCCGGGATGATCGTGCGCCCTCCCCCCGTTGCGCCGCCCGCCGTTGCCATTGCCGGACGCGGACGATAGGGGCATTGTTTCCAACTCGCGGACGGCGCGCAGGAGCAGGTCGCGGGCGCGGGCCTTGGCGTCGTGCGGCTTCCAGGCGGCGTCGGGGGTGGAGTCCAGCGCGTCCAGGACGATCTGGCGCACGGCGTCCACGCCGTTCTGGGTGCCGGTCCCGTAGCGGCGGCGGAAGGCGGCGTAGTCCTCGGCGGGGCGCACGAGTTCGGGTTCCCAGCGTCGGTACAGGGCGAGGGCGACCACCGTGCGGCGCAGGGCCTCGTCCCAGGTGCGCGTCTTAGCGGTGGCGAAGATCGTGTGCATCCGCTCCGGGGTGCCGAAGGCGGCGCGGGCGAGCGCGCCCCAGGCGGCGGCGTCGCCCAGGCGTGCCGTCACCTCGGCGAGCGGCGTCGGGTGCCACTCCGCGCGGGGCTGGCGGGGCCTGCCGGCCAGCCACAGCACCGGCTCGCGCGTCTGCGGGTGGACGCCCGCCTCCGGCTGCTTGAGGGCGTCCAGGAACTGCCGCTGCCGCCCGTCCAGCCAGTCGCGCAGCCCGGACAGACTCAGTGACCGCTGCCGATACTCCTCCGCCGCCCGCGCGCCGAGGGCGCTGATCTCGTTGAGGTGGCGCGTCTCCAGGGCCCGCGCCGCGTCCTCTACGCTCGGCCCGAACGACTCCAGGCCGACCCGCAGGTAGAACAGGACTCGCCCCGCCGCCCGCTCCATCTCCGCCTGCGCGAACGAGCCGGTGGAGACGATCTCCGCGCGCAGCAGGTTTTTGAGCTGGTCTTCTAGCTGCTCCTTGCGCACCGACGTCAGTCCCGCCGTCGCCAGCGCGAAGACGGGGTCGCCGCCCTCCGGGAGCAGCTCGGTCAGCGGCGACGTGTCCGCACCGGGGGAGATGGCCGCCTCGCCGTCCGACGGCGTATCGGTCGCGTCCATGTCCGGCAGGCCGAACGGAGTCCGGGTCAAGTCCTCGAACTCCTCGGGCCGATCCTCGGCGTACTTGGCGCGCTCCAACGCGAGGTTGATCGTCTCCAGGTATAGTTCCGGCACGAAGTCCAGCAGCGACTGCAGCACGGCCTTCAGGGACTGGTTCTTGATCGTTGCCTTCTTCAGCAGCTCGTCGGCGTCGGCCATTAATAGCTCGTCGATGTTCTTGTGCCACTCGTTGGTCGTCAGCAGCTGCCGCCAGCGCTCGGCCCGCTCGAAGTTGAGCAGATTGTGCAGCGTGCGGCGCATACCGGGGTCGGTCAGCAGCATGTCGGCCAGGCTGCTTGCCGTCATCAGCGACGGCAGGATGGCCCCGGCGAGCGACCCGGAGCCGACCGCCCGCTCCAGCCAGGCGCGCCCCTGCTCCGGCGTGCCGAGGTTTGCGATCTGCTGAAACTTCTCGGCGGGAAGGCTGGCGATCAGCCCGGTGTTGCGCTCCGGCGCGCCCTCGATCAAGGCGGCCACCAGGGGCGCGGGCAGCGCGCCCAGGGCGTCGTGGCGCTCCAGGGCGGGCAGCCCCCAGAGGGCGTCCGCCTGGGCGGTCAGGGTGGGCAGGGACTGAATGCGGGCGGCGGTCAGCGCCGCCGCCTCGGTGGGCGTGGGGATCAGCGAGGTGTCGTCTTCGACTGTCTGCGGCTTAGGTTCCGTGCTCATGCGGCCTCCGATGCGATGACCCGGCGAAAAAGGGCACACTATTTTACCCAAATTTCGCCCATAATAGTTCTCAGGAGACCGGCCATGCTCTATGAAGACCTGCCCATCGGGGGGAACGCCCCGCAGGAAGTCAATGCCCTGATCGAAGTGCCCAAAGGCTCGTCCAACAAGTACAAGTACGTCCCCGACGGGGATTTATTCCGCTACGACCACACGCTCTTCTCGCCCCTCTACTATCCCTGCGACTACGGCTGGGTCTGCGGCACGAAGGGCGCGGGGCAGCGCAAGCCGCTCAACATCCTGGTAATGTCCTCCAACCCGACGTTCGCCGGCTGCCTGGTCGTGGCCCGCCCTGTGGGGGCATTACTGATGCACGACAGCAAGGGAGAGGACAACAAGATTCTCTCGGTCGCCGTCGCCGACCCGCGCTTCGACGACGTGCGCTCCCTGGACGACCTCTCCGAGCACACCCTGCTGGAAATCCAGCACTTCTTCGAGATTTACCAGGCGCTGGAGCAGAAGGAAGTGGTCATCGGCGGCTGGGAGGATGTGAATCACACCCACGCCCGCATCCTCGCGGCGGCGGGCCTGCCGGCGGCGTCTGCGGAAAAGTAGGACGCCCGGCGCAGAAAGGCCCGGTCGAGCAGAAGGCGGCCGGGAAGGACCCGGCGAATGAATTGGCGGGCGCGAGAAGGCCCCGGCGAATGAATTCGCGGGCTTGGTTAATACAAAGTCCCTGCGGGACTGAAGAGTTAAGAAAAGGAGATGCACGGATGCTGGATTCACTGGACGCATTTAGTTTGCTTTACGTTCACATCGTTTGGACGACCTGGCAGCGCACGCCCTGGCTGACGACCGAGCCAAGATCGGCGGCCTACGCCTGCATGACGGCCACCTGCGATACGCTCAATTGCACCGTGATCGCCCTGGATGGCACGGATGACCATGTGCATTTGCTGATCCACATCCCGCCGACCCTGGACGTCTCAGCATTGGTCAAACGGCTCAAAGGGGCCTCCTCCCATCTGATCAACCAGCAGGCGCTCTGCCCTGTGCGCTTTCAGTGGCAAAAAGGTTACGGCGGCTTCACCGTGTCCCCCTGGGATGTGGACAAAGTCAAGGACTACATCCACAGCCAGGAGGAGCATCACCGCAACCAGACTCTCAAGCCAATTTTGGAGCGTACCCCCGCTGATCCCGATTCTTCAGTCCCGGAGGGACTTCGCATTATTCCAGCCCGCGAATTCATTCGCCGGGGCCTTCTCGCGCCCGCCAATTCACTCGCCGGACTTGCATTGGCCGGGCGCTCTTTTGCATTCGCCGGGCCTTCTGGCATTCGCCGGGCACTCTGCGGCCTGACACGCCCTGCCTTCGGCGATCGGCTGAAACGGCCTCATTACGCCAGCCCGATGCCCGCCTCCACCAGACGCTGATGGATGAGGCTCCTGAGTGCCACCTGCGCCTCGGCGAGACGGGCCGGGGCGGTGACAGGGCAGGTGACTCGCAGGGTCAGCTTCGTCCCGTCCATGCCGCCCAGCCCCTGCACCTGGGGCGGCTCGGCAAAGCCCAAGTCCGGCCGCTGCTCCGCCAACTCTTTTCCTGCCGCGTTGATGATCTCCGTGGCCTTGTCCACCTCGGTCGCCGCCGCGACGCCGATCTCCAAAAAGGTCTCCACCGCGCCCCGGCTCTGGTTGACCACCTGCGTGATGTCGCCATTGGAGAGGATGTACAGCTTGCCGACGTCGTCGCGGATGCGCGTCGTGCGCATCCCGACTTCCTCGACCGTGCCCGTCGCCGGGCCGATGGTGACGTAGTCCCCGACCGCGTACTGGTTCTCCAGCAGGATGAAAAAGCCGGAGATCACGTCCTTGACCAACTTCTGCGCCCCGAAGCCGACCGCCAGGCCGGCGACGCTGGCCGTGGTCAGCAGCGGGATCGGGTCCAGGTCGAAGGTCCGCAGCAGCATGACGCCGAACACGAACGTCAGGACGTAACTGACGATGCTGTTGACCAGCCCCGCCAGCGTCTTCAGCCGCGCCGCCTGTCCGTGATCCATTTTCTCGCCGCTGCGCGCCAGCACCGGCTCTAGGCCGCGATCAATCAGCCGCCGCAACACGCCGCGCAGCAGGACGTAGATCAGCAGCAGAAGGGCGATGTGCCAGAGGGTGTCGCCGAAGCGACGCCAGGCTTCGGGGGAGAACAGATCATCCCAGTGGATATGAGGAGAAGACGTCCCCGATGGCGCAGTGGCGGGGGGTGAGGGGATGCTAGGCAGATTTGGCATGGCAACCGTGATTGTCGCATGGGTGAGGGAAGTTTGTCAAGTCCATGACCGAGTGGAAAGAATTGCCCGGCGAATGAGCCGGATGTGGTATCCTGTAGGCAGGAATTCGCGCGTTTTCGGCCCTCTCGGAAAGCGTCCGCCATGCAAAGCCCCGTTCTCTTTGACCGCCCCATCCTGCTGCTGCTGTGGCCGCTGCTGGTCGCCCTGTTCTGGACAATCGGGCGGCGCTCGTATGCGGGGCTGCACCCGGCGACGGCACGGCTGGCGCTGATCACGCGCGCGGTGGTGGCGGGGCTGCTCGTGCTGGCGCTGGCCGGGGCGCATCTGGTGAAGCGCTCGGACACGCTGACGACTCTGTTTCTGGTGGACACCTCCAAGAGCATCCGGCAGGGGCAATTTCAGGACGCGCAGGGCTACATCAACAAGGCGCTCGGCGGCAAGCGCGCCGCCGACCAGGCAGGGGTGATCGTGTTCGGGCGGACGGCGTTCGTGGAGGACGCGCCTTCGTCCAGTCTGTCCAACGTGGACGGCCTGCGCCGCTCGGTGGCGGGCGACGCGACCGACCTGCGCGACGCGCTGCGGACGGCGCAGACGGTGTTCGGGACGGGCACGGGCAAGAAGATCGTCATCCTCTCCGACGGCAACGAGAACATCGGCGCGGCGGAGGACGAGATCGCGGCCCTGCGGGCGCAGGGGGTGCGCGTGGACATCGCGCCGACGGCGCTGGGCAGCGGGGGCGGCAACGGGCCGGAGGCGCTGGTCGAGGGAGTCACCCTGCCGGCGCAGGCGCGGGTGGACGCGCCGATCCCCGTCCGAGTCGTCACGGTCAGCACGGTCGCGCAGCCGGCGACGCTGACCCTTCTGCGCGATAAAGTCCCCATCGCCAAGCAGCAGGTGCAGCTCAAGGCCGGCAAGAGCGCATTCACCTTCTCCGAGACGCTGAAGCAGCCGGGCCTGCACAAGTACGAGGCGCTGCTGGAGCCGGCGCAGGACACGGTGGCCGAGAACAACCACGCCGAGGGCGACGTGACCGTGCAGGGGCGGCCCCGCGTGCTGTATGTCACCGACGTGGACGTGCCGGTGTATGGCGCGCTCAAGCAGGCGATGGCGGCGCAGGGGATTGACCTGCAGGTCCAGACGCCCGGCGGCATCCCGGCGGACGTACAGGCGCTGTCGTCGTATGACGCCGTCGTGCTCTCCAACGTGCCGGCGGCGGAGTTCAGCCCGCCGCAGCAGCAGGCGATGGCGGCGGCCTGCAAGGAGTTCGGCGTCGGCCTGGGGATGGTGGGCGGGGAGAATTCCTACGCCGCTGGGGGCTACCAGGGGACGCCCTTGGAGGACGCCCTGCCGGTCAACATGGATGTGAAAGACAAGAAGCGCTTCCCCTCGGTCGCGGTCGCGCTGGTCATTGAAGATTTAGAGGAGCCCACCAACGTCAACATGTCCATCGAGGCCGCCAAGAGCGTCGTGGACCTGCTCCAGCCGATTGACCAGGTGGGCGTGCTGGACTGCAACAACGTCTGGCGCATCCCCATGCAGCACGTCACCAACCGCGCGGCCCTGAAGAGCGCCATGCAGGGGCTGACGGACATGAACGACCCGCCGGACTACGACCAGTACCTGCTGACGGCGGGCCAGACCCTGCAGCACACGCCCGCGCAGATCAAGCACATCATGTTCCTGGGCGACGGCGACGCGGCCGCGCCGTCCATCAGCAACATCCAGACCGTCCGCGCCATGGGCATCACCATCTCCACGGTGGCGACGGGCGCGGACGCCGAGGGGATCAAGGAGCTGGCCCAGCTCGCATCAGTGGGCGGCGGCAAGGCGTATGTCGCCGAGAAGCCGGAGGACCTGCCCCGGCTGCTCCAGCGCGACCAGCAGTCGTTCTCCAAGCTGCGCATCATCGAGAAGCCGTTCCTGCCCCAGTACAACGGCGGCGACCCTATCCTCATGGGCATCCCCTTCAACGCCGAGCCGCCGCTCTTGGGCTACAACGTCTCGTCGGCCAAGCCGGGGGCGACGGTGGCGATGAGCGCGCCGGACCACCGCGACCCGGTGTTCGCCTACTGGCGCTACGGCCTCGGCCGGTCGTTCGCGTTCACCAGCGACGACCGGGCGCACTGGGCGGTGCAGTGGCTGCCGTGGGAGGGCTACTCCCGCTTCTGGGCGCAGACTCTGCGCTGGTCGCTGCGCTCGAGCGCGCGGGCCGACTTCCAGGTGACGGCGGAGAGCGACGCCGGCCAGGGGCATCTGGTGGTGGAGGCGTTCACCCCGACCGGCGGCTTCGTCAACGGCGCGCCGCTGACGGCGCGCGTGGTCGCCCCCGATCTCAGCGCGAAGTCCGTGTCGCTGGCCCAGACGGCGCCGGGGCGTTATGAGGGCCGCTTTGACACCGACCAGACCGGTGCCTATTTGGTCAACGTCCATCAGGGCGAGGGGGGTAACGTGCAGTCGCAGACGGCGGGCTTGGTGGTTCCCTACTCCCCGGAGTATCGGACGCTGGGGCCGAACCTGCCGCTCCTGACGCGGCTGACTGAGGCGACCGGGGGCAAAATCCAGCAGGACCCCTCCCGCATCTTCCGGGACGCGCCTTCCTGGGTGGTCGGCGTGACCGACCTGGCCCCCGCCCTGCTGCTGCTGACGGCGCTGCTGTTCGTCGGCGACATCGCCGTGCGCCGCCTGGCGATCCGACCGGAGAAGGTCCGGGAAGGCGCGGCGCGGGGCGTGGCCGCCGCGCAGACGCGGGTGGCGACGGCCCAGCAGTCTCGACGTGAGGCCCTGGCCCGCCAGGCCGCCGTATCGTTGCCCCGGATGGACCGCCTGCTGGAGCGCAAGACCGCCGCCCGCGCCGCGACCGAGGATGATGCCCCCCGGCCCCCAATTCCGGGGGGGAAGGAGGGGACGACTGCCTCCACGGCGGAGCGCCTGCTCAACCGCCGCGCCACCCGCGCCGCCGACGCGACGGACGAGGACTTCCCCACGGTCGCCTCTTTGCCCAGAAACGCTCCTCCCGCCCCCAATCCTGGCGGGGCCAAGCCCGGCGAGGGCGGGTACACGAACCGGCTGCTGGACGCTAAGCGGCGGGCCAAGCCGCCGGACGAGGAGTGAACTTTTCCGGCCCCGCCCGCGTCTGAAGCATCAGCGGCGCTTGCCGCAACAGCAGACAAAGGATCAACACACATGCAGAAACGTTTTTGGGCGACGGGCGCGGCGGCGTTGCTGGGCGCGGCCCTCGCGCTCGGTCAGCCGGTTCTGGCGCAGGCGGGCGGCAACGGCGCTCGTCAGGGACAGCATCAGGGGATGGGGCAGCTGAAGAAGCTGGCCGACTACCTGGGGCTGACCAGCGACCAGAGGGCGCAGATCAAGACGATCATGCAGAACACCGCGCAGCAGGTGCGGGCGGTGCGCAGCGACACATCGCTGACCCCTGATCAGAAGACAGCCAAGATCAAGGACATCCGCAAGGACTCTCGCAAGCAGATCATGGCGATCCTGAAGCCGGAGCAGAGGGCGAAGCTGAAGCAGCTGCGGCAGCAGCAACGCGCCACCGGCGGAAAGTAAATGCAAAATGGGGCGGCCCGTTAGGGCCGCCTTTTTTTCCGTAGCTCATATAAATTCGCGCGCCAGAGAGTGCCCGGCGAATAAACCGCGGGCGTGTGTCCGGCCCGGCGAATGAATTCGCGGGCTTGCGTAATACCAAGTCGGCTGCGCCGACTGAGGCCTCAGTCCCGCAGGGACTTCGTTGTAAACAAGCCCGCGAATTCATTCGCCGGGTCTCTCTGGCCACCGCCTATTCGCCCAGCCTTATGAGGCGACTACTGGGGCGGGTGCAGGCTCGCACCGTTGGACTGGATGACGTCGCGGTACCAATAGGCGGAGTCTTTGGGTGTGCGCTTCTGAGTCTGGTAGTCCACATGGACGAGGCCGAAGCGGAACTTGTACCCCTCAGCCCACTCGAAGTTGTCCATCAGCGACCACTGGAAGTATCCCCGAATGTCCACCCCGTCGGCCTGGGCGCGCTCGAAGGCCAGCAGGTAGCGGCGCAGATAGTCAATGCGCTGCGGGTCGTGGACGCCGCCATCCAGGGCGACCCAGTCGTTGTTGCAAAGCCCGTTCTCCGTGACCACGATGGGTTTCCCGTAACGCTCCCAGAAGAAGCGCGGCCCCCAGCGGAGCGCGTCCGGCGTGACCGGCCACTGGAAGGAGGTCCGCGCCACGCCGGTCGGGGACGGCAAGGGTTCCGGTTTGCCGTCGGCGCCGGCCCGGACCGTCATGTCCTGATAAATGTTGCAGCCGAAGAAGTCCAGCGGCTGCGCGATGGTCTCCATGTCGCCGGGCCGCACGGGCGGGGCGGCGTCCCCGAACTGCGCCAGGCCGTCCTCGGGGTAGCGCCCCAGGAACGGCGGGTCGTTCCACCAGGCGCTGTTCCACAGGGAGGGGCCGCTCGGCGCGAACGTGGCCTGACGGGCGGCCTCCACGTCGGCGTAGCTTTCGGTGGCAGGGATGCGGGCCGCGCCGACCGGGGCCCACCCGATTTGCGGGGCGGCCTTCGCGTGGGCGCGCAGCACCTGGACGCCCTTGCCGTGGGCGAGCAGGGCATGGTGGGCGGCGCGCACCACCTCGCGCAAGGCCAGCTTGTCCCCGGGGGCGTGGATGCCGGTCTGGTGTCCCAGGCCGATGAAGCACTGCGGCTCGTTCAGGGTCATCCAGTGCCGCACCCGGTCGGAGAGCCTGTCCACGATGATCTTCGTGTAGTCCGCGAACCAGTCGGCGCTGTCGCGGTTGAGCCAGCCGCCCCGGCAGTACAGGTCATACGGGAAGTCCCAGTGGAACAGCGTCGCCCAGGGGGTGACATTCGCGGCGAGCAGGGCGTCCACCAGGCGGTCGTAGAAGTCCAGCCCGGCCTCGTTCACGCGCCCCACCCCCTCCGGCAGCACGCGCGGCCAGGAGATGGAGAAGCGGTACGCCTGGAGGCCCAGCTCGCGCATCAGCGCGACATCCTCCTGGTAACGGTTGTAGTGGTCGCAGGAGAACTCGCCCGACTCATGCTCGAAGACGGCCTCCGGGCGTCGGCAGAACATGTCCCAGACGCTCTCGCCGCCGCCCGCACGGTACGCGGCTCCCTCGATCTGGTAGGACGCGGTGGCCGCGCCCCAGGTGAAATCTTGCGGAAAACTCATTGTCCTCTCCTTGCAGTAACTGTGGAATGGCCGGAGGGCCGGCCGTAGAAGATGCCCCGGTCATGGAGTTGAAGCTATGTGCTCAACCCGCGATGGGCTTGGCGGGGCAGGGATCGGGCGGGGTGTAAGCGGAAGGGGCGAGAGCAGCGAACCGGCCTGGGATGTGAAGGCTCAACTTCGGTGACATGGGGCTATTATAGCACATCAGCCGGTCCGCCTCCGGCCTGCCCTGATTGACAAGCCGGAAGGCGATCAACACAGAGGGATACTAGTGCGTATGGTCCACGTCCGGGTCGGCGGGGCGCATGTCCATCATGCCGCTGGACATGTCGGCCATCATGGCGGCGGCGTGTTCGCTCTCGCGGCGGCGCTGCTCCGGGGTCAGCGTGGCGGCGCAGGGGGTGCCGAACTTCGGCAGGGCGAAGGGCAGGTGCGTGTCGCCGCGCGCCAGGATGTGCGAGCCGTTGGTCATGCCGTTGATCGGGTCCACCCGGTCGGCGGCATGGGGATCGCCCGCCGGGGCGTCCGCGCCCCACTGGGTAAACGACCGGGCGTTGCAGTAGTGCGAGACGAAGGACCGGCGGAACCGATCCGTGGTGAAGTTCCTCTTGGAGCGGTGCAGGATGTGGCCGCCGAAGAAGACCACGTCGCCCGCCTTGGCCGGGACCAGAATCTGGTCGTACTTGTCGGCGACACGGCTGAGATCGTTGTGGGCGTCGTCGGGGTCGCTGACACCGGTGACGTGCGCGATGTTCTCCAACAGGACATCGCCATGTCCGTACCCCTGGCGCGGCGGATAGACCGGCTCCACGTTGCTGCCCTTCGCCATCCACATGGCCCCGTTCAACTCGTCCACGTCGTCAATGGCGATCCATGCGCCGCAGAGGGTGTCAGGGTGGGTAGGGATGTAGAAGGTGTCCTGGTGCCAGCCCTGGCCCGGCTTGCCCGGTCCCTTCAGGAACAGCATCGTCTGCATGGCGAGCACGTCCGGGCCGATCAGCACCTCCAGCACGTCCAGCACGCGCGGGTGCAGCATATATCGCTCGTGCAGCTCCAATTGCCGGTGCAGCATGTGAATCCGCAGGAAATACTGCGCCTTCTCTTCGGGCGACAGGTGCGCGGGCGGCGCCTCCAACCCCTGCACGGCCACGCCGCCATCTTTATTGGGATCGCGCTCGGACATCTGGCGGCTCTGCTGCGGCAGGCGTCCCTGCATCAAGTCCTCGGTGTGCTCCCGCAGCTCGGCGACCTCCTCGGTGGAGACGAGGCCCGGCACGACGAGAAACCCGTTGCGGCGGAAGGCGATGTACTGCTCCACCGAGACCCGGTAGCGATCCGTCCGCTCCAGCGGCAGGACAGGAGGCAGTGTGTCTGATTTTGATGGCGTGGCGACGGCCATGGGTGTACCTCGTTCGCGTGATGTCCTATTATATCCGAAAACGGCAGGCTTGGCTATGAACGGAATTGGCCGATTGATGACGGAAATTGATGCAACAGGCGCGGCAGGGGCGGCGTCTCGCCCGCGCGGACGGCGCGGCGAACGTCGGTGGGCGACCGTCCGAAGGCGCGCTTGAAGAGGCGGGAGAAGTGGAACGGGCTGGCGAAGCCGCACAGGGCGCTGATCTCGCCGACGGCGTAGTTGGAGCGCACCAGCAGGCCGGCGGCGCGGTCCAGGCGGGCCAGGCGCACGGTCTCGGCGGGCGAATGTCCCAGGGCGCTCTTGAAGAGGCGGCACAGGTGCTCCGGCGTGACGCAGGCGACCTGGGCCAGCTGCGGCAACGGGAGCGGCTGCGCGGGGTCGTCCTCCAGGGCGCGGTACAGGTAGGCGCAGGCACGCTCCACGGCATCCGGCCAAGCCTCACGCCCGACACTGCCGGCGGCCAGATTGCCGGAGACGAAGACCGTCAGCAGTTGCGCGACGGTCAGCCGGCACTGCCGCTCGTCCTCCCGCCCCCGCCAGGTCAGCAGATGGCGGAACAGGGGCCGCAGGATGTCATCCTCTGGCGGCACGCGCACGAGCGGCCATTGGGACGACGGCGGCCAGTCTTCAGGAACAGAGAGGACCTGAAAATGGAAATAGGCATGGCGGGTGCGCCGCGCCCGGTCCCACTGAAAAAAGTCCGTCGCGCCGGGCCGGCACAGCACGACCGCCCCGGCGGGCGCGGCGACGACCTCATTCCCCCATCGGTACTCGGCGTCGCCCTCAATGATCCACACAAATTCATACTCCCGCATCGCGCGCGGCCCGAACGTCGCCCCCGGCGGATACGTCGCCACCCCCTGCCCCGTCGGCAGGCTGACATCCAGTTCGCTCACCTGGTCAGCCTTTCCGAGTCCTGCAAGATGCGCTGTAGCGCCGCCAAAATCTCCGGGCCGAAAGAGGCTTGACTTCCCTCAATGACGGATTTCACCTGACCCAACTGCTCTGTCGTTGGGGACAGGGCGCTGCGATTGAAGCAAGCCAGCCATGTTTGCACCAGCGTTTGCGCGGTCATGGCGCTGTCGTTATCCTCCTGCTCGGCGGCAGCGGCGCAGGCTCTGACCAGCAGTACGCCGCCGCGCCACTGGGGCAAGGTCAGCATCAAACGTAGCGCATTCTTCTTGGCCTGCGGGGTGACAGCCCCTGCCCATGCTGCCCATAGCGCATCATCCGGAATCAGGAAGACGCGCGGCAGCAGGGCCTCGCGTGCGGCGCGTGACACCCGAGAGCGCGAATCTTTCAGAGCCTCCAGAAGTTGGGCCACATAATTATCGCCGTCCAGTTTGCCCTGGGCCGTCACGGCGGCTCGCCGCACGTCTGCCGACGAATGATGCAGGAACGGAGCGATGACTGCCGTGTCCTCGGCCTGTCCCGTCTCTCCCAGCCCGGCCAGCACTGCCGCCAAACTCGTCACCTCTGGACCGCCCAGCGCCGCTCGGTAGAACAGGCGGAAGTCCATCGGCTCATGAAGTTTGAGGTAATAGCGTGCCGCTTCCCGCACCGAAGGATGCGGATCAAGCAGGGCGTTCCGCAAGACCCATGCTGTCCGCTCCGGGTATTTCTCGTGACAGAGGTAGAGATACTCGCAGCGGATCGAGGCGCGTGCGTCATGGCTGAGACGCGGCAGAAAAACCATCTGGACGGGATCGCCGGCCGGGAGGCTCCGCAATGCACGGGCGGCATCGAGACGTAGCCGAGGGTTATTGCTCCGAAAGGCTCTCTCAAAGATCAGCGTAGTGTCCTCGCCCGACGCCGCGAGCGCCAGACGAAGACAGGTACGGCAGGTCCGGGAGTCGGAGGATGAAAGGCCTTCCAGCAGGGCCGGGAGACATACGGGGCGCATGAGCAATTCCTCAACGGCCTGAATGAACGGGCGGAGGTCGCGCCTCTGAGCTTCCACCAACGATTCAATATAAGGCAGGTTTGCGACAAATTGACGGGCATTCTCCGGGGTGAGCCGCGCCGCGCAGGCCGCCAGGGCGGCCCGATGCACCTGCTCCACCCAGTCGTTGAGTCGCAGGAGCAGGAACGGCAACTCGCCATCGGACGAGGCGTCAAGTCTCCGAACCGCCGCCTCGCGGACATAACCATTGCCATGAAAACTGGCTAGCCCTAACAGCAAAGACTGGCGATTGCCGAAGCGACTGAGCTTCTCCAAATCATCGGGGCCTAGCCGCCCTAAAGGAAACTCAGCGGCGTAGGAGCGCATCACCGGCTCTAGAGAACGCCACCCCGTCTCCTGGAAGCGCGCAGTGAGACAAGTGAGAACAATCCACGCTTCGTCGGCTACCTGCTGATCCCGATCAAAGACAAAAGAAAATACTAAGGGAATGGCGGTGATCTTGACGTTCTCGATTTCCTCGACCCACTGCAACGCCCAATTCCGCTCATGCGGCTGTAAACTCTGCACCCAATCGTTCAGGTGTGTTCGCAGGTGAGGCAGACTCGAGAGCAGCCGCGTCATTATTGCTTTCATAATTCGCTCCTCTCCTGGAACGGCCAGCGGGGCAACGGCTCGCGGGCCTGCCGCCAGGCGGCGGGAATGGAATCCGCCCCGGCGGACAGGGCAACGATGCCACCCACCATCGCGCAGGTCGTGTCCCGGCCCCCCAGACCGCTGCCCGTCAGCCACAGCGCCTCCTCATAGTTGTCCAGATGCCCGCCCGCGCACCAGAGGACGAAGGGAACGGTGTCCTGCGCGGAGATCTCCGTCCCATTCCCCAGTGCCGCCACCGCCAGCCGCACCGAGGCCGACGCATCCAAATTGCGCGCGTGCCGCAGCTTTTCGCGCACGACGCTGTCCGGGACATGGGGCAGAACCAGGTCAATGAACTCCTGCCGGGTCGGCTTGTGTGTGTCGCGCAGACGCCAGGCGTAAGCCGCCGCGACGGCCGTGGCGATAGCCCCAGCAATGGCCTCGGGGTGGGCATGGGTCACTTCCGCCGACAAAGCGGCCTGGCGGACGACAGCATCCAGATCATCGGCGTAGTATCCGCCAATGGGTGCAACGCGCATCGCTGCCCCGTTGCCAAACGAGCCTTGCCCATCAAACAAACTGCGCGAGAGCTGAGACCACGCCTGGCTTTGGCCGGAGAAGGCATTCAGCAGCCAGTGCATGGCCGGGCCGTAGCCGCGCGCGGGATCATAGCGCGAGGAGAAACTGAAGGCCAGCACCTCTTGCTTGATTCGCCCATACTACCGCAGGATGGAATAAATGGAAAGCGCCATCTGAGTATCATCGGTGAAGTACCAGGGTGTTGACGGCAGTGACCGTGCATCAATCAGTTCCTCCTCGCGGATGCCGTCCAGAAAGAATTGTTCGCCAAAGGCATCGCCAACGGAGAGACCTTCCAGAGAGAGGAGGGCGCGCAAGAGGCGTTCGTCATGGTTCGGGGGCATCGTTGGGTTCCTGTCCTTCCTCAAACGGCCACGATGGCAGCGGCTCGCGGGCCTGTCGCCATGAGGCGGGGATGCCGTCCATGCCGGTGAACAGCGACACGATGCCGCCGACGATAGCGCAGTTGGTGTCGCAGTCACCCAGGCCGCTGACGGTCAGCCACAGGGCTTCCTCATAATCGTTCAGATACGTACCGGCGCACCAGAGCGCGAAAGGCACGGTATCCTGTGCGGTCGCGTTGTAGCCGCTGCCGAGGAGCCGCGCCGCTGCCGGGGCGGTGGTATCTGTCGGCAAATCCCGCGCCTGCCGCAGACCGTCCGCCACCTGTCCCGGCGGCACATGGGGCAGAATCAGGCTCAGGAACTCCGGGCGGGGCGGCGGCTCTGAGCGGCGTAACGTCCAGGCGTGGGCGGCGGCGACCGCGACGGCGATGGCCCCGGCGATGCCTTCGGGGTGCGCGTGGGTGACTTCCGCCGACAGCCGCGCCTGCTCCACGACCTTGTCAATGTCGTCGGCGAAGTAGCCGCCGAGCGGGGCGACGCGCATGGCCGCGCCGTTGCCGAAGGAGCCTTCGCCGCCGAACAGGCGCGGCGTCAGCATCCGCCAGATGCCCGTCAGGTAGATCATGGGCAGGAGCCGATTCATGGCGTCGCCGTAGCCGCGATCCTCATCGTAATGTACCGAGAAGTTGGTGGCGAGCGCGTCCTGCTCAATCGCGCCATGTTGACGAATGAGGGAGTAGACCGAGAGCGCCATCTGGGTGTCATCCGTGAAGTGCCAGGGTGGGCGAGGCAACGTCCGCGCGGCGATCAGTTCCTCCGCATACCCCGTGAAGTAGCGTTCCCCGAAGGCATCGCCGACGGAGAGGCCTTCCAGAGAAGTCACGGCGCGTTCCAGGCGCTCGTCATGATCGGGGGGAATCATCGGGCAACCCCGGCTCTGCTGACGAGCCAGCCCATCGGTTTGACGGTACCGCCGGCGAAATGGTATGGGGTCGTGCCGAAGTTGACGATGATCTGGGTGCCGGAGCGCCAGCGGGTGCGCTGGACGGCGTGGTCCGGGGTCAGGAAGTCGTGCGCGAGCATCTCGTCGTAGCCCTCGCGCCGGACCAGGGGGCAGATGTTCCGGTAACTCTGGACGAAGCGGGGCTTGTCTTTCTCCCAGGCGGCCTTGTCAAACATGAACATCGGCGGCGTGCCGTAGAGGATGTTGAACAGGTCGCGCCGGTCCCACACCTCCGGGACTTTGTTGTTGTAGTCGCCCCAGTACCAGTCGGCGACGACGCACTCGTGGTAGACCAATTCCCACAGGGGCACGCGGTAGAAGTGCCCGACCTGGAACTTGAGGAAATCGGGCGTCGGCGGCTTGTAGGCCAGCATATCGCGCCCGGCGTCGGGCAGGCGGTAGGGGCCGAGGCTGAGCATCCCCTCGTAGTAGTCCGCGTAAGGGACGGACGGGTCAATGCCGGTCTCGGTGCCGACCACCAGCTTCATCGTGTTCGCGCAGAAGTCCAGCAGGGCCATCTTATAACGGCGGTCCTGGGAGCGGGTCAGAGGATGCGCGGGGTTGTAGTCCTCGCGCCAGGGCGAGGCGGTGGTGGTGTCAATGAAGCGGCAATGATACGGTGTCTTTTGCAAATCGTCCGGGATTTCGCGCTTCGCCCGCGCCAGGCCGCGCGCGGAATTGATGACGCCACCCTGGTAGACGACCTGCGTGCCGTCAGGGTGCTTCTCAATGTCCGCCCAGCCCTTCATCCAGTCGCCATCCGGCAGCCAGACCAAATCCTGCGGCCAGCCCTCTTTGGGCAGCCAGGCGGGGGCGTCCGGGGGGTACACGTCCTGGTAGATGTCGTAGCGGCTGGTCAGGTAGCCCAGCGCGTTGATGGCCGCGACCTGCGGCGGCGAGCCGCCGGAGGACCACAGGACATGGTCCATGCCCAGCGCCTTCATCTCATGGCACAGGGCGACCTTGTCCATGTCCCAGTTCCAGACGTTGACCGCGCCGACCAACTTGTCCACGTTGGGATTGGCGCGGCGCTTCTGGGCCAGCGTCTTGAACAGGCCGGTCTGCTGGGCGTAGCGCCGGTAACGCTTCGCCTGGGCGACGTAGCCGCCCTTGTCCAAAAAGATGTAGGTCAGTTTCCGGGCGTAGCCGAACTGGCCACGCGAGGCGTCCCAGAGCGGACGGATGAACAGGCCGCCGCCGGGCTGCCGGGTGATGTCAATGCGCGCGTCGTCAGGTGTGCCCAGAATTGCCATCACGCCCGCGCCGGTGCGCGGGTCGGTGACGCCGAACCAGGGCATGCAGATGCCGTGCCCGCTGTAGGCGACGAGCTGCATCGGGTTGATGCTCGCGTCGTCCACCGGGTAAATGATGCCCTCGTTGAGCGGCACGACCAGCCACGTCCCGCCGCCAGTCACGAACGGCTGCGGGAAGGCAATCATGTCGGACACGGCCCCCGCGCCCTGCACCGTGACGGTCATCTCCGGCGCGTCGGCGGCCAGGGCGAGCGTCGCCGTCAGGTGCAGGTCGCTCGCCACATCCCACAGGGCTAGGCGCAGTGCCGACGGCCCCTGTCGCTGTGCGCCCGTGACGATCACATTCGCGCTGACGGCCTGCTGCCGCCAGGCGCGTCCAATGCGTCTGTCCCGCACGGCCAGCAATCCATTGGAACTCAGACCTACGTCCAGGAATTGATTGCCGATCCGCAATGCCGCGCCTTTGGACCGCAGGGGCGGGACCGTCCCCACGCGAACCAACTCGGCCTCATCCAGCCAGATGGTGCCTTTGCCGGAGCCGGTCAGGCGGAACTGGATCGTGGCGCAGCCGGCGGGGACGACGAATACACGCGCGAGATGCCCCCAGTCGTGCGTGCCGCCCGTTCCCGCCGCGCCGTACATCCAATCCATCACGTCGCCGTTCGCCCGGCGCGTGACCACACTGACCTGTGCGCTGTCCGTGTTCTCGCACCGCACCCACGCGCCGAGGCGGTAGATGTCGCCCGATGTCACGGGAAGCCTCCGAACCTGCTCCACGCTCCAGTCCTCGCCGCCCGTGAGCGTGACCTTGAGCGCGGCACTCCCGCTGTGCTTGATGGATGTGTCCAGTGCCATCGCACCCACGCCGGGCGTGCGCGTCCAGAGCGGCTGCCAGCCCTCCGGCACGCCCGCCGCCGTGCCGCCCTCAAAGCCGGGATTGGTCAGTAGGTTCGTTGGCGTCTGCCCCCGCGTCGAGAGGACGGGCAGCAGCAGCCACAGCAGGATGGGGAGGAGAAATCGCATGGGTGGCTCCTTGGAACTAAGCGGGCACAGGCACCTTGGTGTTGAGGCACCGTCACCCGGCACTGAAGTGCCGGGCTATTCTCCAGCGAAGGAAAGTCCCTGCGGGACTGAGGACCTGCCGCCGTAGGCTTCTGTTAGTCCCGCAGGGACTTTCCGTGCCTCAGGAATAGCCCGGCACTTCAGTGCCGGGTGACGCGATGTTTCAACGCCGGGCCTCATACCCGGCCCCCCTACGCCGCGTCCTCGGCGCGGGCGGCCCAGAGGGCGCCGCGCACCATCAGGGGGAGGACTTCCTTCTGGGCGACGATGTCGGCGTGGTGGCCCAGGGAGTTGTAGGCGACCCGGCCCTGGCCGTACATCTTGGTCCAGATGACCGGCATGTCGAACTCGCCGTTGGTGACGTGGGGGCCGTCGGCGACGGGGAAGCGGGTGACGGCCAGCGTCTTGTTGGCCGGGTCCACGTGCATGTAATACTGCTCCGAGACGACCTTGAACTCCGGCACCGATCCCTGCGTGATAAAGTGGTTCGGATCGGTGATGCGGACGGTGTATTCGGTGCCGTCATTGCCGGGGTGGGCGACCCACTGGCCGCCGGTCATGAACTGATATTCGGTCTCATTGCGGAATGAGTCGCACATGCCGCCGTGACAGCCCGCCAGTCCGACGCCGCCTTTCACCGCCTCCACGAGCGGGTTGAGCTGCGCCTGGGTGATCGTGCCCATCGTCCAAACCGGGACGATGAGCGTGTATTGGGTCAGGTCGCGGTCTTTGTAGGCGTCCAGGGTGTCCGAGACGTCCACCCGGAAGCCTTTCTGCGACAGCTCCTTGTGAAAGATCTCGGCGACCTGCTGCGGCTCGTGGCCGTCCCAGCCGCCCCACACGATCAGGGCCGAGCGGCCCGCGTTGCTTGCCATTTGGTAATGCTCCTCGCTTGAAGAATACGCCGGGAGGTTCGTGGCGGCGGCCTAGGAATCCTGCCGCGCTTCCGGCAAGACGGGGCGCATCCCGGGCCAGGCGAGCCAGATGTCCGTGAGCGCGGCGATCTTGTGCGCGGCGTGCTCCACGTGCGAGAGCCGGAAGAAGGCGGCGTAGCGGGGGTGCGGCGAGACGTTGGGGGTGACGCCGTGCGCGAGCTGATAGTGGCAGAGCACGATGTCGCCTGGCCGCCCCGTGATCTGCACCGGGTCGGGCAGCGGGATGTTCGGCATCCCGCCGCCCATGCCGCGCAACAACTCCTCGGTCCCATGCTCCCGGAAGTAGCGCTCGTACAGCCGGTGCGTGCCCGGCCAGACCGTGAAGTTGCCGGCGTCGGGTCCGGGCAGGTCGCTGAGGAGGATGCCCACCAGCATCGTGAAGCTGGCGAGGGTTCCCGCCGGGACGCCGTTGTTGGGCGAGTGCAGGCCGTCAATGTGGGGACGGGCCGGCCCGGGCGGGTCTTGCAGGCCGGGGAAGCGCAGGGCGACCTGCCCGCCCGTCACCGGCTGTATCTGTCCCTCCCCGATCACGGACTCGGCCAGCTCCCAGGCGGGCGTCTTGAGCAGGAGGTCGGTGATCGGCGGCGTCCGCGTGATCTCCGGGCAGAACGTCTGCGCCCGGTACTTGTTCATCTGGGCCGGGTCCATCCCCTGCCCGACGGAGTGGTTGATGGCCCGCAGGGCGGCGTCCACCCGGATGTGGGGCACGACACCGGGGATGTGGACGTAGCCGTACTCGTAGATGTGCTGCTTCTGGCGATAGGTGAGTTCCATGCCGGTGGCTCCTTAGTGCAGGTAGGATGCTCCGTTGACGTCAATCGTGTTGCCGGTGAGGTAGTCGGCGGCGGGGGAGGCGAGGAAGGCGACCAGGGCGGCGACATCATCCGGGGAGGCGACGCGGCCCAGCGGGATGGCGGCCCGGATGGAGTCGCCGCGCGCGGCCAGCGCCTCCGCCGCCATGTCCGTCTCCGCCCAGCCGGGGGCGACGCCGTAGCAGCCGATGCCCTGCGGCCCCAGTTCCATCGCCAGGGACTTGACGAAGTTGATGCCGGCGGCCTTGGAGGCGGCGTAGCCGGCGTGCCGGGCCTCGCCCCGGATGCCGGCGCGGCTGGAGACCAGGATGATCTTCCCCCAGCCCGCCTGCGCCATCGCGGGCGCGAGCAGGTAGGCGAGATCGGCCCCCGCCCAGAAATTGACCTGCATCTGCCGCCGGAGCGCCGCGCGCCACTCGCCGAGGGTGGGGGTTTGCAGCACGGGCGACGGCTCATAGATGCCGGCGTTATGCACCAGCACGTCCACCCGGCCCCCGAAGACTTCCAGCGCCTCCTGCGCGAGCTGCTCCACGCCGCCGGGCGTGGACAGGTCGGCGTTGATGACGACATGGCTGCTGCCCGCCAGCCCCGCCCACGTCTTCGCGGCGGCGGTCTGGTTGACGTTGTAATGGACGGCGATACGCAGGCCCGCCTCGGCCAGATGAGCCGCAATCGCCCGCCCGATGCCGCGCGACGCGCCCGTGACCAGCGCCGTTTTCCGCTCGCTCATCGTCGCGTCAGCGCCTCCCGCGCCTGCCGGACGCGCCGCTCGGCCTCTGAGGGGGTGTCCGCCAGGGCGGTCAGGTGGCCCATCTTGCGTCCGGGACGCGCCTCCTCCTTGCCGTAGAGGTGCAGCTTGATGTCGGGCCGGGCGAGCGCGGCGGCCCAGTTCGGCTCACCGCCCTGCCATAAATCCCCCAGCAGGTTCGCCATGGCGGCGGGGCGCAGCCGCTCCGTTGATCCCAATGGCAGGCCGCAGACGGCGCGCAGTTGCTGCTCGAACTGGCTGCACACGCAGGCGTCAATGGTCAGGTGGCCGGAGTTGTGCGGGCGCGGCGCGAGCTCGTTGACCAGCAGCCGCCCGTCGCCGGTGACGAAGAACTCCACGCAGAGGACACCGACCACGTCCAGGCCATCTAAGATCGCGCGGGCGATTTCCACAGCGTCCGCCCCCCCCGCACCCAATTCTGGGGGAGCCAGAGAAACGTCCAGGATGCCGTTGGCATGGGCGTTCTGGATGACCCCGTAGTGGACGAACGCGCCGTCCTGCCCGCGCGTGGCGACGACGGAGACCTCGCGCTCAAAGGGCACAAACGCCTCCAGCACACACTCCTGCCCACCCAGTTCCTGCCACGCCGCCGACGCCTCTCCCGGCGTCTGTATTCGCACCTGCCCCTTGCCGTCATACCCGAACCCTGCCGTCTTCAAAATCGCCGGACAGCCGAGATCGCGCAGTGCCGCCTCCAACTCTGCCAGGGAAGTAATATGGCGGAACGGCGTGTGCGGCAGGCCCGCCTGCGCCAGCCAGGTCTTCTCGCGCAGCCGGTTCTGCGCCACATGGAGGACGTGGCCGCCGGGGCGGACGGGCACGATCTCGGCGACCGCCTGCGCCGTCGCGGCGGGGACGTTCTCGAACTCAAACGTCACCACCTGGACATTTTGGGCGAAGGCGCGCACGGCGTCCAGGTCATCATAGTTGGCGACGACTTCCATGTCCGCGACCTGTCCGGTCGGGGTATCGGTGTCCGGGGAGAAGGTGTGGACGCGGTAGCCCATCCGGCGGGCGGCCAAGGCGAACATCCGGCCCAACTGCCCGCTGCCCAGGACGCCCAGCGTCGCGCCGGGAAGGATCGGGGTCATGGCAGCGTGTCCCCCATGACCTTTTCCGTCTGCTCCTGCCGGAAGCGGCGCAGGGCGTCGCGCAGGGCGGGATCGCCGTTGGCGAGGATGGCGACTGCGAGCAGGGCGGCGTTGGTCGCGCCGGCCTTTCCGATGGCAAGCGTGCCGACGGAGACGCCCCCAGGCATCTGCACGATGCTCAGGAGCGAGTCGAGGCCGCTGAGGGCGTGGCTCTGGACGGGGACGCCGAGTACGGGCAGGGTGGTCTGTGCCGCGACCATGCCTGGCAGGTGGGCCGCGCCGCCCGCCCCGGCGATGATGACTTGCAGGCCGCGCGACTCGGCCTCGGCGGCGAACCGGGCCATCAGGTCCGGCGTCCGGTGGGCGGAGACGATGCGGCACTCGTGCGGGACGCCGAACTGGGTCAGCATCTCGTCGGCGTGGCGCATGGTCTCCCAGTCGCTCTTGCTGCCCATGATCACGGCGACGAGGGGAGTGTCATTGGAAGTCACTTCGGTCATGTCGGCGTCTTGTTCGGGGCGCTCGGCAAAAAGTCCTGCCCTGATTGCGTCCCGTGGGGCACGGAAGTCAGCCGGGCGATGGAAATCGCGGCGTTGAGCCGGGCGACTCAAGTCGCGGCTGTTCAGAACACTGTCCGCCTTCGCGGACGTAGGGAGCATTTGCGTCGGCGAAGGCCGACAGCGCATTGAAGAGCCGCGACTTCAGTCGCCAGGCTCACGGCCGCGATTTCCATCGCCCGGCGATCCCTTCACAGCGCGTCCCGCGTCCAGGCGGGCTTCAGGGTCCAGCATTGCAGACGGGTCTGCTCCAGCAGCAGCGTCAGGTCCATCCCCGGCGGATGGATAATCCAGTCGGGGAGGGCGCGGGCGACGTCGCGCGCCACCCCTTCGGCCTCGGGCGGATAAGGCGCGTCGGGAGGCCCGGAGACCCGGTCGCGGCCCAGGATCGCTTCGGCCAGGGCGACAAAATAGGTCCCCACCCCCACGGGCTGGCCCGCGACATCCACGGCGGCGGGCAGGTAGTCCCCTTCGGCGGCCCGCAGGATGGCGTGGGCGGCGTCCCGGACCGCGTCCGCATTCCAGGAAGAGGCCGCCGTGGGCGGCGGGGTCGTCAGCGGGCCATAAACAGTCGGACGTGGGTAGCGCTCGTGCGGGTCTGTGGCGGCTCGGCAGAGCAGGAGCAGGATTTCACCGGCGGTGAAATGGTCCGTAAAGAGCACTCGCCGCTCGTCTGCGATGCGCTGCGCGATCTCCCGCACCTCGGTCTGGGACGCGAAGGCCCGCTGCCCGTCGTAGCGGCGCAGCAGTTCACCCCAGCCGACGATCTCCAGCCGCGAGTCGGCGCGCAGGAGCTCACAGAGGTGGCGGTAGTTCTTCTGCATCACCGGAACCCGCGATGGGTCATGGCGCGGGGCGGGCTTCCACTCCGACGGCGGCGGGTTGGCCCCGGCGGCGAAGTTCGCGGCGTCCCAGAACTCGGTGTGGGTCACGCGGGTCGGGTGGCACATGAAGAAGCACAGCCAGGCCGCGCCCTGGCGCGGGGCTTGCAGGAAGTCGTCCAACTCCTGACGGGCCTCCGCCAGCCTCCGCTCAAAGAGTTCGTCGTCGTAATAAGTCCCATCAAAGCCGCCGATGCCGTCGCTGAAGAATCCGAGGCAGTTGGCGTACCAGCAGACGTTGTGGCCCGGCAGCCGCACATAGCTGTAGGCGTTGCCGCGCCCCAGCCGCCCCATCAGGCCCATTAGAGAGGGGGCCCAGCTGCTGCCCGATCTAGCCCATCCCAGCAGCGGGCGACCCAGGATGCGCTCGGCATCGGCCCACCCCTGCCGGTCCCGCTCCCAAAGGGCGTCCATGCCCTGAGCGAAGTCCTTGTCCAGACAGATCTCCGTCGTGGTCGGGGGAACCGAGTGCCAGGTCGTATGGTACGCCAGGTGGTGCCTCTTGAGGGCCTCGATCACGTCACGCCGCCCGCGCCGGTCCCATTGGCGTACCCGCTCCCCGACCAGCATGAACGAGCCCGTCAGGCCGTACTCGGCGAGGATCTCGGCGGTCCACAGGGCGACGTCATCGCTCTGCGGGTCCACGATGTCCTCGACGTCAAAGCAGAGCGCCGTCGGCAGGCAGGCCATAAGTGTATCCTTTTCGCTGTACGCCAGCGGCTGGAGGTATGCCCCTACCCTGAGACGGTCTCTCCCTCCTTCTCATAACATGAATAGAAGTAGGGGGTGGCGGCCTCGAATTCGGCGGCGCAGGTGTCCACCATCTTGTAGACCGGGGCGAGGCCCAGCGCGCGCACCCAGCCGCGCACATGGCCCTCCTGGACGGCCAGCACGTCCGCGATGTGGCGGTCGGCGAAGCCGCGCCGCTTGGCGTCGGCCAGCAGCGCCTGCGCCTCCTCGCCCAGCGACTCGAACGGACGGAACAAGCGCCACTGGGCGCGCAGGCGGTCCTCGAACTGGACCAGGCGCTGAATCTTGGTCAGGAACCAGGAGTCCACGCCGGACAGGTCGGCCACCTCCTGCACCAGCAGGCCGCGATGGAACGCCTCGGCGATCAGGAACAGCCGCTGGTCGGTCGCCTGGGCCAGCCCCGACTCGATCTCCATGTCGGTCAACTGGTCGGCGTTCTTGGGCCGCAGGCCGACCTGGCCGATCTCCAGGCTCCGAATGGCTTTGAGCAGGCCGCCCTCAAAGGAGCGGTCAATCGCCATGACCTCGCCGGTCGCCTTCATCTGCGTGGTGATGCGCCGGTCGGCCAGGGTGAACTTGTCGAAGGGCCAGCGGGGTATTTTGACGACGATGTAATCCAATGCCGGCTCGAAGCAGGCGAGGGTCTTCTGCGTGACGGCGTTGGGAATCTCGTCCAGGCGCAGGCCGATGGCGATCTTGGAGGCGACGCGGGCGATGGGGTAGCCGGTCGCCTTGCTCGCCAGGGCTGACGAGCGGGAGACCCTCGGATTGACCTCAATGATGTAGTAGCCGAACGAACTGGGGTCCAGGGCAAGCTGGACGTTGCAGCCTCCCTCGATCTTGAGCGCGCGGATGATCTTGAGCGAGGCGGTGCGAAGCATCTGGTACTCTTTGTCCGAGAGGGTCTGCGAGGGGGCGACCACGATGGAGTCGCCGGTGTGCATCCCCATCGGGTCGAAGTTCTCCATGTTGCAGATCGTGATGCAGGTGTCCGCCCCGTCCCGCACGACCTCGTACTCGATCTCCTTCCAGCCGGTCAGATACCGCTCCACCATGACCTGGTGCCGGGGCGAGAGCTTGAGGCCCCGCGCGCCGATCTCCCTCAGCTGGTCCGGCGTCCGCG
>JAFAZD010000108.1 GCA_019239955.1 Armatimonadota bacterium | reverse complement strand
CCGCGCCGGCCACGGTCGGGGCGGCGGGCGGCGGCACGACCGCCTCCGCCGTCTTGACGCCTCCCCCGGCATTCGGGGCGGAGGGGGCGTCATCGTGGAACACGAACGCGATCAGCTTCAACTGAGTCGTCACCTGCGGCGCGGACTGCCCGCCCGGCTTGCTCTGGCCCGGCCTGCCTTGGCCCGGTGCGCCCTGGCCCGGCGCGCCGCCCGGACTGAACTGCGCGCCCTCGACCGACAGGATCTTGGGGAACCGCGTCAGGTCATACAGGAACGTCACCGTGTCGGCGTAGGTCCCCACCACGCTCAGGTCCACGTTCATGGTGTCGTAGGGCGGCGCCGGCTTCTTCTTGGCGGCGACATCAGTGCCGCCGCCCGTCCCGCTGCTGCCGCCCTCAGCGGCCTTCGCCGGTGCGGGTGGGGGGGGGGGGGCGGCGATCGCCGACGGATGGACCGACATCACCGTCAGGTGCGTCGTCGCCGCCAGGCTCTGCAGCTGCTGGAGCAGCGTCGGCACGTAGGACTTCTCCGACACCGACGACTCCAGGTCCGCGATCCGGCTCCTGGTCCGGTCGTAGGCGGCCTGGGTCGCGCCGAGGCGCATGGCGATCTGCTCACTGCTGCCGACTTCCTTTTCCTTGCCGGCGGCGACTCCCTGCCCGGAACTGATCTGCCCGTTCAGCCAGAACGCCAGCCCGCCGCCGGCCGCGAACGTCAGGGCCGCGATCCCGACGAACGCCTGCGTGATCTTCTTGGGATTGCCCGCCGCGCCGACGACGCCGGCATTAGGACTTTTGGACATTGCCCGCTCCTCCCGTGGCCGCCGCGCCGGCCGGCGCGGCCTCCGGCTTGAGATGCACCGTCATCTGGAACGACACGGTGTTCACCTGCCCCGTCTTCTGCTGCGTCACCGACGCCAGGTCCACGTGGTCCAGGCTCGGCGCCTGGTTCATCTTCAGGATCGCCGTGCCCACCGTCGCCTGGTTGAGCGCGACGCCGCTGAGGCTCATCTGCGGGTCGCCGCCGCCGGCGGTGCCGGGGCTGCCGTCGCCGCCCGTCCCCGCCGTGCCCAGCGTCGTCAGCCACGTCTTGGGCGGCAGGCAGGCCGTGATGGCGTACAGGTTGTCGTACCAGAACAGCGTGTCGGCCTTGGCCCCGTCCAGCGTCGTCACCTTGGGCTGCAACTGCTGGGTGTCCGTCTCCATCTGCTGGATCCGCGTCACCGTCGGCTGGAGATTGATGATCTCGGCGTTCAGTTCGCTGATCTTGCCGTTGATGCCCATCAGCCGCACGTACATGACGCTGACGACCATGACCGTGACGCCGACCTCGGTGGCGATGCCGTAGATGAGCTTGCGGATATTCTGTTCCTGCCGCCGCTTCTCCGCCCGGCGCGCGGCGATCATGTTAATGGAAGGCATGGACTCTCTCCTTCTGGCCCCTTGCCCCCCCGTTCAGGGGAACCGGCAGGGCCGCTGTATCTTTCATTTCCTGCATATCCTGCTCCCACGGAATGGGGGCGGGGGGGATCTTACGCCGCCTTCGCCCGACGGCCCTTGGCCGCCGGCGCCTCCGTCAGCTCCTTGAGTGCCAGCCCCATCCCCGTCGTCAGCAGCGCCGCGTTCTCGCTGAGGAAACTCGGTGCGAGCGCGGTCATGTCAAATGCAGGGTTGTCGCACACGTTCCACGCCTCCACGGGCAGGCCCAGGCGGGCCGCCATATACGCCTCCAGCCCCGCCATCCGCGCGCTGCCGCCGGTGACGACGATCCGGGACACCGTCCCGCCGCCTGTCTCCGCCGTCACGCCCGCCGGCAGGTTGGAGTTGGCCGGGTCCATCAACTGGGACTGGTAGTAGTTGATCGAGCGGCGCACCTCGCGCAGCAGCTCGTCCATGACCGGCTGCACGGCCCGCGCCAGCGACTGGGCCTCCAGGCCGGCGTCCGGGGAGAGCAGCGCGCTCATGTCTACCTCCCTCTTGATCTGCTCGAGCTGCGCCCGGTCCGCCTGGGGGTGCAGCGCCTGCAGGGCCTTGGTGAAGTGGTCCCCGGCGTAGTCAATGTTGCGGGTCAGCGCGAAGCGCCCGTCCGTGACGATGTTGACGTCGGTGCTGGCCGCGCCGATGTCCAGCAGCGCCAGCGTCGCGCCCTCGCCGGGCCGCGTCGCCGACAGGTCCAGCAGCGCCCGCTGCAGGGCGAACGCCTCCACGTCCACGGCCACCGGCGTCAGCCCTGCGTGGGACAGCGCCGCCAGCCGCGACTCCACCATGTCCTGGGGCGCGGCGACCAGCATCACGCCCATCTTGTCGTCCTCGCCCGGCACCGGCCCCGTGATCTCGAACTCGATCAGGCTGTCCTCGACCGAGGTGGAAATGTACTTGGCCGCCTCAAACCGGACGGACTTACGCAGCACGGCCTCGGCCATCCTGGGCATCTTGACGTGGCGCACGATCACGCTCGCGCCGCTGATCGCCGCCGCCGCCCCATTCGCCTCGATGCTGCTGGCCTTCATCAGCTCGCGGATGGCACTGCCGACGGCGGCGGGCTCCACCACGACGCCGTCATGCACGGCATTTTCGGGGGTGGGCGCCAGCCCGGCCTTGCCGATGCGCCAGCGGCCCGGCCCCTGGGCCTCGGCCTGCACCACCTTGATCCAGCGGCTGCCGATGTCCACCCCGGCCACCGTCTCCTTGCCGAAGATTTGCGCTAATCCGAGCATCGGGAAAACTCCTCCATCGCCGCCCCCAGGGCGTCCGCGAAAACAATCGCTTGAAAAACAGGCTCTAGAAAGCAGGTTCTAGTGGGATTATGGCAACAACACGGGGGAACTAGAGGGCGAGAATCCGGGGGCCAAATGGCCGCCTGTCGGCAAGAACCGTGCCAATCGCCCTGTGGTCACTACCGGGTCTGCGAAAGACAGGTCACAACATGGGGTTGCCGACGCGGGGAGGGCATGACACGGGGAGGGCATGGCGGGGGAGAGGGAGGGTATGGCATTGTCCGGGCGCAGCATGACGTTGTAGGGGCGCAGCAGGCCCATCATGTACGGGCGCAGCATGACGTTGTACGGCGCAGCATGCTGCGCCCGTACATTTTTGCCCCAAACCCGCGACTTGGCATGATTCCTGCACAGCAGATGTACCGGCATCTTTGCCATTCAGGGGACGGGCGACATGGACAACGGCTTGGACAGGCGCGGCTTCTTGCGCCTGCTCTCCGGCGGCGCGCTGGCGGTGGCCTCCGGCGGCCTGCTGACGGGGTGCGGCGGCGGAGGCGGTGGGGGCGGGAGTTCGCCGTCGGGCGGGAACAACCCAGCCACGGACCTGGACGGGAAGGCGCGGCCCAGCCCGCCGAGCATGGGGGCCTATGATTAGGGGAAAGCACGGGGAGGGGCGTGGCACACCTCACCCAGATACCGGGAAGGCCGTGGGGTATAATTTGTCTGGGTGCGTCCGGTAGACGCCCCGGAGGTTGCCCGATGACGTTGACGATTGACTTGACGCCGTCCGAAGGGGCGCGGCTGGATGCCGCCGCGCGGCAGGAGGGCGTCGGCGCGGCGGCGCTGGCCAAGAAACTGGTGACGGAACACTTGCCGCCGGCTCCGCCCGCCACCGAGGAAGACCCCACGCTGGCCCTCTTCGCCGAGTGGGACAGGGAAGACGAGCAGATGACACCCGAGGAGTTGGCGGCGGCGCAGAAAGACTTTGCAGAGTTCAAGCACAACATCAACGCCGAGCGCGTCCGCGCCGGGGCGCGAGTCATCTACCCGTGAGCCGAACGATCGTCCTGGACACCGGCCCGCTGGGTCTCGTCACCAAGCACCGGGGCATCCCGGAGGCGGAGGCATGCCGCCAGTGGATCGCGGACTGCATTCACCATGGCTCCTCCGTGCTGGTTCCTGCCCTGGCCTACTACGAAGTCTGCCGAGAACTGGAGCGCATGAACAACAGGATGGGCATCCTGCGGCTTGATGGCTTCTGCGGGGCCGTCCCCGGCCGCTACTTGCCACTCTCAGACACGGCCCTGCGGCTGGGATGCCGCCTCTGGGCGCAGGCCAGAAACGCCGGCATGACGACCGCCGACCCGAAGGAACTGGACGCCGACGTTCTCATCGCGGCCCAGGCGCTGGACTTAGGCCTCCCCGCATCGGACCTGATCATCGCCACCACCAACGTCGGTCATCTGTCGCGGTTCGTGACGGCGGACCTCTGGACCAACATCCCTCCCTGACGCCGGCCATCGGCGACCATACCGTTCCCGCAGGGATGCGCCGGCGCAAAAAGGAGGAGCAGAGGGGCCATCATAAGTGTCGCTTCTGGAACGCGGTCTGTGGGCGTTATCACGCAAACTTTGATCGAACAGGCACTTGGTCTAGAAGCCACGCACCTGTATGTGGAGCAGCAGAACACGCGCTGCCGTATCGCCGTCCGTCTGCCGGACAGATCCATCCAGGAACTCTCCGTGGTCCCGGCGGAAGAGAGAAAGGCGCTCGTGGACTGTTTCAAAGAATTGGCTTCGCTGGATGTGGAGGATCGGCGAACTCCCCAGTATGGCTGTCTCACAGTCGGCCTTCCCGGCGGCCCGCGGAGCTTTCGGATCGGCAACCTGCCGTTCCTGGACGCGCGGCAGAGACAACGAATCGTCGTGTGGCTGACCGGGGCCGAGGCCTGAGAGCATGAGGGGCGGGCCGCGCCCACAGGGGATATCAAGATGGCACGGACGACGCCGCAGGTTGAGTATACGCCCGCCGAGGTCGTGGAACGTGGCAAGGTGATCTACGACCAGAGCATCCGGCGCCAGCCGGCGCATCAATGCGTTGCGCGGGACGCCGGGCTGGACGGTATGGCAGGTGAACTACTTTGATCGCATCGTCCCTGACGAACACCGGCTGAACAACGCGCGGCGCTACATTGAGAACAACCCGGCGCGCTGGGCCGAGGACGTCAACAACCCGGCCAACATCAAACCCGCCGATATGCGGCAACCGTAGGGGCATGGCGCGTCATGCCCGTACCCTTGTCCGCCGTGCCCCTACGTTATCTACCATGCCCGGACAATCCGCGGACGCCAAGGTGTGCTATAATAACTGCAAAATCCCCTTTCACGAAAGAAAACACCGTGGCCCAGGAAACCCTGCAAGTCCTCAAAGACCTCATTGACGCGCCCAGCCCCTCCGGCTTCGAACAGCCGGCGCAGGCCGTCTACCGTCGCGCCGTGGAGCCGTATGCCGATGAAGTCCATACGGATGTGCTCGGCAATGCCTACGCCATCATCAACCCGAAGGGCGGCCCGAAGGTGATGCTCGCCGGGCACTGCGACGAGATCGGCTTCCTCGTCAGCCACATCAGCGGCGAGGGATATATTTACTTCAACCCCATCGGCGGGCACGATGCCAACATCACTGTCGGCCAGCGCGTCTTCGTCCACACCCAGGACGGCCCCCTGCTCGGCG
>JAFAZD010000031.1 GCA_019239955.1 Armatimonadota bacterium | reverse complement strand
GTTCCCGGAGCGCACGGTCGGCAGCGGCACGAAGAAGGGGCAGAAGATCACCGTGGACGTGCCGACGCACATCGCGGGGGTGATGGACTTTTCGGGCGGGGCCATTGGCACGCTCGCCACCTCCTTTGACGTGTGGGCGGCCAACGTGCCGCGCATCGAGATTTACGGCACCGAGGGGTCTCTGGACGTGCCGGACCCGAACACGTTCGGCGGGCCTGTGCGCGTCTGGCAACGAGAGACCCGCCAGTGGCGCGACGTGCCGGTAACGCGCCCCTACGCCCAGAACAGCCGGGGCATCGGCGTCGCGGACATGGCCTACGCGATCCGCTCGGGTCGGCCCCACCGGGCGAGCGGCGCGTTGGGCTTCCACGTCCTGGAGGCGATGCACGGCTTCCACGATGCATCATCGCAGGACGGACACTACAAGATGTCCAGCACGGTCGAGCGCCCCGCCCCGCTGCCGGCGGGCCTGACGCCGGGCACGCTGGACGAGTAGGAACCCACCCCGTCCAGAGAGAACCCACCTCGGCGAGCCAGAGGGGTTCTTCAAAGGAGACGCCATGACCACCACACTTGCGCCGGATGCCATTGACAGCGAAAAACGCGAGCAACTGCTGCGCGGTGGGTTCTGCCGCTTTGAGCGGGTCCTGTCGCCCGACATACTGGGGCGGTTGCGGGCGGCGACGGAGCGAATGCTGGACGATGTGCCGCCGGAGCAGGCGGAGCGGACGCGCGCGCAGGGGAGCCTGCTGCCGACCACGGGCGACCCGATCTTCGCGGAACTGGTGACGTACCGCCCGGCGCTGGACGCGCTGGCGGCGCTGGGCTTCCCCCACCCCACGTTCACCGACGGCTACGTCATCAGCAAGCCCGGCCACAGCCCGCGCCTGTTCTGGCACTACGACTGGTTCGCCTGGGAGGACCCGTACTCCTACGGCCCGGTCCCGCCGCAGGTGTTCGCCATGTACTACCTGTCGGACACGACGCCGGAGAACGGCTGCCTGCGGGTCATCCCCGGCTCGCACACCCGGCACAACCCGCTGCACGACCTGCTGGCGGAGCCGCACTCCGAGCGCCTGAGCCGGGCGCGCGACCTGAGCCTCCCTGAGTTCTCGACGCGGCCCGACGAGGCGGACGTGCCGGTGCGAGCGAGCGACCTGCTGGTCGGCGACGCGCGCCTGCTCCACGCCGCCCACGCCAACGAGACGGACGAGCGGCGGACGCTGATCACGCTCTGGTATCAGCCGCGGTTTGACGCGATGCCGGAGCGGATACAGGCGCAGATGGCGGCGAAGATTCAGCACGCGCCGGAATGGTGGCCCGCCGAGGCGCGGGAACGCTACAGCGCGCTTCTGCCCCGGTATGACAGCGATGCCGCGCCCTACGCGCGGACGCTGTACCGGCGGCGGTGACGCCATGGAATCTCTGGAGACGTTGTACGCCCGCTTCCCGGAGCTGTCCACGCCACGCCTGCGCCTGCGCGAGACGCGCCCCGAGGACGCCCCGGCCATCCTGGACATCCTGTCCAGGCCGGAGGTGGTGCGCTTCTATGACGTCGGCCCGCTGACGCGCTTGGAAGAGGCGCAGGAGATCGTCGCCCGCCGCGCCCGGGACTTCGCCCGGCATCAGCGAATCCGCTGGACAATTGCCCGCCGGGAGGACGACTTGGCGATCGGCTCGTGCGGTGTCTCCAAGTGGACCCCCGGCGACCCGCAGGCCGAGGTCGGTTACGAACTGTCACCGGACCACCAGGGGCAGGGCCTGATGCGGGAGGCCCTGACGGCGGTGCTGGCCTTCGGCTTCGGCGCGATGCGCCTGTCCCGCGTGGAGGCGCTGGTGGTGCCGGAGAACGCCCCGTCGCGCCGCCTGCTGGCAAGGCTGGGGTTTCAGGAGAAAGAACTGCTGCGCGGCCGCGGCTTCTGGCGGGGCGCCTCGCACGACCTGCTCCTGCTGTCCCTGGTGGCGGAGGCCTGGAACGATGCGGCCGGAACACCGTATGAATAGACGACGCCGTTGGACGATGGTGGCCGGGCTGGCGTTGCTGGGCTGCACGGCGGCGGTTGCAGCGCCCGTGCGTCATGCCCCCCGACTGCCCCCCGTCGCCGTGCGCCTGATCACCCACGGCGACCGGGGGCGCAAGCAGGTCGCCCTGACGTTCGACGCCTGCCAGACCCGCAAGCCCGCCGGCTATGATGCGCGCCTGATCCGCATCCTGCGCGCCACCCACACCCCGGCGACCCTGATGCTGGGCGGGCGCTGGATGGAGACGCACCCCGCCGCCACGCGGTCGCTGGCCGCCGACCCGCTGTTTGAACTGGGCAACCATTCCTACCTGCATCCCCACATGACCCGGCTCACCCCGGCCGGGATGCGCGCCGAGATGCAGGAGACGCAGGACGTGATGTACCGGCTGACGGGGAAGCAGGGCGTGCTGTTCCGCCCGCCCTACGGCGAGTACGACCCGGCCTTGATTTCCGTGGCGGCCCGGCTGGGCCTGCACACGCTCACCTGGGAGGTGGTGACGGGCGACCCGGACCCGCACGTCTCGGCAAAGGACATTGTGCGCGCCGTCCTGGAGCGGACGCGGCCCGGCTCCATCGTCATCATGCACATGAACGGGCGGGGATGGCACACGGCGGAGGCGCTGCCGACCGTCATCGCCGCCCTGCACCGGCGTGGCTACCGGTTTGTCACCGTGTCCCAGGCACTGGAGCCTGGGCGCTGAGTAGTAAAGAAAAGCCATGTTCAAACGGCAAAACGTTCTGATGCCGGTATTCCTGATCGCAATCGTGGGGATGGGCGCGGCGGCACACACCCGGGCGCGGGAGAGGGTCCCGCCGGTGGTTCCGATCAAGGCAAGCCTGTTCCCCTTGGAAGATGTCCGCCTGCTGCCGGGGCCGTTCCAGCAGGCGCAGGACACCGACAGGGCGTATCTGCTGCGGCTCAACCCGGACAGCCTCCTCGCGTGGATGCGGCAGACCGCCGGCCTCAAGCCCAAAGCGCCCCATTATGGCGGGTGGGACAGTGGCGGCGCGGGCACAATCGGGCACTACCTGAGCGCCTGCTCGCAGATGGCACAGGCGACGGGCGACCCGCAAATTCGTCAGCGCGTGGACTATGTGGTGTCCGAGATGGCGGCCTGCCAGAAGGGCAACGGGGACGGCGGGCTGTACCCGTCCCCGTGGGACAAGGGCTGGTTCGCCAAGCTAGCCGCCGGGCAGGTGCAGGCCATGAACACCACGCCCTGGTACACCGCCCACAAGACGCTGGCCGGGCTGCGGGACGCCTGGCTGCTCTGCGGCAACCGTCAGGCGCGCGACGTGTTGATTCGCATGGCGGACTGGTGCGCCGCAGTCACCGCCAAGCTCACCCCGGATCAGTGGCAGGAGATGCTGGGGCCGCCGCAGTTGATGGGCGAGTTCGGCGGTCCGCATGAGGTGCTGGCGGACGTCTACGCCATCACCGGCGACCGCAAGTACCTGACGCTGGCCGAGAAGTTCTGCCATGACATCATCTTCGACCCGCTCGCGCGCGGCGACGGCGTCATTCTAGACGGCCAGCACGCCAACTGCGAAATTCCCAAATTCGTCGGCTACGAGCGCATCTATGAGCTGACGGGCGACAAGGTCTGGCATACGGCCGCGCAGAACTTCTGGGCGAACGTCACGGGGGAGCGCACCTGGGCCAACGGCGGCAACAGCCAATGGGAGCACTTCTTCGCGCCCGCCGAGTACGAGAGCAAGGTGCAGGAGATCTGCGGGCCGGAGACCTGCAACACGTACAACATGCTCAAGCTGACGCAGGCGCTTTACACGCTCCAGCCCTCGGCGCGGTACATGGACTTCTACGAGCGCGCCCTGTATAATCACATCCTCTCCTCGGAGGCCCCCGGCGGCGGATTCGTTTACTACACCCCGATGCGGCCCGGCCACTACCGGGTCTACTCGCGGCCCTTTGACGCCTTCTGGTGCTGCGTCGGCACGGGCATGGAGAATCACGGCAAGTACGGCAAGATGATCTACGCGGCCGGCCCAAACCGGCTCTACGTCAACCTGTTCATCCCGTCGGTGCTGCATTGGAAGGCGCAGGGGCTGACGCTGCGCCAGGACACAATTTTTCCGCAGGAGCCGAGGACGAGGCTGGCGCTGACGCTCACGCGGCCCCGGCGGATGACACTCAGCATTCGCTATCCCGGTTGGGTGGCCCCCGGCGCGCTGAAAGTCTCGGTGAACGGAGCGCCCGTGCCGGCCCAAGCCCGTCCCGGCTCCTACGCCGACGTCACGCGGATCTGGAAATCGGGCGACCACGTGGAGGTCGCCCTGCCGATGCGCCTGCGCGCAGAGCCGCTGCCCCACAGCGCGGACTACGCCGCCTTCCTCTACGGCCCGATCCTGCTGGCCGGCCCGCTGGGGACGGAGGGACTGACGCGAAGCAACTTCTATGGCGGCGGCAATTTTGACACGCCCGGCCAGTTGGCCCAAAAGGCGCTGCCCATCAGCCGATTCCCCGTCCTGGTGGGGACGCCGCAGCAGGCTGTCCATCAAATCGGACGTGTGGCCGGACAGCCGCTCACGTTCCGGACGCGGGGCCTGGCGAGGCCTGAGGACGTGACCCTCATCCCGTTCTACCAGCTCCACTTCCAGCGTTACGCGATCTACTGGCCGATCCAGAGTCAGGCCACCTATGCCCAGGAGCAGCGCGACGCGAAGGCGCTGGAGGCTCGCACGGTGGACCGAGTCCGCGTCGGCGAGCCGGACTCGGAGACGGCGCACCATCTCGTCGCCGACCGTTCCAACGTCGGGGGCGCGGGGGAGCCGTTCACGCACTGGCGCGACGCCCAGGGCAGCTTCCGTTACGACTTGAAGGTGCTGCCCGACCAGCCCCTTTCCCTGCGCTGCGTCTACTGGGGCAGCGACGCGGGCCGCGCCTTTGACATATCGGTGGACGGCACGGTCATCGCCACCGAGCATCTCACCGGGCGGCGGCCCGACCAGTATCTGCCCGTCACCTACCCCATTCCCGAGGCGTTGACCCGAGGCAAGCAGCAGGTGACGGTGCGGTTCGCGCCGAAGCCGGGCAGCACGGCCGGCGGCGTCTTCGACTGCCGCATCGTGCGCCGTGAGCCATGATGATGCCCATTCTCGACGTCACCGAGTTTGATTTCTCGCAGGAGCACGCGCGGGGAGACGGGCAGGTCGCCCGGCGCGTGGCGGTGGTGCGGAACCCGGACGCGCGGGCGGTGCTGCACGTCGGGGTCCGCTCGCCCGTGCCCTGGCTGGAGGTGTACCCGTCGGAGTTCGCCCTCGCGCCCCAGGAGTCGCAGACAGTGACGGCGGAATTGCGGCCCGAGCGGGCGCGCAACGCGGCACTGGCCCCGGCGACGGTCTCGGTGCTGGGGCAGTATCTGGCCATTGCGCCGGGCGAGGCCCCGCCGGAGGAGGGTGTTGAGATCAGCGTCATCCCCCCCATCGCGGCGTGTCCCCACTGCGGCGCGGAACTGCCGGAGGGGGCGCGGGAGTGCCGCCGGTGCGGCGAGCGCCTCCGGCTCTGCCCGGTCTGCGGGACGCCGAACACCTGGCTGGCGCGCGTCTGCCGGCGCAGCCCGGCGCACGTCCTGCGGACGGAGACGGACTGGCGGATGGCGCCCGGCGGCGACCCGTCGCACGGGGTCGCGCCGGAGACGCCGCTGGGGGTACACTTGGCGCGCCGCTGGTCGTCGCCGTCGTTCCCCGTCAGCCGGGCGGAGGACGTGGCCGAGTGGAGCGCGCCGCTGGCGGCCTTCGGCATGGTGATCGCGTCCGCCATCGAGCCGGCGCTGGGCCGGGCCACGATCCAGGCGTTTGAGCTGACGACGGGGGCGGCGCTGTGGGACTTCGATCTGCCGGACGCGCGGGGCATTTACCCCGACCGGGGCGCGATGGCCTTGTCCGAGGACGGCCTTCTTTACGCCGCGACGCTGGGCGGTGCGGTCGTCGCCCTGGACGCCATCCGGGGGACGCGCCGCTGGGAGTCGCGGGTGGCGGGCACGGTCTACGGCGGCGTCACGGTGGCCGATGACTGCCTGCTCGTGCCGGCGGGCGACGCCGTCTGCGTGCTGGACCGCCGGACCGGGGCATTGGAACAGACGCTGCCGCTCGGCGGGCGGCTGGACACCGCCCCGGCATCGGCGGAGGGAACAGTCTTCGCCACCTGTGACGACGGCCACGTGTACGCCTTCACCCTGGCGGCCGGAGACAAACTCTGGCAGACGGCAGCCGACGGACCCTTTGACGCCGCCCCCCTCGTCCGGGGCGGCGTCGTCCATGCGGCCACGATGGCGGGCACGGTCTACGCGCTGGACGCGGCGACGGGCGGCGTGAAATGGCGCACCAGCGCGACCGCGCGGCCCATCGCCGTCACGCCCGCGCTGTCCGCCGACGGCCTGCTCTTCGTGGCCGCCGATGACGGCTTCCTGCACGTCATCGCGGCGGAGACCGGCAACCTGATCCGCTCGCGCCGCGTCAGCCCCTCGCCCCTGCGCGCCTCCCCCGTGTGCAGCGGCCACACCGTCTTCGTCGGCGCGGACGACGGCAACATCTACGCGCTGGACGCCGAGTACGCCGTCCAGCGCGCCTACGAGACCACGCCCGGCGCGCGCCTGGCGACGGCCGGCTTCGCCCTCTACGGCGACACCCTGGCCTGCGCCGCCACCAACGGCGTCCTCTACGTCCTCCGCGCCACTCCCTGACCACGAAGGAGGCATCATGTCGGCTCTGAGAAAAGCGGCAACGTGCGGAGTTTGGTTGTGCGGCTTGTTCGGGATGGCCTTATCTCCCAGCCAAGCACATGGGGCGGGGACTGCCCTCGCGCGCTACGCGATCACCGACCTCGGCTCTCTGCTGGACACCGACAGCAGCGGAGCGGCTGCCATCAACGACAAAGGGCAAATCGTCGGTTTCGCGGCCAGGGTCACCATTATGGGATACGTTGCCGCCCATGCCTTCCTCTTCCGTGGCGGCCGCTTGCAGGACATCGGCCTGCTCCCCGGCTATGACGAAAGCAGCGCCTCATCCCTCAACGACCGAAGCCAGGTGGTGGGGACGCTCATGTACCGGAAGGGTTTCCAAGACCGTGAGCGCGCGTTTTTATGGCAACAAGGCAATCTTAAGAGCTTACCAGGGCTTCCCGGATATTCCAGTGGCGCCATGGCCATCAACAACAAAGGCCAGGTAGTTGGCTCGCTGAGAGATGCCGGCTGGCACAATTATGCGGTGCTCTACCATGATGGCAGCGTGACCCGCATCGGCACACTCCCCGGCTACACCTTCAGCATGGTGGCAGCGATCAATGACCGGGGGCAGGTGGCGGGCACGGCCGAACGTGAGGATCGGGCGGGATCAAGCCATGAGCGGGCATTTCTTTATTTCCACGGGAGGATGCGCGACCTGGGTTCTTTGGGAGGTGATTACAGCCGCGCGTTCGGCTTGAACGCCCGTGGCGTGATTGTGGGGGAGGCAGACACGCGGCGGCGCGACAGCAACGGCAACACGATCACACACGCATTCCTCTGGGACTCCCGGCACGGGATGCACGACATCGGCTCATTCGGCGGCACCTATTGCGAGGCACACGCGATCAATCTCCACGCACAGGTTGTCGGCACGTCTCAACGTCCCGGCAGTACGGATTTTTATGCCTTCCTGTGGCAGCAGGGGAGGATGCGCGACCTGAACGGCCTCATCCCGCCGAAATCAGGCTGGGTCTTGACGGAGGCGAATGCCATCAATAATCGCGGTCAGATCGCTGGAAAGGGTAGGATCAACGGGCACGAACATGCCTTCCTGCTGACGCCTCAACCGAGCCAGTAGCGCATTCCGCGTGGGGCAGAAGCAATCCCGGAGTTCGGACGGAGAGACTCGAGCCATTCTTCGCACCACATGAGAATTCTCTGAATCCGCCCCACCATATCTCCTCTTCTCTTCCTCAATGCGTTCTCCCTTGCGCTACAGTATGTTTACCCGGCCGGCCCGTCCGGGACATCACAGCGAACACAGGGTAATACTGTGAGGACGCACTGGGAAGATGATGACAAAGATGGACGTGGATCAGGTTCGGCAGCGGTTACGGTCCCGGAAGACGGAGGAGCGCATTCAGGCGGTGCGGATGGCTGCGGGGATGGAGCCGGGGCAGCGGCAGGAACTGCTCTTGGAGGCGATGGCGGATCGCTCGTCCTACGTGGCGGCGCTGGCGGCGGAGGCGCTGGGCGACGGGGCGGACGACCGGGCGGCGCGGGCGATGGTGGAGCGGTTTGGGTCTTTGGGTGAGGACGGCGTCAAGCGCGATCCGGGATGCCAGATTCGGGCAAACCTGGCGTTCGCGCTGGGCCGGCTGGAACATCGCCCGGCGGCGGACGTGCTGCGGGCAGGCATCCGCACCGTGCAGGTCGAGCCGGTGGGCGGCGTCCCCCTGGACACGGCGACGCACCTGCGGGCGAACTGCGCGCTGGCCCTGGCGCAGCTGCGGGACGCGGACGCGGTGCGGGACATCGCGTT
Organism: Armatimonadota bacterium; assembly: GCA_019239955.1. Classification (GTDB taxonomy): domain Bacteria; phylum Armatimonadota; class Armatimonadia; order Armatimonadales; family Capsulimonadaceae; genus JAFAZD01. The sequence goes on along the minus strand of JAFAZD010000031.1, from coordinate 7,458 downwards.
GCTGCTCTTTGACCGCCGGGGACACGCCCTGCGGGGTGTCCGGCCCGACCCGACGCTGACCGTGGAGCCGCGCAAGGCGGCGGCGCGGGCGCTGGCGCTCACCGGGAGCGTCGCGGCCCGCCTGCCGCTGACGCTGCGGCTGGTTCACCCGGAGAACGAGACGCCGGAGGTGTTGCAGGAGTGCATGCAGGCGCTGGTGGATCTGGAAGACCCCCACGCGCTGGAGGTGCTGGAGCCGTACCTGGGCCACGACGACGCGCGGTTGGCGGCCTTTGCGGCCCTGATCATCGCCCGGACGCAGGCCCCGGAGGCGGCGGCGCTGCTGGGCGCGGCGATCCAGCGCCTCTCCGGCGACCCGCTGCGGGCGACGGTGCTGGCCCTGACGACGCTGCGGACACCCGAAGCGTATGCCCTGCTGCACGAGTTGGCGCGGGCGGAGCGCGAGCAGGTCCGGCTGGCGGCCATCGGCGCGCTGCCGTCGGACGCGGCCAGCCGGGAGTTGCTGGAAGGATTGGCGGCCCGGGACCCGTCGCCGCGCGTGCGGGCGGCGGCGCTCAGTGCTCTCCGGGAGGGTGGCGGCTGCTGAGGTAGAGCGCACCGCCGACGAAGAGCGTTCCGAGGGCCAGATACAGCAGGTCGCGGGGGCTGTCGTAGCGCAACTGCAGGGCCTCCTGGAAGAACGTGATGACCAGGATCAGCACGACCACCTTGGCGAGACGGTCCTTCAGGTCGTCCAGGCTGCGGATCAGCAGCAGGCGGGGCGCGACCTCCGAGGATTCGGCGATGTGGATGCGGCTGATGAACAACTCGTACAGGCCGAAGGCGAAGATCAGCAGGATGGCGGTCAGCAGGTAGCCGTCCACGGCCCGGACCAGGCCGGTGATGATGCGCGTGTGCAGAGAATCGGCCCCCGGCGCGGCCAGATCGCGGAGCACCAGGGCCAGCACATGGGCCGCCTCCACGGTTGCCAGGGCCAGCGCGCCCAGGGCCAGCAGGACGCTGATGACGACGGCAACCAGCACCATCAGCCGCGTCCCCCACAGCGCCCGCTCAAAGCCGCTCTCCCAGCGCCCGCTCATGCCCGCCATTGTACCCCAAGCCCACTCCTCCGCTGCCCATCGGGTATAATCAGGTTTACCAATGGAGCGGGTGCTGGCGCAGTTTGAAGAGGTGACTTCGGTAGCAACGGCGACGCCGGGGGCGGCGGCCTGGACGGCGCGCGAGCCGGGGACGGGCCGGCGCGTACTCATCAAGCGCCTGGCAGGCGAGGAGGCCAAGACGCGGGCGACCCAGGCCCTGGCCCTGCGCCACCCGCGCATCGTGCCGACCCGCCGCTGGCTGCGCGACGAGGGCGGGTTCTACGTGGTCCGCGACTTCATCGCGGGCCGCAACGTCCGGCAGGCGCTGGGTGAGGCGGCCCACCGGGCCTTTGACACCCTACAAGCGCTGTTGAGCCCCCTGATTGACGCCCTGGAGTACGCGCACCAGCTCGGCCTGCCGCACGGGGGCGTCACGCCGGAGAACGTGCTGGTGGCGGAGGGCGGGGGCGAGGCGCTCCTCTGCGACTGGGCAACCAGCCTGGTGACGCCGCAGGACCACGCGATCCCGCCGACGCCGCACACGGACTTCGCCGCCCTCTGCGAGTTGTACAAGGAGTTCCTGCCGACGCGGCCCCGCGAGGACGAGGCCGGGCAGCAGGCGCGGGCGCGGCTGCTGCGTAACCTCTCCGAAATCCAGCGCACGGCCCAGACCGGCGACGAGCTACGCTACAAACTGGACGCCGTCGCGCGCATGGCCGCGCTGCTGGGGTTCGTGTCCGGCGCGCCGCTGGAGGACGCGACGCCCCGGCAGGGGGCGCGGCTGGTCTGCGCCGTCTCGCCGCCCACAGCGACCGTCAACCCCGGCGGGGGCGCGGCGGTGACGCTCTCCGTCCGCAACGAGGGGGACGCGCCGCTGCGTGTTGAGGGCGTCGGGTCGGACGTCGTCTGGCTCAACCCGGCGGCGCGGTTCGCGCCGCTGACGCTGGCCCCGGACGCCGGGCGCGACCTGCTGTTCGCCTTGTCGGGGGCGCGCCTGCCCCCCGGGCGCCATGAGGCGCACCTGTTCGTCCGCTCCAACAGCGGCATGACCACGCTCATGCCAACGGCGGGGACACCCTGGCACGAGCAGGTCGTCACCCTGCCGGTGCTGGTGGGGGGCAGTCCGGCTCCCCCAGAATTAGGGACGGACGGGACCAGCAACGACATCGCCCAGACATTCATCGGCGAGCGCCCGGCGCTGGAGGCCGCCCCCGTCGACCGCTCCGGCATCGCCTGCACCCAGGAGCCGGACCCCGGCCTGGTGCGCTACGGGCAGAACGGCGTGCTGCATGTGGGAGTCCAGAACGTCGGCCCCCGGCGGCTACGGATAGACCGCCTGAGCACGTGGCCGGCCTGGCTGGTCTACCCGGGCGACTGGCAGCCGCTGTGGATTGAGCCGGGGGCGACACAGTATTTCGGCTTCTCGGTGCTGGCGCAGGCGCTGACCGGCGGCGACTACAAGGCGGAGGTGACGCTGCTGACCAGCAGCGAGGAGCCGACGCTGCTGGGGGCGCAGACGGTCTGGCGCGAGATGAAGTGCGCCGTCCGCGTCCGCGTCGTCCGCGGCGCCGCCGACCGGAAACTGGACGCCGAGCGACTGGGCGCGGGCTGTCTGCCGGTGCTGCTGGCGCTGGGTTCGGCCCTGGCTGGGGTGCTGGCGCTGGTTCTCCGGTGAGACCTAGCAATGAAATGCCGGGCTATTCTTGAAGCAAAGAAAGTCCCTGCGGGACAGAAGAAGGTCTCGGTGGCAACTTTCCTGTACGGGCGCTCCGCCGGGTCGCCCGTACCGTATCGCAGTGTGAACACGAGGTTCGCGCCCTACCAGTCCCGGAGGGACTCTCCTTCCCTGGAGAATAGCCCGGCATTTCCAATGCCGGGGGCGGCGTTCCGACGCCGGAGCCATGGGTCCATGCGACAAATCCTGCAAAACCTGCTGTGGCGCGCATTCATGATGTTGATCGCGCTGCTGACCCTCTGCCCTATCCCGGCGCGGGCACAGTTGGACAACGCGCCGGTGCTGTCGGCGGCGCAGATCGTCGAGAGGATCGCGCCGCTGCACCCCAAGACGCTGGTGCTGGTGTTCGACGTGACGCAGAGTACGCGGGCGGGCGGCGTCTTCAGCCTGGAGCGGGCGGGGGCGGCGGCGCTGATTGAGGACGGCTGCCGGGTCGGGGACCGGGTCGTCTTGCTCAAGTTCGGGACGGATTACAAGACCGTCTTCGACAAGACGCTGACGGAGAACGCGGACAAGCGGGCGCTGGTGGACCAGATCCCGCCGAGCGTGGAGCCGGGTCGGGGCACGAACATCCGCTGGCCGCACCACGCGGCGCTCCAGCTCGTGGGGAAGGACTTGCCCCGGCAGGGCGTCATCGTGCTGCTGACGGACTCGTTCAACGACCGACCCGACCCCGCCGACCCGAACTACCCGAAGTACCTCGCCTACTACACGCTGAAGGGCCTGACCGACTACCCAAACACGCCGGAGAACCGGGACTACGAGCGGCTGCTACGGACGCTGGCGGCGAGCGGGCGGGTGCGGCAGTACGGCATCGGCGTCGGCATCGCCCCCGATGGCCGGCCCATCGAGCGCATCCCCCGCGCGGGCCAGGGCGACGCGGCCCAGGCGGGGCCAGCGGACACGTCGCCCACTGTGGAGAAGCCCGTCGGCACGGAGCAGGTGCATTCCAGCGCCCTGCCGCTGATCCTCGGCGGGCTGCTGCTCCTGCTGCTTCTCCTGGCCCTGCTCTGGTATTTCCTCAACCGCCCCGTCCCCCTGCGCCTGAAGCTGGGCGACCGGGGGACGCCGCGCGACTACCGGCTGCGTCCCGGCGCGAAGGTCGGCCTGGGTGGCTCGCCTGTGACGGCGGCTCCGGGCGATGACGTGTTCCCCCTGGCCGGCCTGCCCGCCCCCGCCGCGTTCGTGCGCGCCGACCGGGGCGGGGCGGCCTCGCTGGTTCCCGGCGCAGCGGACGGCGTGAAAATCCTGCACAACGGCCTGCCTCTGGAAAATGCCGCCCCCGTGCGCGTCGGTGACGAGGTGCGCCTGGTCCTGCCGGTGACCGACGCCGCCCCCGCCCGAGAGCACCGCGTCCACGTGGAAGACCCGCGCGGGTAGGCCCCCACTGACCTACCCCTGGCCGCAAGCGGCCTGTCCCCTCCCTGTCAGGGAAGGGAAAGAGAGGAAAAGCGGACGCCCCGGCGACAGCCTCCTCTCTTCGTCCCTTCCCTGACAGGGAAGGGACAGCCGCGACAGCGGCAGGGTTAGGTCCGAACCCCTGCAACCATTTTCCCCGTTTTGTGTCACAATGGAAGGCAGGAAATGCGTAGGAAACGTGTGCCCTGCCCCGCCGCCCAAGCCCAGGAGGCCCTGCGTCCTTGAAACCCGTTTTGCGCCGCGCCGCCGCGTTTTTGTCTCTGTTGGTCCTTGCCAGCGTTGCCGCTCAGGCCAGTCCGCCGACGCTGGAGCCGATCAACCCGAATAGCTATACCCAGGAGTCCCGTCCCGGCGAGTCGCGGGCGTTCGATGTGAAATACACCCAGGCGGAGGGGGACCCGCCGAAGTCACTCAGCCTGATTCTGGAGACACCCGGCGGTCAGGTAACGGAACACGCCTCCGCCCCCGCGGGCGACCCGACGAAGGGCATCCCCGTCACCTGGAGCTACACCCCCGCCAACAGCGGCACGTACCGCTTCCACTTCGAGGCTGTGTCGTCCACCGGCGAGAGCGCCCGCCTGCCGGCCTCGCCGGAGGAGGACTACGAGTTCGCGTCGGTCAACCCGCTGACGAAGATGCTGATCTTTGTGGCGGGACTGGTCGTGGCGTTCGTGATCCTGCCGTTCGTCGTCTATATGGGAGCGCGGGGCGTGAACCGGCGCGGCGACCCGGCGGCAGCGGCGCGGGTCGGGCTGTTCGTGGGCGTTCTGGCCTCATTGGGCCTCTATATCTATCTGTTCGCCGCCGACTACGGCGCGCTGGGCATCGCCATCGCCTGCGTCGCGGCCCTGGCGATCTTGATCGTGCTGTTCTCGCGGCGGCGGGCGGTGTGATGCCCCCGTAAGTTTCTTTTCGGCGAGGTGTTCGGATGGACCTCTCTCCCCAGGATTTAGGCGAGACGCGGCGGGCACGACTGGCTCGGCCCGCTCCGAGGCGGCGGGCGGCGGCGCGGCAGGTCGCGGTCAGCGCCGTCGCGTTCCTGATTCTGTTCTGGGCGGCGGGCGCGCACGGCTTCGTGGCACTGCTGCTGCTGACTCTCCTGATGACCAAGCTGGTGGCGGCGCTGATTTGTCGTCAGGGCGGGGCGATTCGCAAGGTCGGGCCGCTGACGGCGGCGCAGGTGCAGGGACTGATGCGCCGGACGCGCGACCCGTTGGAGCGGGAGTACCTGAACATCGTCCTGGCGGCGATGGCGCTGCCCCGCATCCCGGAGCCGACGGCGGAGGTGCCGGTGCGGGAGGCGATCCGCTCGCTGGGGTCGGCCATCGAGAAACTGCCCCCGGTGCCGGCCCCGCCCCACAGCGCGCAGAAGCTGGCGGGCCGGGCGGCGAGCCTGGCGGACGAGGCGGAGCGCGAGCCGGACCCGGTGGTCGCCGCCACCCTGCGTCGCCGCGCCGAGGCGCGCCAGCGGCAGGCCCAGACTACGGCCCTAATTGAGACGCTGTCCCGGCGCAACGCCGCCTTGCGGCAGGAGCTATCGGATCAGCTGGACTCGCTGCACACGAGCCTCGCCGCCTTCGGGATGCAGGGCGTCTGGTCCGTGGGGGAGATGGCCGAGGTCGCCGCCGGCATCCAGTGGGTCGCCCTTCACGCCAACGCCCTGGCGGCCGCCCAGGTGGAGATGGACGACTCCCTCCACGCCGCCCACCTCCCGAACCCCGCCTACAACGGCCCCGGCGGCACTCGCCAGCGCCTCGCCCGCTACGTGACCGAGGACACGGAGGTTTGAGATGGCGAACGGGCAAGTGGCGAACGAACCGCCGGTGCGCTACCGACCCGATCAGAGCAATTGGGTCGTCGTCCTCTTGTTCGGCATCTTCGGTCTCGCACCCACACTATGCTTTTGGCTGACTCCTTCGCGCCCGGCAGACAGAGTCATGATGAGTCTGCTTGGGGCGGGTTTCGTGATCCCGGCCCTGCTGCTGGCGATATGGCTGCTGCGCGCGCAGATCATTGCCACGGAGGATGGGTTGCGCTGGCGCGGCCTCGGCGGGTGGCGCTTTGCCGGGTGGGCCCAGGTCACAGACTATTACGACAAACTTCTGCCGAAGAAGGGCTTGACGGCGATCATTGAGACCGGCGGGCGGAAGCTGCAAATCAGTCAATCCTTTTGGAAAGACAACCCGGAGTTCCGCGCGCTCGTCGTGCAAAACGCGACTCAAGCGCGCGCCGGGGGTTGGGGTGTCTGGGGCACACGGCCTGAACTGGACTGGCCGCGCGTGTTCGGCTACAAGTCCAGGGACAACTGGTCTATTGCCTTTGTCTTCCGGTTCCTGTGGGTTTTGGCTCTGATCTTGGCCGCCACTCTCATTCCCAAGATCGTCAACACATTTACGACGCTCGGCTGGAAGTGGGGACTGGCCTCCATCGGCGCTCTCCTGCTGGGCTTGGGACCAATGTTCCTGTACCTGAGTCTGTTTCAGACGACATCCGCAGACATGCGGCGGCGATGGAAACAGCGAATCACGATCAGCGCAGGCGGGTTGACCTATGAGGGGGATGGGACCAAATTCCAAGTCCCATGGGACGAGATCATGGATTATTCCATCGCGCCGCGCAGAGGCTTCAATCTCGCCTCAACCTATGCCGTTGTCACCAAGCGCGGCTCATTTGATTTCTCCGGCGCTATCAGCGAGGTCGGCATCCTGACCAGGCTCATTGCGGACAACGCGACAGCGGCAGGCGCAGAAACGTGGCGTTCTCAAGGTGACGACGTGCTGGGCGGGAAAGCCTCCCGATGGACAAGCGGCTGTGAGGGCGTGGGCGAGCGGGTTTACCACTACCGGACGCGCACGAACCGTGCCCTGTTGTGGTTCTTGAGTTTTTTCAGCGCGCTCATTCCCGTGTCGGTCGTCATCCACAAGTGGGTCGGCATGGGCGCGAAAGATGATCCCGTCTTCGTCGCCATCATGACGACCTTGATGGGTGGATCAACACTTTGGGCGATCTGGCGATACTACACAGCTTCCATCCAGACGGATGGTGTCGGCATCACGCAGCACACGATCTGGGGGCGACGGTTTCTGTGCTGGGATCAAATCGAGCGGTATTACAAGAGCGGCGGCGATGCAGCTGTGTTCGGCAATGTGGTCGGTGCGGGGACGCGCATTCGGTTCTGGATGGAGATCGCGGATGTGGAGGAACTGAAAGACGAGATCACGCGGT
>JAFAZD010000292.1 GCA_019239955.1 Armatimonadota bacterium | reverse complement strand
CCGAGGCACAGGGGCAGGATGTGGGCGTGGAGGCGCGGCACGGCGGAGACGAGCGCGCCGACGCCGGCGGAGATGCCGACGGCGACGTTGAGGGTGTAGTCGAGCATCAGGGCGGCGGCGGCGAGCAGGCCGAACTTGACACCCAGGTTCTCCTTGGCGACGGTGTAGGATCCGCCGCCGGTGGGGTAGGCGGCGATGGTCTGGCGGTAGGAGAGGTAGAGGATGCCGAGCAGGCCCAGGATGACGAAGGTGAGGGGGGCGACGTAGTTAAGTCCGAGCAGACCCAGGGGGATCAGGATGGTGAGGAGCGCCTCCGGCCCGTAGGCGGCGGAGGAGAGGCCGTCGAGGCCGAGGATGGGGACGCCGGCCAGGACGCCGATCTTCTGCTCCCCCTCCTCCGAGGAGGCCAGGGGGCGTCCGAGAATCTTGTCTGCAAGTGACATGGCATGTCCTTTGGCCCCTGGCGTAGCGGGGCCTTTGAGAAGAGCGTTCCGGGGCGTGTCGGAGCGTCACGGAGTCGCGGCCGAAGGGTCCCGGCCGGCGACTTGCCTGACCAGGCGATCTGCCGCCTTCCGGGCGAAATCGGCGAGGACGGCGTCCAGCGGGGCCAGGCGGCGGTCTTTCGGCCCTCCGGCGATCCACCAGACCGCGCCCCAGCCCAGACGCACGGACCCGGTCGCGACGACTGTGCCGTCGGTCCGTACCAGCGTGACCTGCCCGGTCGCGAAGGCGCCGTGCCGCCGCCCGGCATCCACGCCCGCGATGTGGGGCGGCAGTGCCACCGGCAATTTTACCACGCCGCAGATGACGATGGGGGCTGTCGCCTCCGGCGGCCGGGCGACGATTTCCACGTCTTTCGCGTACCCGCGCTCGCGGAGAGTCCGGACCGCCTGGGCGGTCGCCTCCGCCGCCAGATGCCGCGTGATCACGTCCAGGTCCTGGCGCGAAGGCGCCCCGGGGAACGGCTGCGGCTCAATGCGGAACGGGGCGACGGCGATGCGCGGGAGGGGCGGCTTGCTCCCGGAGGCGTCGGCCTGCCGGGAAGACAAGCCGAGCAGCAAGCACAGAACAGTGACAAGAAATCGGGTGAGTCCCGAAGCTTTCATAGGTGACCTCCGACGTTTCCTCCGAATGATCCGCTATTTCCCCGCGACCAGAAGCGCGCTCAGACGCCGACTCTCCGCGGTCTCCCGGGCGTGCCCGTCCCGGTCACCCTCAGCGGCCAGCAAGTCGGACAGCTTGTCGTGCCAGGCGGGGTTCTCGTCATCGGCGGCGAGCGCATGACGGTACCGGGCCTCGGCGGACCGGTAGTCCTTCTGCCGGAGGGCGATGTCGCCGAGGGCGGCCCAGGCGTCGGCGTCGTTCTTGTCGAGGCGGACGGCAGTATCGAGCAGGGACACGGCGGCGGCCACGTCGCCCCGCGCCTGGGCGGCACGCCCCAGGACACAGAAGGCGCAGCCGATCCGCGGGTTCGCCAGGCGCACCCGCTCGGCGATGGCCGCGGCCCGGTCCACCTGCCCCTGGGCGAACAACTCCTCGGCGAGCGCGACCTGGGCATCGGGATCATTCGGGGCGGCGTCGGCTTTGGCCTGGAGAGTCTGGAGGTAGGCCGCGCCGTCGCCGTCGGACGCGAAGGTCAGGTGGAGGCCGCAATTGGCGGGGCAGTAGTGCGGCAGCACCCCCAAGGCGGCGCTGAACTCGCGAGCGGCGGCCCGGCGGTCCCCCCCGTAGAGCAGGGCATAGCCGAGGCCGACGCGGGCGGCAGCGTCCCGGGGGGCGAGCGCCAGGGCGTCCCGGAAGTGGCCGGCGGCGTCCCGCCAGTCCTGGCGCCGCAAGGCGTCCTCGCCCCTCTGCATCTGCGAGGCCGGCAGGAGCAGCGAGCTGTGGGCGCGGGCCGGCATGGGGACGAGGAGCGGGAGGGCCAGGGCGAGAAGGGCGGGCAGCAGGCGTTTGGTCATGGACATGGCTTTGTCTTTCCGTTCGAGAAGGCTCACGTGGGGGCGACGGCGGGGTCGGCCTGGGGCACGCGGGCAGTCCGGGCCAGGAGCGAGTAGATGACGGGCAGCACGAACAGCGTCAGGGCCGTGGCGCTGATCAGGCCGCCGATGATGACGATCGCCAGCGGCTTCTGGGTGTCGGAGCCGATGCCGGTGGAGACCGCCGCGGGAATCAGGCCGATGGAGGCGAGGATCGCCGTCATCAGCACCGGGCGCAGGCGGGTGACGCTGCCCTCGACGACCGCCTCCAGGCGCCCCACCCCGTCGGCGACCAGGCGGTCCACCGAGGAGACCAGGATGACGCCGTTCTGCACGGCCACGCCGAACAGGGCGATGAAGCCGACGGCGGCGGCGACGCTCAGGTGGAAGTGCGTCACCCACAGGGCGAACACGCCGCCGATGAGCGCCAGGGGGACGTTGAGCATGACGATCAGGGCGCGGGACGTGGAGCCGAACAGGACGTAGAGGATCAGGAAGATCAGCAGCAGGGTCGCGGGGACGATGATCGCCAGCCGCGCCTCGGCCCGCTGCATGCTCTGGAATTCGCCGCCCCAGACGGTGTCGTAGCCGGGGGGCAGGGAGACCTGCCGGGCGACGCGGGCCTGGGCGTCGGCCACCGCGCCGCCGATGTCGCGCCCGCGCACGCCGAACTTGATGGCGATGAACCGGCGGCCCGCCTCGCGGTAGATGAAGGCCGCGCCGCTGGTGACGCGGATGTCGGCGAGCTGGGACAGCGGGATGCGCTGGTCGTCGGGCGTGCTGACGGTCAGGTTGCGGATCTCGTCCACGGTCTGCCGGCTGGCCGGCGTGAAGCGCGCGACGACGTCGAAGCGCTTCTCGCCGGCCAGCACCTGCGTGAAGGCCTGGCCGCCGATGGCCGTCGCGACCACGTTATCCACATCCTGGACGTTCAGCCCGTAGCGGGCGACCTTGGCGCGGTCCACACGGACCTGTACCTGCGGCTCGCCGGTCTCGGTGAAGGTCGTCAGGTCCACGACGCCGGGCACGCCGGCCATCACGTTCTGGATCTCGGCGGCCTTCTTTTCCAGCACGTCCAGGTCGTCGCCGAACAGCTTGACGGCCAGCTCGCCCTTGACGCCGGTGACGGCCTCCTCGACGTTGTCCTCGATGTTCTGGGAGAAGTTGAAGGAAACGCCGGGAATCTGGCTGAACTGCGCGCTCATGGCGTTGATCAGCGCGTCCTTGGTGCGGAAGCCGCGCCACTGGTCGTAGGGCTTCAGGTCCACGAAGAACTCGGCGTTGTAGAACCCCGTCGAGTCGGTGCCGTCGTCGGGCCGCCCGAGCTGGGAGACGACCATGCGGACCGGCTGAAAGGAGGCCATGATGGCGCGCAGCTGCGGCATCAGCCGGGCCGACTCGGAGTAGGAGATGGTCTGCGGCATGGTCGCCCGGATCCACAGGTTGCCTTCGTCCAGGTGTGGCAGGAACTCGGTGCCGAGCCGGGGCGCGAGCAGCAGGGACAGGATGAACAGGCCGACGGCGCCGGTGAGGACCGGCAGCGGGCTGGCGAGCGCCCAGTGCAGCGCGCGCCGGTAGCCGTCGTTGAGTCGCTCCATCGCCCGCCCCTCGCCGCGCTTCAGCGTGCCGCGCAGCGCCAGGGCGCAGAGGGCGGGGGCGACCAGCAGCGCCATGAGCAGCGAGCCGGCCAGGGCGAAGCTGACGGTGTAGGCCATCGGCGAGAACATCTTGCCCTCGACGCTCTGGAGGGTGAACAGCGGCAGGTAGGCCGTGATGATGATCAGGGTCGTGTAGGCGACCTCGCTCTGCACCTCGCCCGCCGCCCGCAGCAGGCTGTGCGCGATGGTCTCGCCCTCGGGGCGCTCCGCCAGCCGCCGGTAGATGTTCTCCACCATGATGACGGCGCCGTTGACGATGACGCCGAAGTCAATGGCCCCGAGGGAGAGCAGGTTGGCGGGCATGCGGATCAGGTCCAGGCAGGCGAAGGCGAGCAGCAGGGAGAACGGGATGGTCAGGGCGACGATGGCGGCGGCGCGGACGTTGCCCAGGAACAGGAACAAGACGGCCACGACGAGTGCCATGCCTTCGAGCAGGTTCTTCTCGACGGTGTGCGACGTGGTATGAACCAGGTCGGTGCGGTCGTAGTAGGGCACGATGCGGACGCCGGGGGGCAGGACGCCGCCGTTGAGGTGGCGGACCTTGGCCTCGATGGCGGCCAGCACGGGGGCGGCGTTCTCGCCGCGGCGCAGGTCAATGATGCCCTCGACGGCGTCGTCGGTGTCGGGCGAGGTGCTGCCGCCGGCGTGCCAGCCGATCTTGCCGAGGCGGGTGGCGTAGCCGATCTGCACCGTCGCCACGTCCCCGACCCGGAGCGGCGTGCCGCCGCGCTGGGTGATGACGACGTCGCGGATGTCGTTCTCGCCACGGAGCAGGCCGATGCCGCGGACGACGTAGGACTCGTCGCCGCGCTCGATGGTGCTGCCGCCCGCGTTGGCGTTGGCGGCGCTGATGGCGTCAGTGACGTTCTGGAGGGTGACGTCGTAGGCCTTGAGCTTGGCCGGGTCAATGACGACCTGGTACTGCATGGTCAGGCCGCCGAAGCTGTTGACGTCGGCCACGCCGGGGATGCTCTTGAAGGTCTTCTCGAGCGTCCAGTCCTCGATGGTCTTGAGCTGCATCAGCGGGGCGCCGACGAGGAAGTAGCGGTAGATCTCGCCGGTGGCGCTGGTCATGGGCTGCATGCTGGCCTGGACGCCGGTGGGGAGGGTGGCGGCGCCCAGGGCCTGGTTGACCTGCTCGCGGGCGAAGTAGTCGTCCACGCCGTCCTCGAACGTGACCTCGATGGTGGACAGGCCGAAGAGGGAGTTGCTGCGCAGGCTCTGGGTGTGCGGGACGCCGTTGAGGGCGGTCTCCAGCGGCACGGTGATCTGTTGCTCGACCTCCTCGGCGGCGTGGCCGGGCCACTGCGTGATGACCTGCACCTGGGTGTTCATCACGTCCGGGTAGGCCTCGATGGGCAGCCGGGTGAAGCTGTAGGCGCCCCAGGCGAGCAGCGCGGCGGCCAGGCAGAGGACGAGCGCCCGCTGGCGCAGGGAGAACTGGACGAGTCGGTTGATCATCGCTTAGTCGCTGCTGGTCTGGGCGCCGAGGAACAGGGCGCCGCTGGTCACGACCCGCTCGCCGGGGCGGACGCCGGAGGCGATCTGGCAGAGGCCGTTCTTCTGGGTGCCCAGGCGCACCGGGCGCCGGGCGTAGGCGCCGCCCTGGGCGACGTAGACGAAGTCGCCGCCCCCGTCGTGCTGCACGGCGGCCACGGGGATCACCGGCGCGGACAGGCCGCGCCCGGTGTGGACCGTCATCTCGGCGAACATGCCGTCCTTGAGCAGACCGGCGGGGTTGGCGATCTCGGCGCGGACCTTGACGGCGCGCGACTTGGGGTCGAGCGTCGGGGCGATGTGGCGGACGACGCCGTCGAAGACGCGGCCCGGCAGGGCGTCCACGCGGACCTGCACCGGCTGTCCCTCGGCGACCGAGGCCAGGTCCTTCTCGTAGACGTCGCACTCCACCCAGACCGTGGCGTTGTCGCTCAGGGTGAACATGTTCCAGGGCGTCTCCTGGGACTGGTCCACGACCTGGCCGGGGCTGACGCTGCGCGCGGTGATGACTCCGAAGATCGGCGCGGTGACACGCACGGTGCCGTCGGGGCCGGGGTCGCCGAGCAGATGGAGCGCGTTGCGCGAGTTCTGGGCATCGCTCAGGGCGTTCCGGTAGTCGCTCTGGGACTGCTCCAGATTTGTCCGGATCGCGGCGCGGGCCAGGAGCAGGGCGCGGGCGGCGCCGCTCTGTTGGAGCAGGGCGGCCTGGTAGGCGTCCTCGGCGGTGCGCACGGACTGGTCGGTGTAGAGATTGGTCCGGAAGGCCTTCGTCTCCCGCGTCAGGGCCTCCTGGGCGAGCCGGAGCTGGTCCTGATCGCTCCCCACGGTGACGCGGGCCTTGGCGAGCGTGTTCTCGTCGGCCTCCAGGTCCTGCTGGGCGTTGACACCGATCGAGACGAGCTTGGCCATGCGGTCGCGCGCCCGCTGGGCCAGGTCCAGGTCCTGCCGGGCGGCGTCCAGGGCGGACCGGGCCTGCACCTCGGCGGTCCGCGCGGCCTCCAGCGGCTGCTGGTTGAAGCCGCCGATCTTGGCCTGGAGCCGGATCTTGGCGAGGGCGTCCCGCGTGTAGGCCGTGTGCTCCTCCGCCTGCTGCACGGCGGCCTCGGCCTGGGTGACCTCGGGCGTGCCGAGGCGGAACAGGATCTCGTTGCGCTGAAGGGCGATGGCCGCGAGGCGGAGCTTGTTCTGGTTCTCGGTGTCGGTGGTGCGGGCGGTGGCGGCGTCGGTGCTGTCCAGCAGGGCCAGCGCCTGGCCCGCGGCGACGTGGTCGCCGACATGAACGTAGACGGCACGGACTCGCCCTTGCAGCCTGGGGGAGATGTTGACGGTGCGGTCGGCGGGGAACGAGACCAGGCCGGTGGCCTGCACCAGCCCCGGCAGCCCCTGCATCCGGACCGGGACGGTCCGGATCTGGAGGACGCGCCGGCCGGTGTCCGAGACGGTGGTGACGCCGGCGGGGGCGGAGCCGGCGTCCGGCGCGGCGTCCTGGCCGTGCGCGTGCCGGACCAGGAAGAACCCGGCCAGCGCCAGCGCGGCGGCCACGGCGATCGTCGGGATCAGTTGCTTTCGGTTGTACTGCATGCCTTCTGACACGGTGAGGTCCTCAGGGGGTGGTCGCGGGGACGGTCGGCGTGGGTGTCCCGGTGGTCACGACCAGGGCGCCGACGGCGCGGTCGAGCTGGTCCACCGCCTGCTGGTAGCTGCCCAGGGCGGCGTAGTAGCCGTTGCGGGCCTGGCGGTAGGTCTGCTGGGCGTTGATGACGTCGAGGACGGTGTTGCCGCCGAGGCCGTAGCCCTGGGTGACGCGCTGGAGCAGGGACTGGGAGCGCGGCAGGATGCCGTCCTGGTAGAAGGCGACGGCCTTCTGCGCCTGGGTGAGCGCGATGTCGGCGTTCTCGACGTCGAGCTGCACGTTCTGGCGCGTCTGGGCCTCCTGGGCCTCCTGGACGCGGACGTCCTCCTTGGCCTTGCTGACGGCGCCGTGGATGCTGCCCAGGTCCACGATGGGGACGACGAGGCCGACCTCGATGCCGCCCCCGGCGAGGCTGGTGCCGAGGACGGTGTCGGGGAAATACTGGGAGCGCTGGAGGCCGACGCCGGCCTCCAGGGCGCTGCGGGCGGCGGCGGCGGAGCGGATCTCGGGCCGGTTCTCCAGAGCCTGTCGCACAAGTTCGTCGTGCGCCGGCACGGTGACGGGCGCGTAGGCCAGCGGCTCGGCGGCGTCCACCGGGTCCTCGGGCGCCCGGCCGAGCTGGACGTTCAGCGCGGCGCGGGCGGTGCGGACGGTGGTGACGGCGGCGACCAGGTTGGTGGCCTCCTGGGTGAGCGCGATGCGGGCGCTGATGGCGTTGGTCTCGGGCGCGGCCCCGAGCGTGAACTGTCGCTCGGTCAGGTCGGCGAGCTGGGCGACGGCCCCGTAGACGTCGCGCTCATTCCCGAGCTGCGCGTTGGCGACCTGGAGGGCGCTGTAGGCGTCGGCGATGCCCTGACGGACGGCAAGCCGGGCGGTCTGGGCGTCGAACCGGCTGCCCTGGAGCTGGGCGCGGGCCTGGTTGGCGCGCAGGCGGTGCCGGCCGCTGGTCTCGATGGTCACGTAGGCGCTGTAGTTGCTGATGTTGGCGAAGTCAGGCGGCGAGACGGTGCTGTTGAGCTGGGCGAAGTCCAGGGTCGGGTTGAGCGGGGCGCTCTGGCCGCGGTAGTTCGCGCCGGCGCTGGCCACCTGCCGGTCCGCGGTCACGATCTGGAGATTATTTTGGTCGGCCAGCGTCAGCGCCTGGGCGAGCGTGAGGCGCTGGGCGGCCGGGACGGCGGGCGGCATCTCGGGCATCTCGGCCGCGCCCACGTCCGGGGTGGCCGGAGCCACGGCGGCCGGTGGGACGATGTTCGAGTTGGGGGCCGGCGCGGGTGCCCCCTGGACGCCGGGATTCCCTTGCGGCGGGGCCACCGGTGCCGGGTTGGGCAGCGGCGGGGCGGCGGGCGTCGGCGTGGGGCCGGGGCCTCCCTGCGGCGGCCGGGCCGCCGGGACGGGCGTGGGGGCCTGCGGCGGCAGCACCGGCGGCGGGGCCACGGCGGACGCGGGCGACAGCGCGGCGAGCCACAGCGCGGCCAGAGGCACGGCGGCACGGCATCGGCAGATCTGTGGTTGTCTCGTCTTCGGCGGCAAGCGGCGGCACTCTCGGGCGGCGTCTTCAAGGCGACGCACGTGTATTTGGCCCTTATTGTGGCCGCCCCACGTCCCCCCTTTCGGCCGGGCCGGACGAGCGGTGAAGAACCGCGGACAGATGGCGCAAGTCCGCGGATGAGGTCAGAGGCCGAGGCGCTGCTGGAGGAGGGGGAGGCGGCGGCGGCTGACAGGCACGAGGCGGTCGCCGGTCCGCAGGCGGAGTTGGTAGCTCTGGCCGCCCAGGTTGTGGATCTCGATGATCTCGGCGAGGGAGACGATCCAGCCGTCGTGGACCCGCGCGAAGTGGTCGGCGGGCAGGCGCTGTTCGAGCTGGGCGAGCGTGTAGTAGGTCGTGTAGGTCGCGTCCCGGGTGATGACCTCGACCCGTTTGTTGCCGGCCGACGCCGCGACGATGTCGGCGACGTCCACCAGGCGCACGGCGTACTCCATGCGGATCGGCAGCCGCTGCAAGGTGGGGACGGGCAGCACGGGCGGCGCGGGCGGGCCGCGGCGTTCCGCCAGCCGCTGGAGGGTGACGGCCAATCGTTCGCGCTCGACGGGCTTGAGCAGGTAGTCCACGGCGGCGCGCTCGAAGGCGGGGAGCGCATAGTCCTCATAACCGGTGACGAAGACGATGGCCGGCGGCTCCTGCGGCTCCTGGCCCGCCGCCGCGATCTGGCCGGCGCCCAGCGCGTCCGCCAGCATCAGCCCGTCCATGCCCGGCATGCGGACGTCCAGGAACACCCAGTCGGGTCGGTCGTCCTCGCCGTCGAAGAAGGACAGGCAGGTCGCGGCGCTGTCGGCGGGGCGGACCTCGCCGACGCCGGCCTCGCGCAGCAGGTGGATCAGGTGCGCGCGGGGCAGCGGCTCGTCGTCCACGACCACGGCGCAGCAGGCGTCATACTGGGTCTTGTCGTTCATCGCGGATGTCTCCCTCGTCAGCGCGGCAGGCGCAGCACGCACAGCGTGCCGCCGGCCGGACGCCGGCACAGCCGGAGACGAGCGGCCGGCCCGAAGGCGAGGCGCAGGCGGTCCGTTAGCAGCGTCAACCCGTGGGGCGCGGCGGCGGGTGCGCCCGCCGTGGGCGGCGGGGACACGCCGACGCCGTCGTCGCCGACGGCCAGAATCAGGTGTCGCCGGGAGAGGCGCGCGACGATCCATAGACAGCCGGGCCGCCCCAGGGGAGCGATTCCGTGCTGGACGGCGTTTTCGACGGGCACCTGGAGGCAGAATCGGGGCACGGGCAACGCCAGCGCCTCCGCGGGCAGGTCCTCGACGACCCGCAGCCGGTCCTCCATGCGCAGGCGCTCGATGGCCAGGTAGGATCGCACCGTTTCCATCTCTTCGCCCAGCGGGACCGAGGACTCGGCGGGTGTGCGCAGGAAGCGCCGGAGCAGGACCGCCAGACTGGTGACGCCGCGTTCGGCCTGGGCGGGGTCCGTCAGGCACAGGCCGGCGATGCCGGCGAGGGCATTGAACAGGAAATGGGGGTGGAGGCGGGCCTGAAGTTCGCCCATCTGGCTCAGGCGCAGCGCGGCCAGTTCCTGCTCCGCCTGGACTCGGCGCTGCTGGGCGACCCGGCGTTCGTTCGCATCGTTCAGGACCAGCGCCAGGAGGACACAGCCGAAGCCGTTCGCGGCGGCGCTGTAGGCGGCCTCGGTAATGGCGACGACCGCCGTCACTGGCCGGGTGGGGAACAGCAGGGTCAGCAGGCTATGCGCCCCCTCGGCCGCGGCGCCCGCGAAGAACCCCCCCAGGAGCAGGCCGCTCAGCCCCAGCAGGGCGGTCCCGGCAAACGTGCGGCGGCGCATCCCCGCCACCATCCCCCCGATGACTCCGGCGGCCACCACCGACAGAAATGACAGCAGGGGAGCGGGCAGCCGGACGCCCACCACGGCGGCGAGAAGGCCCGCCGCCGTGATTCCCGCCGCCGTCAGCAACCCGAGCGGCAGCCCCCCCGCGTAGCCCGCGAAGGCGGCGGCCAGGGTGTAAGGCACGTAGGGATAGCGGTCGCCGGGGAAGACGATCTCGCTCGCGCCCATCAGGGCGAAGACGGCGGCCAGCATCAGCCGGTCGCCCCGGGCGTGGCGGGAAAATAGGCGCGGCAGCAGGGCGCCCCGGCTGACCAGGTACGCGACCGCCACAAGCACACAGGTATCTTCCAGAAACCGGTTGAGGATGTACGAGTTCGGCAGCAAGGACCATAACACGGCGCGGCTCCGGTTTCCCATACCTGTTCCGGGACTCCGACCGTTCCTGACGGGAGTTTACCGGCTCGGGGGGCAGACCGCCGGGCGGGCGGTCCGTGTGGCGGAAAAGGCGCGATGAGCGGCGGAAAGTCCGGGGCAGCCGACTCGCCGGCTGCCCCAACCTTCGGCCACTGCTCAGAACGACGCATGGAGCCGGACGCCGAAGATCGAGACCGGCCCGCGGTCCTGGTTGAAGGCGGGGTTGCTGACGAACTGATAGTCCAGCGCCCCCTGGACCGTCTTCCACAGGGCGGCGTTGTAGTACGTCTCCACCACGCTCTCCGGGCCGTAGTTCAGGGCCCCGTCGCCGTCGAGGATGCCCGTGCCGCCGGCCTTCAGAAAGGCCTGGTTCGCGCCCGAGGCGCCGCTGACCACCCCGGCCAGCCCCACGGTGTCCCCCGGCCTGTGCCACCGCGCCCCGTTGACGCTGACGCCCAGGGACCCCGTCACGTTGACGTCGGTGTAGTTCCAGGGTTCCTCCTGGCCGTCGTTCCAGCCGAGGCGCGAGAACACGCCGACGCCGCCGGCGACCTCCTGCTCCCAGTTCAGCCCGAAGCCGTAGCGGTCCCGGTAGGCGCGCGCGGCCGTCGGGTCCGCGCCGGCGTTCAGCAGCGCGACCTCGTCCTGGTACCTCGCCATGCGCGCCTGGTTCAGAAAGGCGAGCAGCCGGACCACGCCCGGATGTGACCGGACGTTGTAGCGGCGCTCGTACTCGGAGGTCATGCTCCACGAGCGCAGCGGCGGGCCGTCCGCCCCGCGCGCCGGGTACATCAGCAGCTGGTCCTCCGCAGTGAACGAGTTCGGGACGGCGGGCATTTGGAAGACCCCGTAGCGCAGGGTCCACTTCGGCTGATTATATTCCACGGAGACGCCGGTCGTGAAGCCGACGGCGTCCGCGGCGTAGTCCCAGGCGAGGTTGGCGACCAGGCCCCAGCTCATGAACTGCGTGTGCGGGTCCCCGGCGTAGGAGTTCAGGTCGAAGATGTCCGTCATGGCGAATCGGCCGGCGGTGATGGTCACCCGCCGCACGTCCTGCCGGCCCGCGAGCGTCAGCGGGCCGTCCGCCACGTCCTCTTTCTCCCCGCCGAGGCCGATGGTGCGGCGGACGAACAGGCGGGCGAACGTGAAATTGGGCGAGGCGGTGCCGAGCTTGTAGGCGTCGGCATCGGGGAAGTTCTCCACGCCGAGCGTGCCCTGGAGGCCGAAGCCCTGCCACATCTGGAAGTCGAGGTGCGCCTCGGTGCCCGGTGACAGCCGGGCGCCGGCGTACAGGTCCGCGGTGACGGTGTGCTGGGTCTGCGAGCGGGGGCTGAGGCTGTTCGGCCCGGAATACTTGGCCGGGAAGCCGGCGTCGCCCTGCACGATGTCCGTGTTCTGTCCGTGGACGTTCCACCACTGCTCGCCGCCGCTGGGGGCGGCAGTCCCCGTCGCCTCCTGCCCGCCGGGCGCCGCGGGCGCCGGCGGGGCGGTGCCGGTCTGGGCGGGCGGGGCCGCCGTGTTGGCGCCCGGGGCGCTGGCCGCCAGCGCCGGCCCCGCCGCGAGGGCGCCTCCGAGCAGGGCCGTCAGCGCGCCGGCCGTCAAGGCGTCAACAAGAGCGTTTCGCATGTCGTCTCCACATCTTCAATTCCCGTTCACGGGGTCCTGTGGAGCCGGCTGGGGTATAATCCCCTTGCCAGGGATGAGCAACCCACCACACCCGGCTCCGAGGCCCGCCGTGTTGTCGCACGGCGGGCCTCACTTTTCCCATCCCGGCCCCGTCCACAGGATGGAACGCGCATCCGGATGGAACGGGCATCTTTGTCTTACCCAGAGACAGGTCTTCGTTTAACCATGGTTAATCTTGGGCGTCGAGCGCACCGCTCAACGCACATGGTGGCCGAGGGAGTCGGCCAGCGTCAACAGGCGGTACCCCACCAGCAGGCCCATGGTCAGCAGGTAGCCGCGCAGGGCGTACAGCGACGCCTTGACGCTGCGGCTCATGTGCATCCGTCCCAGCCCCTCGGGCTGCACTTCTGCTCCGCCACGTCGTCGAGCGGGTGAACGACCTGGAAGGTGTGCGTACCGATTGCCTTGGTCTCGCTCAGAACGGTTGCCATTATTTTTCCTCCGTCTTGACACTCGATTGCCGGCTCAGGAGGCCGGGAACAGGTTCGGGAAGATCGCCTGGACCGCCAGGACCAGGGACAGGATGAACAGGACCGTGATGATGGCCCAGTTGGCTGCTCATCGCGGGCATCGCGCTGGCGAACAACCTCGACAACACCGGTGTCTGAATCGCCCACGGGCTGGCGCGAATTCGCCTGCCCCTGACCGTCAACCTTGTGGATCCCGTGTCTGACGCTGCTGATCACCGGGGCCGCCGCGGCGCTGGGCACGGGCCTCGGGCCTCTGCTGCCGGAGACCCCGGCCCGGGTGTGCAGCGCCCTGATCCTGTGCGGGATCGGCCTCGGGGTCCTGCGGCCCGTCGTGTCCCGCCGGGGCGGTGGGGACGGCGGGGCGGCGGGGACGGCGGGGGGAACGCCCCGCGCCGCACGCTGGGGGACCCGCGCGAGGCCGACCTGGACCGGTCGCGGGACATTGACATGCGTGAGGGCACGCTGCTCGGGCTGGCGCTGTCCTTGAACAACGTCGGGGGCGGCCTGAGCGCGGGACTGGTCCACCTGAACTGGCTGTGGACGGCCCTCGGCTCGGC
>JAFAZD010000017.1 GCA_019239955.1 Armatimonadota bacterium | reverse complement strand
GAGGTGCGCGCCATCCTCGCCCGCCTCGATGGGACCCACCACCTCATGGCTTCCCTCCTCTACGGTATCGGCCTCCGGCTCATGGAGTGCCTGCGCCTCCGGGTCAAGGACATAGACTTTGAATACGGCCAACTGACTTCCGAGATGGCAAGGGCGGTAAGGACCGCGTTACCATGCTCCCCCGCGCCCTCCACGACCCTCTCCACAGACAACTCGCTGACGCCCATGGCCTCCACCAGCAGGACCGCGCCGCCGGATACGCCAATGTCTTCCTCCCCGTCGCCTTCGCCCGCAAGTACCCGCACGCCCGGCGCGAATGGCCCTGGCAGTGGGCCTTCCCCGCCGCCCAACTCTCCACCGACCCCCGCACCGGGACCGTCCGCCGCCACCACATCGGGGAAGAGGTCTTACAGCAGCCCCCTCGATGAGAACGGGTGACACGCCTTTTCGTCCCCCCGCCCAGCACTCTCCACCCCTCCCCCTGCTCTGAGGGGGAGCCGGAGGGGGTTCCCCCTTCCCTGCCAGGGAAGGGACAGGCCGCTTGCGGCCAGGGTTAGGTCTTCCTTGCGGCCAGGGCTGCGTTCTAAAATCCCGCATTCCACACAGCCATTTTCGTACATACGTTCGGAATAGTCACAAAAAAGGAGACTATTCCCCGTCCGCCAGGACGGTCTCCACGGGTAGCGAGTGATTTCCATCGCTCGCCGCGCGACACGAAAGGACGCCCCATGAACGCCGACAACAAGACCACCGCCACCGGCCCCACGACCGCCGAAGGCAAGCGCATCGCCGCCCGCAACGCCACCACCCACGGCATCTTCGCCCGCGACGTCGTCCTGCCCCACCTGGGCGAGAGCGCCGAGGGCTACGAGGCCCTCCTCCTCGAGCTCGCCGCCCAGATCCGCCCCGCCAACCTCCTGGAGAAACACTACGTCGAGAAGATCGCCGCCTCCTGGCGGCTGCGCCGACTCCAGCGCTGGCAGGCCCAGCTGCTGGAAGACCCCGCGATCTCCGAGGACGAGGCCCTGATCCGCCTGGACCGGGTGATGCGCCACGAGACCACCCTGCACCGCCAGATTGATACCGCCATCAAAATGCTCGCCCGCGACGTCCCCCAGCTCATCGAGGGCCGCGCCCGCAAGCAGGCCCTGGCCCTCTACCACGTCACGGAGACGGACTGCCGCCGCAGCGCCTCCACCGACGCCGCCGTCTCCGAGAAGGCCCGCTGCTCCCTGGAAGCCCTGGAACAACGTCCCCTCCCCCCGGAACTGCACCAGTCCCCGGACATGCTGGACAACGTCGCCCCCACCACCGCGCAAAATCGCCAAAACGAACCCGCCTCTTCTCCGACTCCCCCAGAATTGGGGGCCGGGGGGCCTCCCCCCTCTCCCGCTTCGGGGGAGGTGGCGAGCCTCAGCGAGCCGGAGGGGGTTCTTCTGGCCGAGCCGGAGGGGGTCCTGACGCCGGAGGGGGTCCTGACGAGTGAGTCGCAAGGGGTTCTCCCACCGGCCCTCTCCTTCCCGCTCCGCTTCGGCGGCCCGCGACACCGTCACACGGCGACCGCGCCGGCGCGGGGGCGGAACTCGTAGGCGCAGCCGTGCGCCGTCGGCAGCACCTTGCCGGGGTTGCACAGGCTGCCGGGGTTGAAGACGGCCCGGACGTCCTCCATCGTCCGTAACGTCTCCGGCGGGAACAGCAGGGGCATGTAGTCGCGCTTCTCCACGCCGATTCCGTGCTCGCCCGTCAGCGTCCCGCCCAGGCCGACGCACAGCTCCAGAATTTCGTGCGAGGCGTCCATCACCCGCCGGACCTGGTCCGGGTCGCGCTCATCAAACAGCGTCGCCGGGTGCAGGTTGCCGTCGCCCGCGTGGAACACGTTGGCGATCCGCAGCCGGTGCCGCGCCCCGATGTCCGCGATGGCCCGCAGCGTTTCGGGCAATTTCGAGCGGGGGATCACGCAGTCCTGCGTGACGCACGAGGGGGCGAGACGGCCCAGCGTGCCCACGGCCTTCTTGCGCGCCGCCCACAGGTTCGCCCGGTCGCGCGGCGTCTCGGCCTGGCGGATCTCGCGGGAACGGTTCCCTTCGCAGAGGGCGCGGACACGGGACACCTGCCCGTCCAGCCCGGCGGCCAGCCCGTCCAGCTCGATAATGAGAATGGCCCCCGCGTCACGCGGGAAGCCGAAGTGGAAGGCGTCCTCCACCGTCTGCAGAATCACCCCGTCCATCATCTCCAGCGCCGCGGGGACGATGCCGGCGGCGACGATGTCCGAGACCGTCTGCGTGGCCTCGTCCACCGTGTCAAAGATGGCGAGCAGGGTGCGAACGGCCTGCGCCCTGCGGGTCAGCCGCACGGTGGCCTGTGTGACGATGCCGAACGTCCCCTCCGAGCCGACCGTCAGGCCGAGCAGGTCGTAGCCGTTGGCGTCCTCGGTCTTGTCCCCCAGCGTCATGACCGCCCCGTCCGGCAGGACCAGCTCCACGGCCAGCACATGATTGACGGTGACGCCGTACTTGAGCGTGTGCGGCCCGCCCGCATTGTTGGCGATGTTGCCCCCCAGCGTACTCGCCCCCTGCGAGGACGGGTCCGGGGCATACAAGAATCCGTCCCCCGCGACCGCCTTCGTCAACTCAATGTTCACCGCCCCCGCCTGCGCCGTCAGCCGCCGGTTCCGCAGGTCAATCTCCAGAATCCGGTTCATGCGGGCGAGGCCGATCAGAACCCCGTCCGGGCAGAGCGTGCCCCCGGCAAGCCCCGTCCCCGCCCCGCGCGGCGCGAAGGGCAGGCCCTGGGCCGCGCACAACTTGACGACGGCCGCCACCTGCGCCGTCGTCCGGGGCAGCACGGTGGCGAGCGGCTGCGCCTTCTCCAGCGGATAGGCGTCGCCCTCATACGCCGCGCGCTCCCCCTTCGCGGCCAGCACGCCGTCCTCACCCACAATACGCCGCAGGTCTTCCAAAATGGTCATGGAAAGATTATACCCCCCGCCGTTTGACAAACCCGCCCCGGCGCAGTACAATCGGCCCATGATCGTCGGCCACTTCCCCTGTCCCACGGAGGAACTCCACCTGGAGCACACACTGGTCTGCGGCCAGGCATTCCGCTGGCACCTCGACGCCGAGGGCTGGTGGTCCTGCCCCCTGCCCGTGACGCGGGACGCCGGGCGGCGCGAGGACACTCTGATCCGCGTCCGCCAGGGCGCCGAGACCATCTACTACGACGCCGCGCCTCCCGACGCACTCGCCACCATCCGCGACTACTTCCGGCTGGACGTGGACCTGGCGGCGCTGGCCCAAGAATTCCTGGCCGCCGACCCCGCCATCGGCGCGGCCATCAGCCGCTTCCCCGGCCTGCGCGTCTTGCGGCAGGCCCCGACCGAGTGTCTGTTCTCGTTCCTCTGCACCGCCGCCGCGCCGCTGCACCGCATCCGCCGGGGCATCGCCGGCCTGTGCCGCGCCTACGGGACTCCCTTCGGCGAGGTCGCGGGCGTGCCGCACTACGGCTTCCCATCGGTGGACGCGCTGGCGGAGGCATCGGTCGCGGAGATGATGACCTTTGGCCTGGGCTACCGGGCGCGCTATATCCAGGCGGCGGCGCGGCAGGTCGCGGCGCAGGGCGGCGCGGACTGGCTTCTGGGGTTGCGGCAGGTCCCCTACGCCGAGGCGAAGGCAGCCCTGCGGACACTGCCGGGCGTGGGGGAGAAGATCGCCGACTGCGTGTGCCTGTTCTCGCTGGACAAGGACCAGGCCATCCCCGTGGACACCCACATCCGCCGCATCGCCCTGCGCGACTACGTGGACACGCCCCTCAGCCGCAGCCTGACGCCCGCCGCCTACGCGCAGATCGGGGACATCCTGCGCGCCCGGTTCGGCCCCCGGG
>JAFAZD010000306.1 GCA_019239955.1 Armatimonadota bacterium | reverse complement strand
TGAAGGAGTTCGCGCCGACGGTGATATCGGAGCAGCCGGCGACGGTGGGGATGCCGAAGCCGCGCGCGACCAGGGCGGCGTGGCTGGTCATGCCGCCGCGCTCGGTCAGGACGCCCTCAGCGGCCAGCATCCCTTTGAGGTCGTCGGGCGACGTGTCGGCGCGGACCAGGATGACCCGCTTGCCCTCCCCGCCCTTGCCGAGTTCGGCGGCGCGGGAGGCGTCGAAGACGGCAATGCCGGTGGCCGCGCCGGGGCCAGCGGGCAGGCCCTTCGCCAGCACGTTGTACTTGGAGCCCGGCCGGATGATCGGGTGCAGGCACTGGTCGAGCAGCTCAGGATTGACGCGGGCAAGGGCCGTTACTTTGGAGATCAATCCTTCGTTGACCAGGTCCACCGCGATCTTGACCGCCGAGGGGCCGGTGCGCTTGCCGGAGCGACACTGCAGGATGTAGAGTTTGTTGTGCTCGATAGTGAACTCGATGTCCTGCATGTCCTTGTAGTGACCCTCAAGGCGCTTGCAGATGTCGTCGAACTGCTTGTAGATCTCCGGGTTCTGGACGGCCAGCTCGGCGATGGGCATGGGGGTGCGGACACCGGCGACGACGTCCTCGCCCTGCGCATTCATCAGGTACTCGCCGAAGACCTCCTTCGCGCCGTTGCTGGCGTTGCGGGTGAAGGCGACGCCGGTGCCGCAGTCCTCGCCCTGGTTGCCGAAGACCATGCTCTGCACGTTGACGGCGGTGCCCAGGTCGTCGCTGATCTTCTCGCGCTGGCGGTAAAGCTTGGCGCGGTCGTTGTTCCAGGACTTGAAGACGGCCTCGATGGCGTCCTGGAGCTGCACCAGCGGGTCCTGCGGGAAGTCGCGGCCCGCCTGCTGCTTGATGTGGGCCTTGTACGTGTCGCACAGCTGCTTGAGCTGGTCGGCGTTCACGTCCAGGTCATTGGTGACGCCAAGTTCCTTCTTCAGATCGTAGAAGATGTGCTCGAAGTCGTGCTTGGCGAGGTGATTATCGCCGGTGGAGTAGGCGACATCGGAGAGCATCATCAGGAAACGGCGGTAGCTGTCGTAGACGAAGCGGGGGTTGCCGGTCAATTTGATCAGCCCCTCCACAGTCTGATCGTTGAGGCCGAGGTTGAGGACGGTGTCCATCATGCCCGGCATGGAGAACTTCGCGCCGGAGCGGACGGAGACCAGCAGGGGGTTCTGGGGGTCGCCGAGTTTCTTGCCGGTCTTCTCCTCGACTTTGGCGAGGGCGGCCTTGACCTCATCCATCAGGCCGTCGGGCATCTTGCCGCCGAGCTTGGTATACTCGTTGCAGGTGTCGGTGGTGATGGTGAAGCCGGGGGGCACGGGCAGGCCGATATTAGACATCTCGGCCAGGTTGGCGCCCTTGCCGCCCAGTTCATCGCGCATCGTCGCGTTGCCCTCTTCAAACAGGTACACGCGCTTGGTGTCAGCCATTTATCTCTCCTCTAGTGTGGTGCAGTCGTTGTCATGTGAAGCGGTTCGGCCTCTTGGGAAAGCAAATCTTGCCTCGGGGCAGGCTTGGCGAAATCCAACAGGTATGTGACAGCCCCGGTATCGTACCACTCGTTCACAATGGTCACCTCAAGCTGGTCACCCCGGCTGACCTCGGAGGTCAGCCGGCTGAACAGCAATAGATCATTCACAGGGACCGTCTGGGTGAAATGGCGGGCCGCCCCTCCCGGGCCATCCACGTAATCAACCAGCGTGATGCTGGGCTGAGGGTCGGACGAGAGATCGACGACGGTGGAAATCGTTGTTACTTTATCACGCTGGAAAGGCAGTTCCATCACGGCTCTCCTTGTTCCTCCGGCCTCAGCGGAGGCAGGCACGCTCCCTCCGGGGGAACGCTCGCCGTTTCTTCGCCGGTTCCACCGGCCTCGATCTCTTCAAAACGGGCGAGATCAAAAACGGCAATTTGATTGTAGGCCCTTGCCAGAGCGACAGCCTGATCCTTGTCCGGCAGGGTTACGGTCACGTCTAAATAACGGTCACGTCTAAATACGTGATGTTCTGCTGTGGAGTGTACCACAGGCCGACATTGTTGCGCGGATCGCCCAGCAGGTCATGGTTGCTGCGAACATAGGCCGCCAAAAGCCGACCACTGACACTCGCTCCAGCGATCTTTTTCGTCCGCTCCGGGTAGAGGGAGACGGCATACAACGGCTGACGGGCCATGTCGCCGAAATACAGGTTGAACGTCGCGCTGCCGGTCGCCTGATGTAAGCTCGTCGCTTGTTCCGCCGCCTGCTACGCACTCAGAGTTCCGGCAGAACAGTTTCCGGATCAGACAGGTATTCTGCCAATCCTTTGGTCACGCGTTTTTCATCCATGTTTGCTTACAGTAGTTGAGGAAACCGCCGTGTATTATACCTGAGAATGCCGGAAGGCGGCAAGGGCAGTTTGGCGATGCGTCCTGCCGTAAACCAATCGCCGCCCTGTTGGGGCATAAAGTGAGGGAAAGATATTGATGACGGACAAGGCTCTCATTCTCACGGTCACACGGGCGCAACAGGGGGACGCCCGCGCGTTCGACTTTCTTGTACGACACTTTCAAGATAAAGCCGTCGCGTATGCGCGGACGCTGCTGCGTGATCCTGCCGCCGCCGAGGATGCGGCACAGGAGGCGTTCGTGCAGGCGTGGCGCGATCTGCCCAGCCTCACGGAAGCGGCCGCCTTCGGGGCCTGGCTGCGGCGCATCGTCTTCAAGTTCTGCGACCGCGTTCGCCGCTCCGCCCGCCCCACCCTGCCGCTGGCTGACACCCTGCCGCTTCCCAAGGACCAGGAGCCGCCGTCAGTCGTCGAGCGGTCAGACAAAGCCGCGCAAATCCATGCTGCCATCAACGCCCTTCCCCGTGCGCTGCGGGAAGCGACCCTCCTGCATTACCTGACCGGACATGACATTCAAGAGATCGCGGCCTTTCTGGAAGTGCCGCCCTCCACTGTGAAGAACCGGCTTCACGCGGCCCGAAAACGACTGCGAAAGGAATTATGGACAATGGCTGAAACGATGCTTGAACAGGAAAAGCCCTCGCAAGACGAGCGGTTCGCCGAAAACGTGTTGGCACGAGTGCTACGCGAGTTCCAGCGGCAGGAGGCAACGGACCCGCAGAATGCCAACAGGGGCTTACTGGAGGAAGGGCGGACGGCGCTATTTGAAATCCTGGGCAGAACCGTGCCTCTGGATGGTCAGTCCCTCCGCAACGGTTTCATTTTGCTCTGGCGCAAACGAGATTGGCATGCGCTCTCGACTCTGTTGATGCGTTATCTGGCACAGCCTCTCTCCGATTCTGAGACGGCCTGGGCCTACCTGCACCTTGCCGACGCGATTGCCATGAGCGGCAACGCAGCGGGTGCGGTGCTGGCCCATGAGGCGTTTGAGCGCTGGCAGCCGGGGAAATCACCAGTCTTGTCTGACCGATGGCCCTATTTTCCCGTGTCCAACGACACTATAGGCTCCGTGTATGCCGGTGACGAGGTCCGGTTGCTTTTCCTGTCGAAGTTGGCTGAGTTCCCTGTCTGTTACTGGAATCTGGATGTCTGGCATAACAGCGAGTCCGTGGAGTTTATAACTTCCTTTCTGAAGGCCTGGTACAACAGTGACTATCTTGCAAAGGTAGATGCCGTATTGTCCGACATCCCCGACATCCAGCGTCACCGCCGCCTCCGCTTCCTTGTGGTTCAACAGGCGGCCAATGCCTGCGTATCCATCGGAGACCTGGACGATACACGACGTTACGTTCAACAAATGCACATTCTCGCAGAGCGTACTGAGGACGCATCGGTAAGGGCCGAACTCAAGGCCCAAGCTCTCGGGCAAGAAATCCATTTGGCCCGCCGCAAGCAGGACGACGCGGCGTTCACGGCGCGCGGCGCGGAGCTGACGGCACTGTTGAGCGTGGCGGCGCTCAAGGAGGGGAATGGCGTTCGATGGTTACGCGAGCAACGCCAGGCGCTGGCGCTTGAATTCATGCGCGGGAATCGGCATGACCTGGCACTCCCCTTGTGGGAAGCGAACGCGGCGAGTGGCGGTCAGTTCAACGGTTGCGGCTGGCTCAACTATGCCGCCACGATTTGGAAAGTGACCCACGATCGGGAACGAACCCTCAGCCCGCTACGGCAAGCCCGCGCGTGCGAATTCGGCGAGGCGGCCTCTGAAAATCGTCAGGAGGGTTTGATACCCATGTTCACAACCTGCCCAGAATTCGCAGAGGTAGTGGAGGACGCAGAGTTTCTACAGGTCCTCGGAAGACCGTAGGCAATTCCACCCTCCATCAAAGCGTCACCGTCACCTGACGGGGGCCGGAGGCTTCGGGCCAGGAGACGGTCTGAGTGACGGTGTGGCCGTGGGAGTCGGTGGCGGTGATTTTGTAGTCGCCGTAGAAGGCGTGGACCTGGTAACGCCCCAGATGATCCGCCCGGCCCTGAGAGTCGGTCCACCAGTCGTGGTGGATGAGCTGCATCAGGCGGGTGTAGGCGGGCTTGGGGGTCATGTCCTTGCGGACCAGGCCGGCGGGGGCGCCCTGCCAGGCGTTGAGGTCAGAAAAGTCCCACCAGGTAATGGCGCGGACGGAGGGGTGGCTGAACAGCAGGGTGTAGAACTGCGCGACGTAGTCGGCCTGGGCGGCCTCGCCCTCCGGCGTCGTGTTCCAGTTGGTGGCGGCGGGACCGCTCACATCATGCGCGCGGCGGGGGCCGCTGATGACGGTGGTTTCGGTGAAGTGGATGGGCAGGCCGAACTGAGCGAAGGTCTGGCAGGTCTGCCACACTTTGGTGAGAGGCCAGACGCCGCCGTGCATGTGGGACTGGAGGCCGATGGCGTCAGGCAACTTGCCCCTCTTCTGCAACTGGGTGAGCAGGGCGACGTTCTGCGGGCCGGTGTTGTAGTCATTGTAGAGAAACGTGTCGTCCGCGCCCCGGCCCGCGGCGCGCGCCCAATCTAAAGCCGTGCCGACGACCGTGGCCGCGCCGTCGCGCTTGATCCACGCCCCCTCACCGGTCTTGGGGTCCGGGCTGTTGGCCTCGTTGACCACGTCCCAGTAGTGAATGACGCCCTGATAATGGGTCACGAGGTCAGTGACGCGCTGGTGCAGCAGGGGGATGGAGGCATCCGGGTCTGTGGGCGCCCAGCGGGGCCAGACCTCATGCCAGACCAAAGGGTGGCCTTTGGGGGTGACGCCGTGGGCGACGGACCACTGCGCCATGGCGTCCAGGCGGGCGTAGTCGGGGCGGCCCTGCCGACTTTCAAACGCGCCCCAGTAGAACGGCAGGGTGGCGTAGTTGAACAGGGCGGTGAATTCGTCCCGGTAGGCCGTCTCCAGCGGCGAGTTGTCGGCGGGGTTGAGGGCGAAGAAGTTGCAGCCGAACAGGAAGGCGTGGCGGGTCTGGGCGACGTGGACGCGAGCACCGGGGACGGGGCGGCCGTTCTTGTCCCGAACCAGCACCGTCAGGTCGTTCATGCGGCAGCGCCGGATGCGTGATTGCTCGGCGGCGGGGGCGACGGCGGCCTGCGCGGCGAGGTAGGCCGGGTCGGGGCCAAGGTCTTCCAGCGTGATGCCCGCCAGCTCCACGACGCCGGCCTGCTGGCCGACCTGAAACTTGACGCCCAGGCCGTTCGGCCCATAGGCCGGCGAGACGGTTCCGGTGATCGTGTATTCCTTCCAGTCCGGGGTGAGGATCGGGGTCTGCTCGGTCACGCTGTTGTAGGGGGCGCTGTTTTCTTCCACGACGGCGCGGACGGGGCTGCGGGTGGGCGAGCGGCCCCAGAAGCGCAGGCGCAGGCGCGTGTTTTCGGGGACGGCGGGGGCGACGGTCTGGCCGAGGAGGATCTGGTAGAACGGGTCGGACGGCTTGACGACCGTGATGCGGAGCGCGGTCCGGTGGCCGCCCGGCGCGCCCTCGGCGGGCACGGTCGCCAGGGTCGCGTCGCCCTCAGCGGGCTTCTGGAGATACCACGCTTGGCCCGCCAGCAAGTCGGCCCCATAGCTGGGGCCGAGGGCAAACAGCAGCGAGAGGAAGAGCAGAGGACGGGTCATTTCTTGTCCTTGGGCACGGGGACGCCGATGGCAACGGTGGTGGAGGCGGTGATGGGCGGGTTGACATCCACCTGGCGAACCGCGCCGTTCTCGGCGGGGGAGCGAGTCGGGAAGCCCATGTTGTTTGGGTCGGTGTCGTTGTCGACCACGACTCCTCCGGTGATGGCAGGACGGTTGCTGGAGGTCATGCGGGCGGTGGCGTTGTAGACACCCGGCGCGATGGGATGCCCCTGCGCATCACGCCCGTTCCAGACGGCGGTGAAGGACTTTTTCTGGCCAGGCCTGAGGCCAACATGGGTGATCATCTGCGCGAACATCTTACCCTGCGCCCAGTCCCAGACCTGCGTGTTGGCGGCGTCACTGACCGTGATGTCGAACTGCTGGCTGGTGGCGAAGTCGTAGTTGACGGTCTTGCTGGTCGGGTTGGCAATGGTGAAGGTGAAGCGGACGGGCTGGCCGGGCCGGTAACTGCTCCGGCTGGTCTTGAGGCTGCCCGCGCCGGTGTCCTTGGGCGGGAAGATGAGCACTTTCCCTGGGATCGGCCGGTTCACCGGGGCGCTGTTGGTCGCGGGCGGCGTCCCGGCGTCCTGCGCGAGCGCCGGGACGACCAGTGCGAGGGCGGATACGGAGAGGGCAAGGATGCGTTTGTTCATGGCAGGGGCCTCCAAGATCGCCCCCAGGCCCCCGATCCTGGGGGAGACAGATGGGCAGGCCCGGGGGCGATGCATGGAATTATTCCCGTTTGGCAGCCTGATTAACCTGTTTCCCCGCCTGCGCCTGTCGGTAGAGCGCATTGAGCTGGGAGGGCGTCACGGCGACGTAGCCCGGCCCCAGGTCGTCCAGCATCTGCCTCAGGTCGGACATCTTGGACCCCCAGTTCCAGACGAAGGCGTTGACGAACGCCGGGCGCGTGGCCCCGGCCCCGGCACGGACCTGGGCGGCCAGGCGCGACGCGCCCGGCCCAAAGGAGACGGCGCGGAAGACGGGCTGCCCTGTGGGCAGGGTGTAGGTATACTGGTCGGTAGGTTCGTCCTGAATGCCGTAGTCCGGCATCAGGAACGGGACGCGGGGCAGGGCCGCGCCGACGCGCGGGATGTCCTGGGCGCGCACGTTCATCAGGCGAACCGTGTGCATGTCCAAGCGCTCCATGTACCGCTGCGTCCAGTCGTAAAAGCTCTGGAACGCGCCGCCGTGGTCCTTGAGGGCGGCGGCCCAGTCCGGCGGGTAGATGTAGCCGACGCCGGACACGTCGCACAAAAACTCATCGGTGGGCGTGGCGTGCTGGTAGTACCACTGGGCGATGGTCGGGGCGACGTCGATCAGCGTCGGCCCCATGCCCCAGGCGATGGGGAACGTGCCGTGCAGCGGGTCATTGAAGTAGGAGCGGAAGTAGCCGCGCCAGGTGCAGAGATTGTCGCCGTCGGACATGGTGATGGCGAGGTAGACTTTGGACGGGTCCAGCGCCGGGGCAGGCGGCTGCGGCTTCTGCGTTAGCTTCGGCATCGGGACGCCGCTCAGGACGGAGAAGTTGGACACGTAGTCGCTGACCGTCGTGACCTTGCCGAAGCGCGATCCGAGCGAGACGCCCGGCCCTTCGTCCAGGCCCACGCCGTCGCCGTGCCACCAGAAGCCGCGCACGACGGCGTTCAGCGGCAGGCGCGCGAACGTCGCCTCAATCTCGGCGCGCTCCGCCGTCATGTCCGCGCCGGGCCGATCCTGAACCTTCGGCCCCGTCACCCAGAAGGCCATGCCCTTCGCGGCGATGACGTCGTCCACCTGGCTGCCGAGAAGGGGCGGGTCCAGGCAGAGGGAGAGGTACGGGTTCAGGCGCGACAGCAGGTGCGTTCGCACGTAGCGGAAGGCGTCGGCGTCTCCCTTGAACTTGCCGCGCAGGTCGTTCTTGACCGGCAGATGAAGTTGGCCGGCGAGATCGGGCGTGGCGATCACCAGGTCGTCCAGCCCGGCGATGTCCACGGCGACGCACGGGCTGACGTAGACCTTCGGGTCGGGCACGACCGCGCCATTGATCTCACGGCGAAATGTCGTGACCAGGGAGAGCGGGGCGTCAACGAGGATCGGCTTGTCCGTCTGCCCCTGCTGCTGCATCGCGTCCAGCCAGAATTGGTCGTCGTCGCTGAAGAGGAGGTAGATGCGCGGCTGCGCGCGGTTGACGATGCCTTGCAAAGAGGCGAGCAGGAGCTGCTGGTCGTGGCCCAGATGCCGCACGTCGGCCACGTAGAGGTGGCGGGCGGGCGGCGGGGTCTTCGGCTGGAACGTGGGATACGGGCGCGGCAGGGCGGGCAGGGTCAGGTTGGTATAGACATAGGGTCGGGGCAGTTTGTCCAGGGCGGCGAAGGCCGTTTTCTGACGCGCCGCCGTCAGGAGGCCCTTTTGCCTCAGCGCCGCAATCGTGCCGCGCGCCAGCATCTGCTCGGCGTCGTAGACCTCGTATTCGTCCACAGTGGGGTGGTTCGTCCACACGTCCACCGCGCCATTAAATGCCGGGTCGTGATGGACGATGAGGGCTGCGGCGGGCTGGCCGCCTTCCGTCAGGATGGGAATCGCCTGGTCCTGGGCGGGAAGCGTGGCCCTGTCCAGCACCTGCACGCCGCCCCCCCGCGACCAGTCATGGCCCAGGGACTTCAGCCCCAGCGGGTCAGCGGGGGAGAGCGTCACGGGTTCCTGGCCGCCCGTGAAGCCGCCCACGCCGATGCCCTCCGGCCCGAACAGTGCCGCTGCGCTGTTGTTCCCCAGGTCTTTCCAGGAGCCGTCCGCCTGACGCTGGATGGCGTGGGTGAAGGGGATGCCGGAGAGGATCAGGCAGCCGCCGGCCTGGTGGAAGGCGCGCAGGGCGGCGAAGGCCGCATCGGGGTAGGCGTTGCCGTAGGGCAGGACGACGGCGGCGTAGGTCCCGGCGTTGAGGCGGGAGGAGTCCGCCAGCGCGTCCGCGTCCAGCAGGTCCGCCCGGACGCCCGCCGCGCGCAGGTCGGCGGCGACGCTTTTAGGGGCGAGCGAAGCCGGGGCGTTGAAGTACGGAAAACCCGGCTGGGAGAACACGGCGACGCGCGGCGCGTCGGGCGCGGCGAATGCGGCCGCGCCCAGCAAGAGGAGCGCGGCGGTCAGAAAGAGTCTCATAAGATTACCCCCGGCCCCCGACTCCGGGGGACTCAGATGTCAATCAAATCGGGTTCCTGCTTGGCGGCCTGCCAGGCTTGCTCCATCTCTGCTAGAGATAAGTCCTGGACGCGGCGGCCGGTGGCGGCGGCGTGGGCCTCGATGCGGCGGAAGCGGGCGGCGAAGCGGCGGGTCATGCGGCGCAGGGCGTCCTCCGGGTCCACCTGGAGCTGGCGGGCGACGTTGACGAGGGTGAACAGCAGGTCGCCCAGTTCGTCGGCGGCGCGGGCGGCGTCGCCCTGGGCGATCTCGGCGCGCAGCTCGGCGGTCTCCTCCTCGACCTTGTCCAGGACTTCCGAGACGCTCGGCCACTCGAAGCCGACCCTGACGACGCGCTTGGAAACTTCCAGTGCGCGCATCAGAGCCGGCAGGCCGGCGGGGATGCCGTCGAGGATGCTGGTGCGATCCTCATAGCCCCTCTCCGACCGCTTGATCTGCTCCCAGTTGGCAAGCACCTGGTCGGTGCCGTCCACGGACACGTCGCCGAAGACGTGAGGGTGGCGACGGACCAATTTCTCGACGATGCCCCGCGCGACATCGGCGACGGTGTACTGGCCGCACTCGGCGGCCAGTTGGGACAGGAAGACGACCTGGAGGAGCAGGTCGCCCAATTCCTCGCGCAGCTTGGCCGGGTCGCCCCCGTCAATGGCCTCGACGACCTCATAGGCCTCCTCAATGACGTATCTCTTAAGGGTCTGCGGCGTCTGCTCCAGGTCCCAGGGGCAGCCGCCCTGGGGGTCACGCAGGCGGGCCATGACCTCCACCAGCGCCTGGAAGTCGGCTTGTAGGGGCGCAGCATGCTGCGCCCCTACGCTGCCGGCGCGGGCATGAGCGACCAGGGCGCGGAGAAAGGCCGCCGCGCCGCCGGGCCGGGCGTCGCAGAAGGCCCACTCCTCCGGTGACAGGCCCAGCGATTTCACTTCCAGGTCGGGGACGGGCACGGCGCTAACCTCCACGCTTGGGGGCCGGGGGAGCGGACGCGGGCGGCAGGGTGAGGGTCGGCGTGGGCGGCGGCGGCGCGGTCAGCTCGTCCAGGAGCTGCGCGTAGCGCTTCTCCGGGATGGTGATCTTGGCCTTGGTCTGGTAGTCACGCAGTTGCTGGTTGACGGTCTGAACGCGCATCGGGTCCTGGCGGGCGCGCTGGGTCATGATCTCGAAGCGGATGGCGTCCTTGACTTGGTCCAGCGGCACGACCGTTTTCTGCTTCTTCTCCACCACCTGCACGACCCAGTAGACGCCGTGGAAGGGGTAGGGGCCGACGACGCCGTTCGGCTTGGCATTCTTGATGAGCTGGACCAGGGCCGGGGGGACGATCTGCGGGTTCGGCGCGTCCAGGTTGACCCAGACCGGCACATCACCGCCGGGGAAGGAGCGGTCCAGCGACTGCGCGGCGAAGCTGTCGAACGGCTGACCCTTCTGAATCTGGTCGGCGATGCGCTTGGCGTCGGCCGAACTGGCGAGCACGATGCGCTTGATGTGGGCGCGGTTAGGCTCGGTGTACTGCGCCTTATTCTGGGCGTAGTAGGCGCTGACGTCGGCATCGGTGACGGGTGGCTGGCCCTTGGCGAGCAACTTGATCTGGGCGATCTGGGGCCGCAGGCGGGCGTCCTTGATGTCCTGGTCCGTCTGGCCGCTCTCGGCCAGCAGCTGGTCGAAGGGCTTGACGCTCTGGGCCTCCTGAACTGCCTGGAACGTGTTGTAGAGGGCGTTCACCTCAGCGTCGGTCGGGGCCACGCCCTGATCCTTGGCGTACTGCTCCACCAACAGGGCGCTGATCATCTGACGCAGGACGGCGGGGCCGGCGGCCTGGGCCGGGGCGGCGGGCGCGGGCACGTAGTTCTGAAGCTGGGTGAAGAATTGTTGCTGGGTGATATCCTGGCCGTTGACGGTGGCGATGGGGCTGGAGCCATTGAGGACAAGAGGGCCGCTGTTGTCGGTGGCGCTGCGGTGGCAGCCGGCGAGCGCCAGGGTGGACAGGGCCGCGAGCAGCGCGGCTCCGCGCCGGAAGGGTTGCATGATCAGTTGGTTTCTCCTTTAGGCAGACAATGGTTAAGGGGCGCGCCGAGCACGCACGTTCAACAGCAATTCGACCTCGCCGCGGCCGAGGCCGGTGCGGCGGGCGATCTCGGCGGGGTCGGTGACGCCGATGGCGGCCAGGGCGAGAGCAGGCCCATACCGGTCATCGGCCCCCTCCCCCCCCGAATCCGGCGGGGCCGACGTATCCGGGGGCCTGGCGGACAGGGCGCGGGCCTCGGCGACGTGGGCGGCAAGGCGGGCCTCGGCCTCCACGGCGCGGCGCTCCAGATCGGCGGCGAGTTGCTCGACGCTGTCACGCAGGCGCCCCAGTTCCTCGGCCTCGCCGGCACGTATCCGGGCGGCGCGTTCGGTCAGGTCGCGCCGGGCGAGCCACCAGACCAGGGCCGTGAAGGCAAGCAGGGCGAATTGCAGCAACAGTTCCATGCTGGAGCGGGACGGAAGGCCGGTCAGGCGACCGTCTGGATCATCTTGCCCGTCGAGTGCTGGCGGCCGACGATCAGAGTCACCAGTCGCGGCGCTTTCTGTCCGACGGCGTGAGCGGCGGCCGGCGCATCGGGCTTGAGCCAGAGGGACAGCGCGCCCCCTTCCTCCAGAGCCAGGCGGCGCACCGCCGCGACCGGCACCAGAGGGAAAACCCCGAGCAGCACCACGTCGCCCTCCGCGACGCGGGCCGTCTGCGCCAGTTGCCGGCGCTCGGACGCAAACGCCTCGGCCCCGGCTCCGGGAGGTGCGGGCTTGCGAGCGCGCGTCATGGGCACTTCCGCGATCACGGAGGCTCCTGGACGGATTCGGCCGCCGATGATGCGCAACGGGTCGCCCGGCGCGGGACGGAGCCCGGGACGCCGCAGGCGCGGCTCACGGGGCAGGCCCGGCGCGTCGGTCGGCAGGCGCTCCGTGCCCGGCGCGGTCAGGCGGACAACGGGACTCAGGACCGCCCCGGCGGGAAGGGCCGCCGGGGCAGACCGGACGGCGACCGCCCGGACGCCGAAGTCGTCCAGCCGGTGAACGGCACCGGACCGCGACAGCAGGGGCGCTGCCTGTATCGGTATCCGTTCCGGGCGCAGAACGGCGTCCAGCCCGGCGACCACGGTGGCCGGCGCGAGACCGGCCTCGCCCGCCCCGGCCTGGGCCTGGGGCCGCGGGAGACCCGCGACGCACGCCGCCGGCCGCCAGTGCGCCTCCGCCGCCCCGGCGGATGGCACGGGGCGAGTCAGGATTTCCGGCACTGCTACGGGCGCCATCAGAGTCAGCCGGGCATGCGGCATCTCCTGGACGCGCACGGAACTCCCCAGGCGTCCCAGCGCGCGGCGCACGGCCTGCCAGACTCCGGTCTGATCGTGGGGCATGATGACAATCACAGGCGACGGCAGCTCAGGCGGGCGGGGCTTCGGGGGCCTCGTCCCAGAGCATTCGCACGGCCGCCTCGACACGCACGAGCGGCTCCAGAGCGTCCATCGTGCGCCCGATCTCGGTGAGGATGCGGGCGGCCTCGTCCTTCCTGGCAGCATCCGCTGCCCCACCTGGGGCCAGCCGGACCCGCACCGGCGAGCCGCTGTCGGTCAGCTGTAAAAAGAAGTCGCCCTCGGCGACCTCCTGCTGCGCGCCGTAATCCTTCAGCGGGGGCACACGGCCTGGGGAGAGCGCGGCGGCCTGACGCCCGGCCGTCTCCAGCACGGGCAGCAGGGTCGGGTCGGAGACCAGCACGATGTCCGGCTTCTGCTCCAGGCGGCCCACCAGATTGGCGACAATGACGTCGCCGTGGATGTATTTTTCCAGCACGTCGCCGTACAGGACGCGCTGCAGCCGGGTGGCGCGGACCGGCTCGGTGTAGCGGAACTCCAGCGGCAGGCCGTAGGGATCGGTCACCATCGCCCCGCCCATGAACACGCTGTCGGCGACGGCGAGGGACAGGACGTATCCGATGCTCAGTTTTCCCGCCGCCATTTGTTTACCGCCGCCCACCGATGATGAGTTCCCAGTGAGTGTAGCAAATTCCCGCCTGAGTGTCAACCCCTGCAGTTCGGTGGCCCTTGAGTTTTGCCGGTCCTGTGCCGATAATCCTGCCAGAACGGAGCGCGTCGGCGTTCACTACAGTGGGGGATTGTCGTGGCAACGATTGTGGAAACCAAGCTCAAGCAGGAGCGGCTGCTGCGCATCATCGAGGACGAGCTGCAGGACCTGCCGCCCCTGCCGGCGGTGGTCATGCGGGTGATGCAGACCATCAACGACCCGACCACGTCGGCGTCGGACCTGAACCGGCTGATCGCCGGCGACCAGGCGCTGGCGTCGAAGGTGCTGCGGCTGGTCAACTCCTCCTACTACGGTTTCCCCCGGCGCATCTCCACCATCACCCATGCGGTCGTGATCCTGGGCTTCAACACGGTGCGCAACCTGACCACGTCGCTGGGGGTGTTCAACGCCTTCGATGCACAGGGGCGGCAGACGGCGCTGGACCGGGACGGATTCTGGGCGCACTCGCTGGCGTCTGCGACGGCGGCTGGAGTGATCGCGCGGCGCAAGGGCATCGTCGCCAAAAGCATCGAGGAGGTGTTCGTTGGCGGGCTGCTGCACGACATCGGCAAGCTGTTCCTGGACCAGTACTTCCCGGACCAGTATGCCATCACGCTGAAGCTGGCGCGCGCCGCCAAGATTTCGGTGTGGGACGCGGAGAAGACGGCACTGGGCGTCGGCCACGCGCTGGTGGGCAAGCGGGTCGCGGAGAAGTGGAACCTGCCGCCCTCGCTGACCTCCATGATCACGCTCCACCATCAGCCCGCGTTCGCCAAAGACCACTTCGAGATCACGGCGGTCGTCCACGCCGCCGACCGGGTGGCGCGCAAGGTGGGCCTGGGCAACGGCGGCGATGAACTGGTCCCCCCACTGGCCCCGGAGGTGCAGCAGTGGCTGAACCTGCCGCCCGCGGTGTGGGAGAGCATCGAGGCGGAGACGTGCCAGAAATTCGACGACGGCAAGGAGTTCTTGAAGGTGGCGCAGGGCGGTTGAGTTAATTGTGACGGCTCCCGTCCATAAATGGCCGGGCTTCCCAGGTACTTCCCCTGTGCATTACCGCCCCAAGGCAATGCGTTACGGAGCAACCCTCGGCGTTTTACGGAAGGGCGGGACTGACGATAGATGCCCTCTCAACCGGCGGAACGCCTGCTTGTCTGAGACTTTCACTCATGCGCAATGATTGACTTCATTGTACCTCAGGAGGCCGCCGCTCAAAGGCAATGCCAAAGCGAACGTCTTCGGAACTTGTTCCGCCTTCGGCGGAAAGACGTTGCGCTGTCACGAAGTCTTTGCATCTCCTCCACAAAGGGGGAAGGCATCCGCGCTTTTCGCTAAAACACGGTTGCTCCTTTCGTCTTGCCCGCATTCGGGACGGAGCAAGCCCCAAGAAGCCGTCTCGCTTTAGCGAGTGCGGAGTGTCACGCACTCCCAGGACGCATCAAATGACGGAAGCAGCAACGAGAGCCGTGCCGATGCCCGGCACCGCCAGCTATTCGCCCACCGTCACTGCCTCACGTTCCGTCAGATAAATGCCATCATCACGTCGTTGGCGAGGAAGACGCCGCGCGGGGTGAGGCGCAGGTGATCGCCACAGACTTCCAGCAGGCCACGGCGGACGAAAGTCTCGATCTCGCAGGCGTACAGGTCGCGCGGATCCGCGCCAAAGCGGGCGGTGAAGCGGGCACAGTCCACGCCCTCCTGGGTCAGACGCAGGCCCAACATCATGGTCTCGGCCATCGTCTCCTCGCGGGTGAGCGTTTCGGAGGAGAAGGTCAGGTCCCCGCCCGTCTCCACGGCCTCGGCGTACCTAGCGGGGGACTTGAGGTTCATGCGGCGTGCGCCATCCAGATACGCGACGGCCCCGCAGCCGAAGCCGTGATAGGGATCGTTGCGCCAGTAGTGCAGGTTGTGGCGGCACTCGCGGCCCGGGCGGGCGAAGTTCGAGATCTCGTACTGAGCGTAGCCGGCCCCCTGCGCGGCATCTATCGCCATCTGGTACATCTCGGCGGCGGTGTCTTCGTCCGGCAGCGGCAGACGGCCCTTCTGGCGCAGCGTCCAGAAGCCGGTCCCCTCCTCTACGATCAGCGAGTACAGGGACAGGTGATCCGTCTCCAGGGCCAGCGCCTGTTCCAGCGTGTCGCGCCACTGGGCGAGGGTCTGGCGCGGCAGGGCGAACATCAGGTCCAGGGAGACGTTCCCAAAGCTGGCGGCGCGGGCGGCCCGGACGGCGTTTTTTGCCTCTTCGGCGCTGTGGATGCGGTCCAGCGTCTGGAGCAGCCCGGCGTCGAAGGACTGGACGCCGAAGGAGATGCGGTTGAAGCCGGCGGCGCGCAGCACTTCCAGTTGCGCCACATCCATCGTGCCGGGGTTGGCCTCAGTGGTGATCTCGGCGTCCGGGGTGACGGGCAGTGTCTCCCGCACCGTGCGGAGCAAATCGGCCTCGTCCGTCGCTGGGATGGCTGTCGGCGTTCCCCCGCCGAAGAAGACCGTGTCCACCGGTCTCCCGGCCCCACCCCCTCCCGGCGTCCCCCTGTGAGGGGGAGGAGTCAGGCGAGGGGAGCGGCGAATCTCCTGCGTCAGCGCCCGGACATACCTCTCCACATGGCCGCCCGTGTAGCCGCTGTAGGAGTTGAAGTCGCAGTAGGCGCACTTGCGGACGCAGAAAGGGATATGGACATAACAGCCGACGGTGGAGTGCATGGAGTCATTGTACCTGAGAGCGGCTCTTGACCTGGCACGCAGTTTGCTCTATACTGAG
This sequence comes from Armatimonadota bacterium, assembly GCA_019239955.1. Classification (GTDB taxonomy): domain Bacteria; phylum Armatimonadota; class Armatimonadia; order Armatimonadales; family Capsulimonadaceae; genus JAFAZD01. The sequence continues at coordinate 126 of JAFAZD010000306.1, read as the reverse complement.
GCATGTCTGAGAAGACGCTGGCACGGGAGATGCTTCCTGTCTGGACGCCCTACGTGGCGCCCTTCGTACTCTTCCTCCTGCTGACAGGAGTGGAAGGGGAGTTCACCCGCTATTATCCGATCCTGT
>JAFAZD010000206.1 GCA_019239955.1 Armatimonadota bacterium | reverse complement strand
GGGTGATGGGGGTGCAGCCGGGGATCATCGTGCCGGCGCGCCGGACCCATTGAGGACAGACCGCGTTGAGGACAGACCATGCCCAAGCCGGGAGATAGTTATTACATGGAGTTCACCACGGAATCACCCACGACGGGGGGGGCGACGAACGCGGACAGCCTGCCGTCCGCAACCGCGGAGCACAACGGCGCGGACGACTCCGCCTTCACCCTGACGGTCGCCAACGTAGACACGGGGCGCTACAAAATCACCGGCACCATCCCCACTTCCTACGCGATAGGAGACTCGGTGGTCGTGACCGTCGCGGCCACGGTGGGCGGCGTCCTGGGCAAGAGCGTCGTGGACTCGATGATCCTCAGTAACCCGATTCCGACCAAGTACGTCCCGTAGGGGACGTGCCCCCTTACTTCTAAAATGGCAAATGCCCTGGTTGTCGCCTCGGAACTCCCGCCGGGGCTGACCCAAATCGAATACCGGCTCTACGACACCACCGGCGCGCCCGTGCAGGACTGGGCCGCCGCCGACGTCACCCAGATCGGCGCGCCGTCGCCCCAGGGGACGGTCGCCTATCTGGGTGACGTCCCGCCGCCGGCCCTGGGCTTCGCCACCGGCCTCTGCGTCACGCGCGCCCCCGGCGACCCGGCCACCGAGAGCTGGCCGGATGTGGTCGCCTTCGCCGACGCCGCCGGCGCCGGCACCGCGACCGGCGGCGGGGGGACGGCCCTGCTGCTGGACACGGCGCTCCTGACGCTGGTGGAGGCGCGCGCCCTGCCCTTCACCGCCGACCGGGCGGTCCTGACGATCACCCGTCCCGACGGCACCCTGGAGGCTGCGCCGCCGGCCCCCACGGCCGATCCCGGCACGGCGGCGACGGCCCAGACCCTGCGCGCCTGGTACCAGCCCCCCCAGGCGGGGGCGTACCGTCTGGTCTGGGCCTACAACGACGGAGACGAGACCGTCCTGCGCCGCCGCACCCTGTTCGTGTTCCTCAGCGACGTGCCCGGCGCGGTGCGACGCCTGCTGCGCCTGTCCGCCCCGCGCCTGCCGGATGCGGTCGTCGGGGCCGAATTTGCGCAGCTGTACCACCTGCTCGCGGCGCGCTACCCGTGCCTGGGCAGCTACGGCGCGCTGTCCCCGGACGACGCCGACCTGGTGGATCGGGCGCTCGCCCGGATGTGTGCCATGTCGCTGTGGCCCGCCAAGGCCGGCGCCGGCAGCGGGCCGCTGACCGGGTTCCGGACGGGCACGTATCAGTTCTCGTACGGGGCCGACCCGGAGGACGAGCGCAAGACATGGACCGACCAGGCGGTGCAGGCGCTCTCCTATGTCGCATGCATCGCGCAGACCCGCGTCCAGGCGGCGGCCCAGTTCTCGCCGTGGCGCATCTCCGGCCCGCGACGCGCCCATGCGGCCCAGACTGTCCTGCCGGGTCTGCTTCAGGCCGCCCTGTCCATCTACCAGCAGCGAATCACGGAGGCCCTGACGATGTACGGCACCGGGATGCTTCTGGACGGTGCCCCTCTCGTTTACTGGGGGGAATGAAGGTCCTTTTATGGTACTTTCTGGCTCTTTTGAGGACGTCGGCACGGACCTGGCCGAGCACATGGCCGTCGCCGTCGAGCAATTCGGCGGCGAGATCACCTGGGAGGGCCAGGTCTACCTGGCCCTGGTGGACGACGTGCCCCGGCGGGAGCTGGCCGACCTGGCGGAAGGGCTGGGGATCAACGCGGCCACGGCGGACCCGCGCGTGCTGCACCTGGCGAGCCGCCACTTCCCCACCGGCTTCCCCGGCGAGGAGGCCACCGTCACCTGGGACGAGGGCTGGGGCAGCCGCACCTATAAGGTGATCCGGGCCGTCGCCGTGCGGGTCGCGGGCGTGACCCTCGGCTGCGACCTGACCGTCACCCGGCAGGCCGCCCCGGACGCGGCCACCGAGGAGGGGCCGACCGAGGCCGCCCCCGGCCGGCGCGTCCCGTACCGCCCGAAGTCGGTGACAAGTTAGCAGCGAGGAGGAAGACATGGCAGACGAAATCGAGGCCGCCGCCGGGGCGGCGCAGGAACAAGTTTCGGCTTCGCAAGGGGGGGGCGACGTGGACGCCCGCTGCACGCGCTGCGGCACCCACTACCCGCCGGGCTACCACCCGGAGGGCATCGAGGCGTATGCCGCCCAGTGCAGCGCCGGGTGCGGACTGCGGCGGGAGGCGCGCGACGCGGCCGCCCGGAAGGCGCAGGCGGCCGCTCAGGGCACGGACGCCTCAGCCAAGCAGGGCATCGCGGCCGGGGCGGACGCGGTGAAGATCGTGCTGCCCGGCGGCCGGCAGGTGGCACTGGAAGGCGCGCGGCTGGTGCCGGATGGCACGGCCCCCGTCCCGCAGGCATCGCCCACAGCCGCTGAGCCGGCGCCTGCGGCCACCTGAGCCGGATGGACACGGTGATTCTGTCCATTGAGGTCTCCGACCCGGCCCTGCTGCCGGAGGGCGACCTGTCCGGCCTGCTGGGGGCCCTCGCGGACAAGGGCGCGATGCTGGACATCCTGGCGGGCGTCATGACGGACTGGGAGCGGCAGAACTATGCCAGCGAGGGCGCGACGTTTGGCGCGCCGTGGGCGGCGCTGTCGGGGCGGACGGTGGCCGAGAAGGCCCGCCGGGGCTACTCGGTGCGGACGCTGATCCAGAGCGGCGCGATGCAGGCCGGGGCGGGCCAGGCGAGCGCCTTTGGCGACGACACCGTGACGACCGGCTGGGACCTGGCCGCGACGCCCTACGTCCCCTACCAGCAGGCGGACGTGGGCAACAAGCCGGGGCGGATCGTGGCGGCGGTCGTGGCCGGCGAAGTCCAGGAGATGCAGGACCGGCTCCAGCAGTATCTGGACGATGCCGGCGGGGGCGGGGCGACCGGAATCACGATCACCGCCACGATGATCTAAGGCCGAAGATGATCTCAGGCCGAACGGGTTGACCAATGGCCCTTGCCTCTCGCTGGCCGCTGCGCCAGTGGCTCATGTTCATGCTCCACGACCTGCTGCTGACGCGCGGGGCGCCGGCCATCAACCAGGGCTTCCTGGACGCGCTGGCCGACGCCGACCCGGCGCGGCAGAGTTTGCCGGGGTTCGTCCTGCCGACCTTCACCGACGCCAACATCACGCGCGGCGAGCGGCAGGCGGCGAGCGGCCCGGTCCTGAGCCTGAAGGCGCTGGGGCGGCAGGTGACGGAGGACGGCGCACCGACCAACACCTACCGCGTCTTTCTGTACACGCGGCTCATCTGGCGGGCGCCCCAGATCGGACTCAACGCGCCGGAGGACATTGACCTGTTCGACGGCGTGATGGAGGACACCCTGAGCGACCTGCTGGTGGGGACCGGGGTGTACGCCCTGACGCCGACGGATCCGGACACACAATTGCCGGCGCTGCCGGACGGGGCAACCTTCTACGGCTGCTCCCTGACGGACGTGCGCCATCAGCCGATGCCCGTCCGCGAGGTCAACGGCACCACCTACGTCCACGGCGGCTACGCCGACCACCGCGCCGAGATCTGGCTCGCCGCCGACCGGCCCGACCAGATCGGCGCACCCTGACGAGACCTGACGAGGACGAGACCTGACGAGAGAAAGCGTCACACGTCGCCCACTCAGGATTTTTAGGCGACAGGAGAGGAATAGACCATGCCACGATACCCACTGCCCACCGGCCGACTCGGCTTTGACGGGGAGATGATTCTCGGTCAGAGCGTCGGCGGCGCCAACCCCACGACCGTCTGGGGCTTCCCCCAGCTCACCTACCGGGTGGACAAGGACGACAACATCTACCGCCCCCAGGTGGCCGACGCCAATTCCAACAACCACCTGGAAGCGTTCGGCATGCGGACGGGGACGCTGGAGTTCACCTGCCCCCTGCTGCTGGACCGGGGCATGATCGCCTGGTTCAATGCCGCCACCGCTCCGGCCACGCGCGCCAACCCGTTCGACGTGACGGTGATCCCCTACAACGGGGCCGCCGCACGCACCTACCCCTTCGTCTGGTTCCGGCGGGTGACAATCTCCGGGCAGGCGGCAGTGGACGGGCGCACGTCCATGGTGATGCTCCAGGCCCAGGCGATGATACTGGACCCGGACAACATCGAGGGGGTGGCGGCGCTGACCGCGCCGGCCAGTCTGGGCACCAGCGGGGCCGGCATCACGCCGTTCTCCAAATGCACCCTCACCGACGGCGCGACCCCGACCCCCAATGACTACAAGATGAACCAGTTCTCGGTGACGCTGGACAACCAGGCGCGGGTGTCGCCGACGACCATTGACCCGGTGAACCGCATCTCGGAGGGGGCGGTGATGGGGCCGCAGATGGGCGCGTTCACGGCCCGGCAGAACGTGGGGGCCGCCAACGTCCTGCCGGCGGTCGCCGGACACTACCCGTTTACGCTGACGCTGCCGACGGGGGACGCCACCCACGCCGCGACGCTGGTGCTTGCCACCAGCCACGACCGGAGCACGCTCCCCCTGGTGCCCGATGATTTCGTCAGGAACAGCGAAATCTATAGTTTATTCTCGCCTGCTTCGGGTTCCGCCCTCCTGACCGCGACCTACGCCTAAGAGGGACCATGAAGACACTGACAATCCCCATCGGCTACTTCGATGGCGAACACGTCCTGATGCCGGAGGCGCGGCTGGCGAAGTACCCCGCCGAGAACCGGCACACGCTGGAGGTGCGGCACGAGCGGTTAACCAGCCGGGACATTCAGGCCGTCAACGCCGCCCTGAACCGCCGGCCCGATCTGCACCAGCAGAGCGCCTTCGACGGACGGCTGACCCCCGGACTCAGTGAAGGGCTGCTCGCCGCCCGCGCCGAGGAGATCGTGAAGCGCACCGTCAAGCAGTGGCGCTACCTGGACGCCGAGGGCGGGGTGGTGGAGGAGGTGGAGGTGGGCGGCGAGGGGGGCGGCGCGACGGTGGAGTTGCAGCCGGCGGCCCTCGTCGGCGAGGTGGCCGCCCGCATTGAGTCGCCGCGCATCCCGCCCCCGCCGGAGCAGATTGAGGCGGAAAGAAAGCAGATTGAGGCGGAAAAAAACGGCTGACCCGGCTCTATCAAGCCTACATAGAGTCGGGCGGCGTCGTTCCGGGGGACGCCTGTGATGTTTTCCTGCTCTGGTGGGAGGCGGCGGAGACGGGCGACTGGGGGCGCGTCCTGGACGCCGCCGCGACCCCGGAGACCGAACTGGCCGCCGAGATGTTGCGGCAGTGTCCCCCCGCCCGGGCGGTCTTGGGCGGTCGGAGGAGCGATGCGCGGGGACGATATTAGGGGAGGAAGCGGGTCGGGGCGGGGACGGCGGCCATGCGATCCTGGAGGGCCATGCGATCCCGGAAGGTCAGTCCGGTGTTTCCGGCGGGCGGCGCGATGTCCCACCCGGCCCAGTCCGGCAGGATCAGCGGGAACCTGTCCCGCCCGGCCTTCATCGCCTCGCTCATCGCCTGAAAGTTCACCGCCTCGCGCACTCGTTCCGTCATCGTTTTCTCCCTTTTGTTAGACACCATTCTACCCCAAAAGTTGCGGTAAACCGACATGGCCGAAAGTAACGACATCTTTGGCACGACCGCCGGGGTCAACACGGGCAGCGCCCTGGAACAAGTCGCGGCGGAACACGCCCGCCGAATCGAGGAGGGCCTGGGCGTGCTGGAACAGTCCGCACAAGTCGGACTGTCGGGAGGGACGGGGACGGCTTACACGGCGGCCAACACCGCCATTGAGTTCTCCTACGCCGTCGTCCCTGCGGAGCAGCTTGTCACCAGCCACCGGCTGGACATGACGCCGAACCCGGACTATGACCAGGGCCTCCAGGGCCGTGATCGTGAGCGGGCGGCCAGCGCCGCTCAGGTCGCCGACATTGCCGCGAACCTGAACCCGGAACGGCTGGGGGCCAACCCCCTTGTCAGCGAAGGCGCGCCCGTCGTCGGCCCGGATTGGCAGGTCGAATCCGGCAACGCCCGCACCCTGGCCCTCCGATACGCCCAGCAGAACGTTCCCCAGTCGGCGGCAGCATACCAGGACTATTTGCGGGCAAACGCCGCCGACTTCGGGCTTGACCCGGAGGCCGTTGCCGGGATCGAGAATCCGGTCCTCGTGCGCGTCCGGCAGACGGGGATGGACGACGCATCACGGCTCCAGTTCGCCGCCGAAGCCAACTTCGGGTCCGTGTCGCAGATGAGCGACACCGAGCGCGCCCAGCGGGACGCCGCCGCGCTCATGCAGAGCGACCTCCTGACGCACTTCACGCGCGGGGGCACGGCGCGCGGGGCAGGCTCCTACACCGACCCGTCCTTCCTGGGACGTTTCTCAGGACTGATCCCGGAGGCCGAACGGCCCGGCTTCATGCAGGCGGGCGGTGAGGTCAGCGCGGCGGGCGTCCGGCAGGCGCGGAACGCACTGCTGGCCGCCGCCTACCCCGACCCGGCGCTTCTGTCGCGCATGATGGAGGACACCGACCCCGGACGCCGGGGCGTCGGGGACGCGCTGGCGAACGCCGCCGGTCGCCTCGCGGCACTGAAACAGGGCGCGTTACAGGGAAGGAATTACGATTACGACATCGGCCAGGATGTGGCCGAAGCCGCCAACCTGGTTAACCAGTTCCCCCAGACAATCAACGGGGCACGGGTCACGCTCCCGCAACACCTGCTGACCGGGGATATGTTCGGGGAAACGTCGCCAATCACCACGGAACTGGCGCTGTTCATGGACGCCAACAAGCGTTCCCCCGCGCGCATTTCGGGCCTCCTGGAGACGTTCGCGGGCGGCGTGGAGGCGTTGGGCGACCCCGCACAGGGTGCGCTCTTCGGCGACGAGCGCCCGACGCTGTTGGAGATGTGGCGCAACGCGCGCGCGCGGGACGCGGATCGTAACGAGGATAACCCCAATGACATCTTCAATGTCCCCGACGGGCCGCCGGTTGACCCCCAAGCCGCCGCGCAGCAGGAAGCCTCACGCCGGCAGGCCGCCGAACAACTCCTCGCGCGAACCCGCGAACGAAGAGAACGCGAGCGCCGAGACTACCAGCGACGCGCCGGGAGAGCCGCGGCCGTCGCCGACCGGCCCGACGTGCCCGGTCCCGCGCCCGGAGGTGATGCGACGTCTGAGGGAACTTTGGCCGATGATGTAGAGATGGGCCGCGCGCCGGTCGCGCCGGCGGCGACCGTCGCGCCGACCCTCACCGATGATCCCGCAGTCGGCGGCTACCTGGCGGACGTGGAGACCGCCTGGCGCGCCTCCGGCGTGCAGCCGCCGTTCGCGCCGCCCGTCGAGGAGATTAGCCGGGAGATCGGGCAGCGCATGGAGGCGCAGGGCCGGGCAGACACCGTGCGCCGGGGTACGTTTGAGCGGTACATGGCTGGGCGCGTCTCCCAATACCGGCAGGGCTATCAGCAGCTCGCGGGCGTCGTGCAGTCCGACCCGGACATCTCCGCACAGATCGAGGCCGCCCGCGAGCGGTCGGAGCGGGCGCGTGAGCAGGCAGAGGCGGGCCGCCAGCAGGAGGACGAGGTGCGCCAACAGGAGGAAACGGCGCGCGCGCGCGCCGCCTTCGCCCCCGGCACGTTCCCGGCCCCGTCCGGCTTCACCCCCCTGGGCGAGATGGAACCCTACGCGCCGCCACAAGCCGGCTACGGCCCGAACGCCTGGGAATACGGCCAGACGGACGCCGACGCCGCCGACCGCGAGTTCGTCTACCAACACCTCTGGGGACGGCGCGGCGTCATGCGCGAGGACGACTGGGGCAGTCGGGGCTACGGGCGCGTAGACAGCGGCTTTGGGCCTCCGCCCGGCGGTGGGGATGATGGGGGCGATGCAGGGGGCGACGGGCCGCCGCCGGATGACCCCGATTCGTCCGATGGCCCGCAGGGACCCGGCGGGGGGCGGCGTCGCGCCGGCTTCAACAGTTACCGGGAATACACCGCCCGCGTCCGCCACGTCCGCACCACATTGGAGGACGAGTACGCCCGCCAGGGCCGCGCGCCCGACGTGGGCGAGGACGAGTTCCAGGCCGACCTCAACGAGCGCCTTGTTTCCCAAAATCTCATCAACCCGGCAGAGGAAGCCGGGGCTAGGCCGCGCTGGGGCCTGGGGCGTCTCGCGGAGGAAGTCCGCTCACCCTGGATGGGCGTCAACGTCGGCTACTCGCTGATGACGCTCGGACAGGGCGCGACGAACTACTTCCAGCAGACGCAGGCCGGCCAGTACGTCACGCCCGAAATGCAGGCGGCGGACGCGACCCGCGACCTCGCGCCCGGCGTCGGCAGCCTGGTGGGGATGGGCCTGGGCATGATGACGCCCCTGGGCGCGTGGGGCGGCCAGCTCATCGGCCAGGGCCTCGGCAGCGCCATCGGCGGCGTGGCCGGGGCCATCGGTGAGCGCGACCAGTCCGTGCGGGAGACGGCGGATCGGATCGTGGCCTCCCTCGGCGCGGCCTCTTCCTCCCTGGATACGTTCAAGGCTCAGGTGGAGGGCGCGGGCGTCCCCGTCCAGCAGCTCGGCGCGGTCATCGCCTCCGTCGCAAGCACCGGGCCGGTGGGCGCGGGCGTCGTCTCCGGTGCGGCGGGCATGACGGCGGCCCTGGGCGAATACGCCGCGCCGAACTACGCGAGCATTTCCCGTCAGCTCCGCGACCCGGCGCTGTTCACGCTGGGCCAGGAGTTCCGGCAGACGGGCCGCCTGAGCGCCGAGGGCTACGGCGAGTTGGGGCTGAACGCGGCCATCGCCGGCGACCCGGAGGCGCTGTTTCAGGCCAACCTCGCCCGGCAGCGTAGCGCCGCCGCCACCGACCCGCAATTCCGGGCCGCCGTCGGAAGGGAGGAACAGGCCCGCAACGCCGATCTGGGGGCGAACCGTCCGTTCGCCGCCTACGCCCGCTACCTCTATGACACGGGACACCCGGACGCGGCGGCCTTCGTCGCCAATGACCCCGATCTGGTGGCGTCGTTCCGGGAGCAGGCGGATCGCCGACGCCAACTGGACAGCCGGCCCGATCCCGAAGTCGCCCGCAACAACCGGCTTTTCGAGGAGTTCGGCGGGATCGCCGCAGGGCGAGCCGTCTCCGAAGCGGGCCTGTCGGCGACGCAGGCGGCCATTCAGGGGGTGATGCTCCGGGGCGGCGGCGCGGCGGCGCTGGCGGGCCAGCGCGGGGCCGTCGCGGGCGACGTGGGCCGGATGCTCGCCGGGGACGCCGAGGCCATCGCCACCACGTCGCGTGAACTGGCCGATCCCGCCAACCGGAGCGACGCCGGCAAGTTGGCCCAGCTGCTCGCCCAGCAGCGGGCGCGGCAGGCGCAGGACTCAAACATCCTGGCAGAGTATGACCTGAACGTTTTCAGGACAGGTCAGGAGGAGCGCGAGTCCGCCTTCTCGCTGTCGCAGACGCGCGGGGAGTTGTCGGGCCTGTCCGCCGCCGACCTCGCCCACGAGCGGGAGACGCGCGCCCGCTACCTGGAGGACACGGCGGACAATCCGCGCAACCCGCTGCGGCCCAGCGAGCGCTCCGCGCTGCGCGAGCAGGTCGTGCGGCTCCGCTACGGGGCGGCGCGGGACGTGCGCGAGCAGCGGGAGGAGGAGATCGGCGTCGGCGTGGCGGGCGCGGAGGCCGGGGTGCAGATCGCCCAGGGCGGCGGCACGGCGGCCCAGATCGCCCAGGCGCAGACGCAATACGCCGAACAGCTCACGCGGCTGGAGCGGCAGTACAACGAGGAGCTTCAGCGCGGGAACCTCACCTACGAGGAGCGCCTGCAAAAGCAGCGGCAGGCCGTCACTCTGGCCGGCCAGATCACCGATCTACAGAACAGCGAGCGCCAGCAGTACTTCGCCGCCACCGAGGGCAACGCGCGCGACGTGATCACCGAGGCGACGGCGGGCCTGCCGCGCCGCCTGCGCCTCTCCGGGACGGCGGGCGTGGACGCCGGGACCCTGGACCGGGACTTCCGGGCGGCGGAGGACGTGGACCGGGCGCACCTGGCGCAGGCCCCGGTCGGCTCGCGCGAGTGGTATCAGGCGCGGGGGGACGTGGCGCGCGACGCGGCGGCGCGGCAGGAGATGGCCGACCAGCTCAACGTCTGGACGCCCGGCGCGGCCACACAGACGCAGGGCATCGAGCGCGGCGCGGCCCTGCGCCACGCGGAGAGTGCGTTTGAACAGGCGCAGCTCGCGCCCTGGCAGGCCGGGCCGGAGTCCAATCCCCTGACGCGGGGCCTGGCGCTCTCGCGGGAGATCGGGCGGGAGCGCGGGTTCGTGGCCGGGGAGGCCGGGCAGCTGAGCGCCTTCCGCACTCAGCGCCAGCGGGAGGGCCGCTGGACGCCGCTGGCCGAGGAGGACTACCAGCGCCAGCAGGCCGGGTTCCAGGAGCAGGAGGACACGCTGGACGTGCAGCGCGCGCGGGTGGAGCACGACCGGCAGATGGCGATGTTCTCAGCGCTGCCGGAGACGGAGATCGCGTCTCCGGGCCGGGGCGTCACGGTGGGTGTGGTGGGGCTGGCGGCGCTGTCGGCCCGGTACACGCCCAGCCAGCGCGAAGGCTCCTGGGGGACGCCCTGGCACACGCCCGGCGCGCCCCCCGTCGGCACGCTGCCCCAGGCCGGGGCCGAGGCGTTCATGGTCAACTCCGGCGCGGCGCACCAGGCCGCCGCCCAGGAACAGCAGGCCGTCATGGCGGCCCACAGTCAGGCGAGCACCGCCCAGAACACGCAGGCGATCCTCGCCGAGCTGCGCCGCATGAACCAGGGGATTGACTCCCTGGTGCGCAACACGCGGGGCGGCCCGGCGGGGCCGTCGTCGTCCCCGGTCGCCGCCCTGGGACAAGCCCTGGCGCGCGGCTTCAACCCTTACCGACCGAGCCAGTAGTACCGGGAAAGGAAGACGAGGAAGACAAAACGCCGTGGCCGACCCCATCGCCAAATTGCGCGTGTATAATCCTGTTGATCTCTTTGGGGAGGTGACTAGCGTTCCTCAGTCCGTCACGTGGGACCTGGGCGCGGCGGGCGTCACCCTGAGCGGCCTCTGCCACGACCCGACGGGCGACTACTGGATGCAGGCCCCGCAGGACGTGTGGCTGCCGGCGGACGAGACCCAGTGGACATTTAACGGGGGGACATACGGGCGCGGCACGGACGAGGTCACGGGCGTCTCCTACCTGCGCCAGACCGACCCGGCGGCCACGTTCGACGCCACCTTCAAGACGGCCTTTGCGGACGACGCCGGCTTCCGGCTGCTGATCCCGCGCTTCGCCCCACCCCCCACGTCCGGCGGGGCCGCCGTCAACCCGTCCCTCGTCCACTTCTTCGTCAGCCTCAACGACGGGCACACCTCCCAGGCGGACGGCTGGCGGCTGGCGGTCGAGCCGGGCCAGCCGATTCGCCTGCAACGGCAGCCCGCCGGGACGAGCACCTGGGCGGACGTGGCCCAGGCCGGGACGCTGGGCGAGAGTGAGGCGTATCTGAACCAGTGTTCGCCGCCGCGCTGGCTGATGGTGGACGTGCTGCCCCAGACCGACCCGTCCTGGTATGCCGCCGCCGCCAATGGGAACGCCGGGGACATCGCGCGTGGCGGGCCGCCCCCCAACCGATTGGTCATCACCCTCGGTCGCGGCGACGCAGTTCTCACCGTCCCCATGACCGCGTTCGCCGGGGGCAAGGTCCGCATCACCGGCGCGCAGGGGCAGTGGGGCTGCCGCGTCGCCCGCAAGTTGTTCCTCCCGAACCCTTCCGCCGACCTGCCGGCGCAGGTGCGGCCCGACCCCTTCACGGGCACGCCGATTGGTTTTGTGACCGGCCATTTGCCCTATGACGGCCCGCCCGCGACGTCCGGCGGCCCGCCGACCTCCATGGCGACCGTGGCGGTGGCGGCGCAGGACGCCTCGGCCCCGCCCGACACCGACGCCGAGCAGGACCTGCCCGCGAACCAGGCGTCGGCGACGCTCACGGTCACAACGCCCGCCGCCGGGCAGGTGGTGGTGAACAACGTCACCTATGCGGCCAAGTCGTGCTACCTTTCTGCGGTCGAGGCCGTGTGGCCCGCGATCCAGACGCCGCCCAATCCGGACGCGCCCTACGTCGAGTACACGGCGATCTACGCCGAATGCACGGCGGAGTACAGCCAGGGATGGGTGCGCCGCCGCGCCACCTGCGTCTTCCAGACCATCCAGAACACCTTCGCGCCGGGGAACGTCATCCCCGCCGTGCGGGGCGCGGTGCTGCTGATGGGGGACGTGTCCGATCCGGCCCTGACGCCGGTGCTGACCGGCTACACGGCACTGGCGCGCCTCGACGGCCAGCAGTGGGCCTGGGTGGACTGGCAGAAGCACTTCGCGGTCAGTGTGGAGGATCGGCACCGCAAGGGCGAGGAGGACCAGACGGCCTGCCTGCACTGCGCCCCCTACGACTTTGAGGCGTTCTACACACCGGTCCGGGAGATGCACCACCGGATCGGCGTCACCGACGACTGGATGACCGGCTTCCCCCACGTCCTGCGCGGCGGCCAGATGGCGGACGGGAGCGGCCCGTTCACGGGCTACTACCTGGGCGGCGGGACGACCCGCGAGCCGCTCCATCAGCCGGCCCCGGACGACTCCGTGAACCCGTTCCTGGAGCGCCTCCGGGCGGACGCCGGGGAGGTGGACGCCGTGAGCGGGCAGATCCAGCCCATCGTGCTGGGGACGACCCCGCTGGGGGAGATCATCTGCAACCCGCTGCCGGCGGGGATCGCCTCGGCCTTCCTGACGCCCGGCCAGACGCTCGCCCAGCTGGGGCTGGCGAGCGTGGCGGATTACCGGCTCGCGGACTTCCGCGCGGGCGGCCTGCGGACGACGGCGACGCTCTCCCACGTGCGGACGCCGGTGGTGCTGGAGGGGCTGGACTGGACGACCGGCGAGGTGATCGTCGGGGTGGCGGCCAACGAGAAACTGGGGGCCGGGCCGGACGCCGACCCCACCGTCCCCGGCTACGTCGGCACGCGCGTCCCCTACGTCGCCATCTCGCGCCTGTATTCGTCCCCCGCCGTTGTTGCGTTGGCCGCGCAGGTCGCCGCCGTCTCGCTCGCCGCGCCGGGCGTGGGGGCGGAGGGCGAGCTGCTGGGGCTGGTCCCGGCGCAGGACGTGATGCAGGTGATCACCATCACCGACCCCTACACGATGGGGAGCGGCGGCCCCGTCCCGTTCTGGACCTGGCGGGTGCTGCACGTCGTAGACCGGCGCGATCCCGCCCGCCACGACGGGCACACCCAGATCGGCAGCAGGCTCGTGGGCCAGCCGGCGGAGGCGGGATGAGCTACTTCGACCCGGACGCGATTGACGGCGTTCTCCTGTACGACGTGGCGACGGAACGCGGCGGGACCATCACCCTCGGCGGCACGGTCACGATGCGCGTCCCGATCACGCGCATCGTCAGCGCGTCCGGCCCGCCGGCGGGACCGTTCATGGGCGCGCACCCCTCGGACACGTCGCCCGGCGTCTGGGGCATCGCCGGGCACCTGGCGAACATCACCCTCATTCCGGGCACCGCCCTCTTCGGCCCCCTCAACCTCAGTCCCGCCGTCCTGCCCGCCGGCCCCAATAACGCCGCGCGGTACGCCGTGGCGCTGAAAGGAATGCCGGGAAGCGGTCAGGCGACGCTGTTTGCGTCGTGCGACACGAACACGCTGTCCACGCATCAGCACATTGACTATGCGTACATTGACGTCAACGGAGTCGGCCATAACCCGACCTACACCTACACCGACATCGTGGAGTTCTCGCTCGGCTTTCAAATCTACATGACGACGCAGGAGCGATTTTTTTCGCTGAGCCGCGACACCGGCGGCTACTACGACACCCCCACAGCCATCACCGCCGCCGCAGGCGACGTCTCCACGAGCGCAAGCATCGCGCCCCCGGCGGCCTCGGCCCAGGCGTCTGCCTACCCGCCGGTGGATCCGACGCTCACGCCCGTCCCCAGCGTCGTGGGGAGCACCCAGGTCCTGTGGTATCAGTCCGACGGCACCACCCCGGACCAGACCTACAACCCGCTGGCGACCGTGACCGCGCAGTTGTCCCTGAAGAACGACAATGCCCCGGCGGTCGGCTTTGACAAGATCAAGAACGTGTCCATCTGCGCGGGCGGCGTTCGGAGCACGTGGGGCGGGACGACCTATACGGTCGAGGGCACGGGCGAGGCGGAACAGGACTGGCCCGCCAACGTCTACGACCACAATAACGTCTACAGCGCGCAGTATTTCGGCGTGGGGAGCACGACCTTCGCCCCGCGCAACCTGAACACGGCATCGGTGAATGAATACTGGTTCGACGGCTCGCCCGTGCCCAAGACCACGACGTTCCAGCCGCCGGCCATCGGCGGGCAGCCCGCCCCGCCGCCGGTGACGAATTTCGCCGTGCAGGACATGGTACGGCTCTACAACACCGAGGTCGCCAAGTTCGGCTCGCGCGTGGCCTTCACCGTGAGCGGCCAGGCCTTCGGCTACCTCTGGGGGCGGAACGGCTGGACGCCGATCCCGCAGACGTCGGGCACGTCCGCCGGAGGCGTGCCCACCCTGCTCGGATTCCACTTTGAGCGCATCGTCCCGATGCTGTCGGCCATCAACCACGGCTGGGTCAATCAGGGAACCGACCCCGTGCCGGGGCGGGTGCTGGGGACGTTGACGGGCACGCGGACGCCCCTCACGCTGCCCGGTGGCCTCACGCTCGCCGTCCAGAGCGGGCCGAGCGACAGCGCCGGGAAGTCCGCCACGCTGACGCAGGCCCTCGGCAACTGGGCCGGGCAGCGGTGGCTCACCCTAACCCTGACCGCCTCTCCCGCCGGCACAGGCGCGACCCTGACCGTGCAGCAGGCAAACGGCGGCAGCAACACGTACACGCTGCGCCCCGACGCGGGCGGCAACTGCGTCGTTGACCTCGCCTTCCCGGACAGCCAGACAATGCCCGCCTGGGGCGTTGGCATCGGGCTGTTGTCGTTGACCCCCAACTATACCGACGACGGCAACGTGAACGGGGCCGAGATCGCCCGGCCGCCGTCGCCGAACGCCGGGCAGGTGGACTACGGCAGCGGCTACCCAGACCGGATGCTGTACGGCTACAGCCACCTCGCCGGGGACGCGGCGCAGCAGGCGGCGCAGGCCGCCGTGAGTGCCCTGACACTGACCGTCGCCGGCCCAAGCCAGAGTGTCGGCATTTCCGGCCTCGCGTTCGGCGCGGACAAACTGGGCATGGAGGCGTGGGTGTGCCCGCTGGCGGCTCAGAGCGGCCACGCCGGGCAGCTGCGCGAGGTGGATCAGAACCAGGCGTCGGGCGGTCAGAATCTCGCCTTCTTTCAGGAGAAGGCGTACTACGCCGGGCGGCTGCAACTGCTGGTGGACGGCAAGCCCGCCGGGGCCTACCCGTTCTCCGCCGGGGGCATCCGCCCGGTCGCCAAGGCGGGGAGCGGGTGGACGTTCATCGGCACGATCACCGCGCCGCCGATGCTGGCCGACTTCCTGGCGGACATGGCCGCCGACGACGGTGGCGCGACGTGGGCCTATCAGCAGACGTTCACCCCGCCCGGCGGGGGCCTGACGACGGCGATCATCCCGCTGGGGATGCTGGAAGACCCGCACTTCCCGTGCGGGGCCAGCGCCGCGCGGCCGTGGGTCGGGGGATCACAGGCCCTCCCCGTCGCCCGGCGGATGCAGTCCATCACCTTCCCCGCCTACTCCCGGCGCTACAGCCAGGGCGTCACCGTCGTCTACGGCGCGGGCGTGGAGGGCCTGGCCTACGATCCGGTGCGCCACACGCCGTATGCCGGCGGCCTGACGGTGCGGCATTCCCTGACCGCCCTGGGGCTGGCGGCGTCCGTGAGCGTGACGCCCGACGCCCTGACCGGCTTCTGGCGCGCGGTCGCGTTTGAGACGGATGAGGACACGGGCGGGGGCCAGGGCGACCGTCCCACCATCGCCGCCGTCCCCAGTGCCGGTTCTCCCGGCTCCGCGCCCGGCGCGATGGCGGCGACGGCCCCCCTGCTGGAACGGGCCTACACCGAGACGGTGTTCCTGCCGCCGCGTCCGCTGGGGCGCGTGTTTCTGACCCAGGACGCCCACCTGCGCCCGGCGGGGGCCTCGGCGGACACCACCGGCGCGCTCACCCTGCTGTCCAGCCGGGACGGGCGCACGTTCGACCGCTACCCGGTGTCCGTGGCCGGGACGGCCAGCGACCCGACCCTGCTGATCTCGCCCGGCACCAACCGTCACCGCATCGTCTACGCGCAGGGGACGCCCGCCGGAGCGCCCCTGCCGGTCGCGCAGGTGACGGCCCTACCGGACGGGGAGGGCGCGGGGGACTGGCAGCCGCCGCAGGTGGTCACGCTCGGCGGCTCGGCCCTCACCGCGCGGTACCCCGTCGCGGCGCAGCACCCGCACGAGCCGGGGCACGTCCTCATGGCCTACCTGGACGGCGCGGGGAACTTGCAGGCGGCCCGGAGCACGGACGGCGGCGCGACGTTCGCGGCCCTGGGGACGGTGGACGCCGGCCTCGACTTCTCCGCGTCGGGCCGGGCGGCGCTGGCCTGGCAGGGGAACACCGCCGTGATCGCCTATCAGAAGGGCGGCGATCTGGTGGCGCGCCGTTCCGGCGACGGCGGCACAACCTGGGGCGCGCCGCAGACGGTCGCCACCGGCACGGCGGGCGGCTTGCAGGCGCAGGCGCACGGCGGGCAGGTGTTCGTCGCGGGCACGCTGGACACGGGCGGCGGCCCGACGCCGGCGGTCTGGGTGAGCGGCGACGGCGCGGCCAGTTGGGCCGCCCTGACGCCGCCGCCGGGTGCGAGCAGCGGCGCGGCGCTGGGCGCGCAGCCGCGAACCGCCCGGCTCTTCTACACCACGGATTACCTCTCCGCCGATGGCGGCCACACCTGGCAATCCGCCGGCTGACGTTACAGCGTTACAAGGAAAAACTCATGTCACAACCGCCCGAAAATTGGCGCTGGCAATGGGACAGTTCCCAGAACTACGTCCCCGGCGACACCGTCTTCCACAACGGGAGCGCCTGGATCGCCGTGGCGAACTCCACCGCCCAGGAGCCGGTGGACACGGACGCGACCTATTGGAACCTGCTGGCGCAGCGCGGCGACGACGGGCTGCCGGGGGCGCCGGCTCCCGCCAATCCGGTCATCACCCTGACGGCCGCGCCAGCCACGAGCTTCGCGGCCGGGGGGACCTATCTCCTGCTGGCCGACTTCTCCGCGTCCGGGGGCGCCTTCGCCGACGCCCGCTATACCTCCTGGTTCCCCGGCCTCTCCGGGACCATCGTGATCGAGGAAAACAAGGCGCTCTGGACGCCGACTCAGGCGGCCTGGACCCTCTGGACGCCCCCGCCGGGCTACGGCGCGCCCCCGCCGTCCTCGCCGACCCTCAGCCCGGCCCTCGCCGGCGCGCCCTGGTCCGGTGCCGCGCCCCAGGGCGTGGCGACGACCTGGACCATCACCCGAATCGCCTAAGGATTTCGCTGATGCTCATCCAGCCACCGCCCGCCGGCCGCGACTCACCGGCGCTGGCGGCGCTTGCGGATTTGCTGCCCGGCGTTGCGCCCCCGGACCTCTGGGCCGCCCTGCGCCCCCTGTCGCGCGCCGTCGTCCGGGACGCTTACGAGCGCCACCGGGCGCGGCTGGTGGCCGAGGCCGGGCCGCGCGTGGACTGCCTCAACCGGGTGTTCGTGTCGCCCGCGGTTCCCGTGGGAAACCCTTTGAATGCGTCGGGGGGGGCGTGTATTGCCCTCGTCGTCTCGCCGGGCTATGAGGGACTGCTGGACCCCATGCTGGCGTCCCTGGCCCGGTACGGCGGCTGCCCGGACGTGCGGCGACTGGTCGTGTGCGTGGATGACGAGGCGGGCGAGTGCCGGCGCGTCGCGGACCGCCACGGCGCGACGGTGCTGCCGGCCAGAACCATCGCCCGGCGGTGTGCGGCGATCAAGGGGGCACTCTACTCTCTCGCGCGGCTGTGGCCGGTGGACGCGGAGCACTTCCTGTTTCTGGAGCCCGACATGCTCATCGCGGGCGACCTGTCCGACGTGTTCACCGCGCTCTCCGTGCTGCACGAGCGTCAGTTTCTGGTCGCGCGCTCGCATCGCCCGCCCGCCCAGCGGCTCCCGGCGCTGGACAGCCCGCACGACATGGCCGGGGTACTCACGGTGGATTATTATGCCGATCCCACCGACCAAGCGCGGCTGACGGGCGAGCCGGACCCGCCCTTCTTCCTGTTCATGAACGGCGGGTTCGTGGGGGCCTCGCGGTCGGCGCTCCTGGCGCTGGACGCCGAGATCGAGGCGATGGAGCCGTGGGCCACCGCCTGGATCGAGGCGCGCCCGGAAATCTTCTGGCGCGAGGAGTTCGTGCTCTCGCTCGCCATCGCGCGGCTGCGCGGGGTGGTGGAGGCCGCCCCCATCTGCAACGCACTCAGCTACGTCCACGCGCTGGACGTGCGGCTCGGTGAGGGACCCGCCCGCATCTCCCACGCGGGGCGGCCCGTGCGCATCGTGCATTTTCCGGGGCGGGAGCGGCCCCTCTACGCGGAGGTGCGCGCCCTCCTGGGGGTGTGATACGGTCCTTCTGAGATGAGCCGATACGACTTCCTGGTGGTGGGGGCGGGCCTCGCGGGGGCCACCTTCGCGCGGGCCGCCGCCGAGGCGGGGCGCCGGGTGCTGGTGATGGAGCGGCGGGGGCACGTCGCCGGCAACTGCCATACGCCGGAGCGCGAGGGCATCCTGGTTCACCAGCACGGGCCGCACCTCTTCCACACGTCCAGCCGGGCCGTGTGGGAGTGGGTGACGCGCTTCGCCGCCTTTGTCCCCTACCGCCACCGCGCCCTGTCCCGCGTCGGCGACCGCCTGTATTCGTTCCCGATCAACCTCCTGACGCTCTACCAGCTCTGGGGCGTGACCACGCCCGCAGAGGCGGCGGCGCGGCTGGCGCAGGAGCGCATCCCCTGCGAGCGGCCGCGCAACCTGGAGGAGTGGGCGCTGTCCCAGGTGGGGCGCGAGATCTATGAGACGTTCTTTGCCGGCTACACGGCCAAGCAGTGGGGGCGCGACCCCGCCGACCTGCCGGCGTCACTGGTCCGCCGCCTGCCCGTGCGCCTGACGCACGACGACTCCTACTTCCCGGACCGGGACGTTTATCAGGGCGTGCCGGCGGGCGGCTATACGGCGATGGTGGAGGCCATGCTGGACGCGCCGGGGGTCGAGGTGCAACTGTCTGTAGACTTCCTGGAGGAGCGCTCGCGGGCAGAGGCGTTGGCGGGTCAGGTCGTCTACACCGGATCGCTGGACTCGCTCGGCGGCCACCGCCAGGGCTACCTGGGCTACCGCTCCCTGCGGTTTGAGCATACGGTCCTGGAGGGGGATTTCCAGGGGGCCGGACAGGTCAACTATCCGGCGCGAGACGTGCCCTGGACGCGCATCACGGAGCACAAGCACCTGGGGCAGTCCTCCGCCGGGCGCGGGGGCGTCTCCGGCGAGCGGACCGTCATCACGCGCGAATATCCCCAATCGTATGATGGCGACAACGAGCCGTATTACCCCCTGGCCGACGCCGAGAACAGGGCGCGGGCCGCCCGGTATCGCGCCGACGCCGAGGCCCAGGGATACCTCCTGCTGGGCCGCCTGGCGCGCTACCAGTACATGGACATGGACGTGGTCGTGGGGCAGTCCCTGGCCGTGGCGAGCCGACTGCTGGGCCGGACCGGGTTCTGAGCCGGAAGGGACTGAGAAGGCCCTTGACATCCCGGCCAATCGCGTGTACAATAGTTCCTAGACGCGCCCACTTCGGGACCTCCGGGAATCGAAGTGGGCGCGTCTTTGTCTCATCGGCCGAAAGTCCGGTTTTCAGGATTTTCGCCAGGATTTTTAAGGGGATTTTTAAGGGGACATTTTGAGAAACCGCCTCGCGGCCCTGCTGCCGACCTTCGCCTATTTCGCACGCTGCTTTTCGCACCTGCACCGGCGCGCCAGCCGGCGGATGCTGGAGGCCGGACTGGGCGTCATCCTGCTCTCCCAGGTGCTGCGGCTCATGGAGTCCCTGGGCTGGATCACCCCCTTCCCCGCGCCCCTGGCCCCGCCGCCGGGCGTGGCACCCTCCCCTGCGATGGAATTCATCGCCGCCGCCAACCGGTTCTACGACCACCTGTGGCCCACGCCCATCTTCTGGGTCTGGCTGCTGGCGGCGGGGTCCCTGTGCGTCTTCGCCGGACTGCACCAGGCCGTGGCGGCCACCCTGCTGACGTGCCACCACGCCGACCCGGGTCTGCTCTCCGAGTCCGGCGAGGACGACGAACGCTTCTACTCCTCCGTGGACCCGCGATGGCTGCTGGCGGACGTGCTGCTGCGCCGGGCGGGCATGGGGATCGGCCTGGCGTATTTCGTGACCTTCAGCTGGATTCTGCTCATCCACACCGGCTGGGCCTCGCTGCTCTACTGGGCGCTGGCCGGCCTGTTCGCCTTCGTGGATGAGAAACTCGGCGACACGGCGGACGTGCTGCGCGCGCGCTGGGCGGCGCGGGCGCAGGCGGAAAAGGCGGCCCTGCTCGATGTCTTTGGTGCCGCGCCGCCGCCGCCGTCTGCCTCCCGGTAGCCCCTGGGACCGGCGGGCTACCGGTCCCGGCGTGGGCGGAGGCAGGGACGACGCGATGATGAACGGACGGATAGATGCCCGCGAAGTCGCGGCGCTCGCCAACGACGCCAAGGAGATCGTGGGGGCACTGGCCGTGGCGCTGCACTACTGGCGCGCCTGGCGGCGCCGGCGCCGGGGGAGGCGCGAGAGGGCCGAGGCGGAGGCCACTCGGCGCGAGATCGAGGACGAGCAGACCGGACGCTTCATGCGCGAGGCGATTTTCAACGACATGGAGCTCATGCAGCAGTTGGAGATCGCCGAGCGGGACCGCGACCAGTGGCGGCGAATCGCCGAGGAGCGCCGGCAGGACTGCGAGCGCCTGCGGGCGCAGATACACCGCGATGAGATTGACCGCGACGAGAGGGAACGGGGCGAAAGGAGAGAGGAATGAGTGACCTGTCTAAGATTTTGGGACTCGACCGGCACCCGGAGGCGCTGGCGGCCATCAACGAGGCCGGCCATGCGCTGGGCGGCGCCCTCGGACTGCCGACGACGGGCCAGGCGGGCGGCCAGGCCGTCGGCCCCATTATTGATTTCGAGGTGGGAAAATTCCTCACCTTCCTGCGCGTCCCGGACGAGGAGCGGGGCGTCGCCCAGGTCCTGCTCGGAAGCAGCCTCAAGATGGCGCTCGCGCCGGCCCTGGCCCAAGCCGGCATCTCCCTGGTGCCCGAATCTCCCCCGCCCTCGAACGGGCCCGCGCCGGGGAACGGTCCCGCGACGGGCGGCGCCGAGCCACCCAGTCTCCCGCCGCCGGTGACGGAGGGGGCGGAAGGAGGAGCCTGATGTACGCCTGGACCCCCAGTGACGTCGTGGAGGTGATCGGCGCGGTCGGGTCGGTCACGATCAGCGTGATCGCGGCCCTGCGCGGCACGGCGGCCAAGGCCACCTCGGAGGCCAACGCCGGGCGCCTGGACGCCCTGTCGAGCCACGTGCGCGTGCATGACACCCAGCTCACCAACCTCGCGCTCAACATCCCGCCGCCGACCAGTCCCGTGACCCAGGCCCTGGCCGCGCCCGGCTCCTCGCCGCTGCTGACGGCGGCGCAGCGCCAGGACGCGCAGCGGTTCGAGGCGACGGATCCCCCGCCCCCGTCCCCGCTAAACACTCCGTCTCCCGCGCCGGCCTTTGACCCCAACAAGACGATCCTGCCCAGCTTTGACAGCCTGATCGCGCCCCAGGGCGAGGACAGCGAGGCCCCCCAATGACCACCGAGGCCGCGCCGGTCCACTCGCAGGACCCCTACGGGCAGAAGCATCTCGCGCAGGTGATCGAGGAGCTGCGCCTGTGGCAGCGCGACCAGGACGCGCAGGGCCGCAACCGGCACGGGCGCTGCCTGGAGAGCGTCCGCTTTGCCGTGACGGAGGCCGGCCTGCACATCCCGGCCCCCATGCCGCGCCCGCACAACCTCGCCATCGCCAACTTCCACGTGCTCTCCGAGGACCCGGCGCGCTTCGGCTGGCGGCCCGCCCACGTGGACCTGCACCGCTACGCGCTGGTCTTCTTCGGCGGGGTGGGGCGTCTCCCCGATGGGCGCGTCGCCGGCCACATCGCCGTCTTGGACCGCATCGCGCGCATCCTGTTCAGCAGCACGGATTACCCGTTCGACCTCTACTGGCAGGATCACTGCGTCGGGGCGTTCGTGCCCCTTTAGCCGGACCACACCTCAGACCACAGACCAGAGGAGAATACCGCCATGCCACCCAACACCGGCGCCCCCAACAGCGGGGGCTACACCGCCCTGACCCTGGCCGCGCTCGCCGTCGCCGCCATGACCGCCGACGAGCGCGCCATCCTGTCCGGCGTCAACGCCGAGCGCGCGCAGCGCGGCCTGCCCGCGCTGTCCCCCGACGACGGCCTCGCCGGGGTCGCCCGCGCCGCCGTCGTGTCCCAGAACGAGGCCGCGCTCTCCGGCCCGTTCGTCGTCCTCTCCCCCGGTTCCCAGGGGGACGCCGCGTACAACGTCCCGTCCGGCCCCACCGCCGGGGACCACCCCGTGCGCTTCATCCCCGGCGTGCTCGCGGACCTGGGGCAGTCAGCGGACGACGCGCGTTACAGCCAGTACTCCAACCTGATGCACATCGCCATCACCGGCAACTGGCAGGGGCTGGACGACGACTGGTCCCGCCTCAGCGGTACGGAGTCCGCCCTGGTCTCCGACCCGTCCCTGACGCGCGCCGGGGCCGGACTGGTGGACACCGGCCAGACCGTCACCAACTTCCTGGGCACCTTCCACGTCCTGCACTGGGCCATCGTCGCCGCCCGGTAGGCGCCCCCTCTGCCGTTGGCGTACAAGACAAATTATGTCATGGGGCCGCGCCGATGGGGGCGGCCCCTCACTCCCGCAGCGCCCGGGCCGGGCCCCGGATCTCCATCTCCACATCGGCCAGCACCATCTCAATCACCTGCGCCGCCCCGTCATTGTTTTGGCTGGTTCTTGGAGCCGCGCGGCCTGCC
>JAFAZD010000149.1 GCA_019239955.1 Armatimonadota bacterium | reverse complement strand
GCGTCCTTGAGGGTGGGTTGTTTGTTTGACTGCGCCGCTGCACCGGTGGCCAGGAGAGTAGCCGCGAGTAAACCGACGGTTGAGCCGAGGTTTGCGCGAGAGGGCTTCATCAGAGTCATCGTTCGAGATACCTTTCTATCATTGGACATATCAAACTCAGTCTTGAAGGACTTGGCACGCCCGGAAGCGCTTGGCATGCGTCGGGGGCTGGCATGCCAAGCCTTTCCGGTGGAGTGGCCATGGCCTCTAGGGGGACGGTACGCCATGTCCTCCTTCATCGTGCCGGAAGCTCGTAGATGTTCACACTATAACGCGGGAGCGTCAGCGAACTGGGAATCGAATCGACCGGAGAACTGCTGATGGCCGGATTCTGACCGTTAGGGTCGGCGGACGCCAGCCGCCACAGGGTGCCCTTGCCGGCGAGATTGGCGCCGACCATGTTCAGCGTGATCGACTGGTCCACGTCCGTGGGATTGAGGACCGCCACCGTCAGGGCGCTGTGGTCGCTCGTCCACGCGGCGACGACGTCGAGCGGGAACGTAGCGCTGCCGGCATTCACGACGGGCTGCTCTCCGCCGGGCGGGTCGGTGGGTTTCGGCTGCGGGGAGTTGCCGGAAACATCCACCGGAAGCGTGCCGAAGTGGTCACGGTAGATCTTGAAGACCAGCGCGTTGCTGTTCAGCGAATTGGTCCCTCCCTGCCGGGTCAGCAGCGACGTGGCGAACGTGTACGCGGCCATCTGAATGATGTCGCTGTGCCGAAACATCTCGTGGAACACCCAGGCGTAGGCCGGGTAGACCGGATAGCGGTTATTCCCGGTATAGGCCCATTCGTCGATGTTGAGCGGCTTGGGATGGGTGACGAGCTGTGGGAACAGCTTTTCGTAGTCCTTGTACTCCTCATATTTGATTCGGACGTGATTGGCCGGACGGCGCATCCAGTCCGTGATCGGCTCGTTGGGATCGTTCGGGACCTGACGCCCTTCCGCCAGGCTGAAATGCGTGCCGCCGTAGTTGTAGTAATGCTCGCTGATCAGATCGAAGTTGTCGAAGCACTTCGAGAAGAGCATGCCGTCCCAGTCCTCCGGGGAGAGGTATTTTGGGACGAGGTCGGGGCCGAGGTTCAGGGACTCCTTGGACCCGGTCATGGTGTCCGGCATGGCGCCGCTGGCAATGAGGACGATGGAGGGGTCCACCTTCCGCATGGCCTTTGCAAACTCGTTGTGCTTGAACGCAAACTGGTCGGGCTTCATGGCGCCATACTGATAGCTGATGCCCCACATCTCGTTGCCGATGCCCCAGAACTTCACATGGTAGGGCTTGGGATGCCCGTTGGCGGCCCGCCATCGGCCCATCGGCGTACTCGCATCGCCGTTCGTATACTCCACATACTGGGCGGCCGACCAGGCGTCCCCGGTGCCCGCGTTGACGGCGACATAAGGCTCGACCTCGAGGAGTTTGCAGAGCGTCATGAACTCGTCGGTGCCGATGTCGTTGGGCTGCAATGCGTTCCAGACCGGGTCCCAGGTCGGCGGACGCCTGTCCGGGTCGCCGATCGCGTTGCGCCACTCATGCGCCGAGACGAAGTTGCCACCGGGAAACCGATAGACGCCGGAGTGCAGGCTCTTGAGCGCGGCAATCGAGTCGGGCCGGAAGCCGCTGAGGTTGTCCGCGGGCATCAGGGACACCGCGCCGACATGGAACGAGCCGGTCCCGGTGCCGACGATCTCAAATTGCGCGGGGCCGGATTGCGCGGCCTTGAACGAGAAGAGGGCCTTCTTGTAGTGCGGCCCCACGCCCGGGAGCGAAATGACCTGGCGCGCGGCGCCCGGGTCGGTGCCCCAGACGATGTTGACGGCGACCTTCGCCGTGGGATCGCCCGCCAACTGAATGCGGCCATTGTAGGCCGTCCCCTGGATGAAGTTCACGCCGGTCTGGACGATGCCGCGCGGCTCCGCGCCGGCGAGTGTGACCAGCGGCGTTTGGTCGCCGGCGAACGGATTGTGGGTGTCCATCACCACCGAGTCGGCCGGGCCGATGGGATTCCACCGTCCCGGGCCGCGCCTGCGGCCGAAGCCGGGCGCGCCCTGCGCCGGAGTTGGGTTTTCCGGGGGTGGGGGTTGGACAGCATAGTAGAACTTGCGGTCGTCCAGCATCTCGCACCAGAGGCTGCTGTAAATGAGGTTGCCGGCCTGCTCGATGAACTGCCCGTAAACGTAAGGAGAAATGGGCGGCCCGATCTTCGAGGCATCCACCATCGCAGTCACGGGCTGGCCCGGAGCCGGGGCGGCCGGCTGGGCCTGTGACCGCACGCCGCCGACCAGGCCGGCGAGCAACGCCGCCGAAGCGGCGAGCGTCAGAGTGATCCGGTTCTTTGTCCTCGTCATGATTTTTGTCTTCCTCGGTTGTCTTCGTGGGTGCGCCGTCAGTCCGCCTTCACCGCAATGACCTGCCGGGTGCGGATGTCGACGGAGGAGGAGCCGATCTGAATCTCATAGGGGCCAGGCTCCACCACGTAGGCCTTCTTGGTCACGTCCCAATAGCGGAACTGCGCGGGAGAGAGGGTCAGCGTCGCCGTTTGCGTTTGTCCTTTGGGAACGGACACGCGCTGGAAGGCGCACAGGCTGTGAATGGGCTGGGGGACCGCCGACTTGACGTGCCGGACGTAGACCTGGACCACTTCATCGCCGTCCCGCCCCCCTGTGTTGCGCACCGGCACCGTGATCTGGAGCGTGCCCGTGCGACTGAGCTGCCTGGTGCTGAAGCGTGGCTTGCCGTAGGAGAACTTGGTGTAGCTCAGGCCGTAGCCGAAGGGGAACAGCGCCTTCCCGGCGTAGTACCGGTACGTGCGGCCGGCCATGCTGTAGTCCTGAAAGTCCGGTAGCTCCGCCGTAGACGCGTAAAACGTCACCGGCAGCCGGCCCGCCGGGTTGTAGCGGCCCAGCAAGACATCGGCGACGGCGGTGCCCCCGTTCTCGCCCGGATACCACGCCTGGAGGATGGCGGCCAGGTGGTCCGCCTCCCATGGGATGGCCATCGCGCTGCCGCTGCAGTTGACGAACACAATGGGCTTGCCCACGGCGCTGAGGGCTTTGAGGAAATCCTCCTGCACCTGCGGCAGCTCAATGCGCGTGCGGTCCCCGCCCGAGAAGCCCGCCAGCGAGACCCGCATCTCTTCCCCTTCCAGCCGCGCGGAGATGCCGCCGACGTAGATGACCACGTCGGCATTCTTCGCCGCCTCCAGCGCTTGCTGGTAATCCGGCGAACTCGGGCCGAAGGTGTCGGTGGCGCTTGCGGCCAGCGGGCAGCCGCGTGCATACGTGACCTCCACCCCCGGGCCGAGGGCGTCCTTGAGGCCCTGGAGGATGCTGACCGGATGTGACGCCGTGCCGTTGTAGTTGCCGTGCAGCATCCGGGTGTCGTCGGCGTTGGCCCCGATCACGGCCACGCGCTTGAGTCTGGCGGGGTCCAGCGGCAGCAGGCCGTCGTTTTTCAGCAGCACCATCGACTCGCGGGCGGCCCGCAGCGCCAGGTCGCTGTGCTGGGGCGTGTCGTTGTCCGCGGCCGTGATCTTCGCGTAGGCGTAGGTCGGCGGGTCGAAGAGGCCCAGCCGAAAGCGGGCCGTCAGGACGCGCCGCAGGGCCGTGTTGATCTGATCTTCCGAGATCAGGCCGTCGTGGACGGCCTGCGTCAGCGCGCCGTAGGCGCCGCCGCAGTCTAGGTCCGTCCCGGCCTTGACGGCATCGGCCGAGGCCTCCGCCATGGTGCTGGCGTAGTGATGGCCGTTGAGGATGTCGGCCACGGCGTCGCAGTCCGAGACCACATAGCCGTCAAAGCCCCACTGCCCGCGCAGAAGGTCGGTCAGCAGCCACGTGTCGGCCGGGGCCGGTACGCCGTTGATGGCGCTGTAGGCGCTCATGACCTGCCCGACGTGCCCCTCGCGCACCGCCGCCTCGAACTGGGGCAGGTAGGTCTCGTACAGGTCGCGCTCGGGCGGGCGGGCGTCGAACCGGTGACGCAGGGGCTCGGGGCCGCTGTGGACGGCAAAGTGCTTGGCGCAGGCGACGGCTTTCAGATACTGGGGGTCGTCGCCCTGCATCCCCTGGATGAAGGCGACGCCCATCCGGCCGGACAGGAACGGGTCCTCCCCGTAGGTCTCCTGGCCCCGGCCCCACCGGGGGTCGCGGAAGATGTTGATGTTCGGGGACCAGATGGTCAGCCCGTTGAACCAGCCGTGGTCGCCTGTCCCCTTGTCGTTGAACTTGGCCCGCGCTTCCGTGGAGACCACATCGCCGATGGCATGCACGAGGGCCGGATCCCAGGTGGCGGCATTGCCGATGGCCTGAGGGAACACGGTCGCGATCCCCTCATTGGCGATCCCGTGCAGCCCCTCGCTCCAGTAGTTGTAAGCGGGGACGCCAAGCCGGGGGATGGCGGGGGCGGCGTTCTGGAGCTGCGCGACCTTCTCCTCCAGCGTCATCTGCGCGATCAGGCTGTCCACCCGCGCCGCCAGCGGCCGGGACGTGTCCCGATAGGCCTGCGTTCCCGTCGCCGCTGCCGCAGCCCCAGTCTCCTGCGCCCAGACAGGCGCGGGACCAGCCAGCAGCGCGGCCCCTGCCCAGACAAGGGACAGGCCGGTGACCAGAGCAAACGATTTTCGGGCGTATTTTTCTCTGAGAGAGTTCATTCCGAGTCCTCCATTTCAATGAAGCTGAAGCCGCAGTAGCGTGAGGGAGTGCGGCGGGAACGTACGATGGAACGATGCAGACGCGTCGGTCACCGCCTCCTGATTGGGCGCCACGTTGGTCGGCTGATCAATCGTGTTCTGCGCCGTGGGGTCGCCCGTGAGGACGATGGCCGTGCCGCTTGGGTTGACCCGCCGCGCCCCACGCAGGTGGATCGCCATGTCCACCGGGCCCGGCCCGACGTTAACGACCTTCACGATCACGATGTGGCCGGCCTTGGCGTACGTCGCCGAGGCGAACACCGGCGCGGGCGCCGTCGCCGGCCCCTCCGTCGCGTCCGTCACCAGCTGGCCGTCCACGAACCCGCGGACGCGGCTGCCGGTGACCTCCAGCCGCAGGTCGTACCAGCGTCCCGTCTCGACGGTGAACGGGTGGCTGTGGCCGTAGGGGTCTCGGGTGCCGTCGTGGGTCGCCTCGCAGCGTGCCAGGGTGTTGCCCCAGCCGCCGACGTTCCACCAGCGGTAATGGCTGCCGTCTTGGACGTGGAACAGCACGAGGAACCCCTCCGGGCCGCCAAGCTTGCGGGCCTTGAGATGGATCGTGCAATCGTTCCAGTTCGGATCGCCCGTCACGGCCCAGGATTCGGCCTCGGGCGCGCTGGGCTCGATGGCCTGGTCCTGCAGGCTCCACTGGCCGCCTTTGGATTGCCAGTCGTGGGTGTCTTTGGTCAGGTCGGCCGTCAGGAGCGTATGGCCGTCCGGCGCCGTGACGGTGATGTCTTTGTACTGGACCTGGGTGTGGTAGGAGCCGACGCCGATGCCGCCGTGCGGGGCCGGCGCGGGCGCGGCGGGGGGCGGGGCCGCCTGGAGCGCGGTGGGCAGGACGATGTCGGCCTTGTTCTGCCCGAACATGGCCTGGGCGTAATAGCTGGGGGAGCCGAAGCTGTGCAGCGCATCGTATCCGATGAGGTTCGTTCCCCACTGCCACGCCCGGGGGTACCCTTTGTCCGGGTCCGCGGGGCTGACGTTGACCAGCAGCGGCGCGTAGCTCTCCAGGGACACGGCGTCGCCGTTCCGCTCCAGTCGCATCAGGAAGGTGGCGTCGGACAGGGCGGCGTTGAGGTCCGGCGTCGGGCGGCCTTCCTGCGTGGCCCACTCGCCGACAAACGTCTTGATTCCACCCGGCTGCCGCCCGCTCCAGCCACCGCCCGCGAAAGTCAGCGGCGCGGGCTTGCCGGCGGGCTTGTCGTACTCGTCCGCCTGGGTCAGCATCTGGCGCGCGCTGCGGTAGTAGTGGTCGTCGTACAGATCGGGCCTGAAGCTCTTCACCGGCGCGGTGGCGATGATCTTGAGGCGCGGGTACCGTTTGCGGATCGCCTGGGCCATCTCTGTGAACCGCCCGTCGTAACTGCCGGACCGGTCGAACCAGTCCTCGTTGCCGATCTCCACATAGTGCAGCGGGATCGGGTCGGGGAACCCGTCGGCGGCCCGCTTCCGGCCCCACCCGCTGTCGGCCGGGCCGGTGACGTATTCGATCTCCTGGAGCGCCTCGTCCGTGTACTGCGCCATCTCCGGACTGCCGGCGTTGACGTGGCTGCCGTTGAGGACGTAGCCGGCGAAGAGGGCCAGCACCGGCTCGGCGCCCAGCTGCTTGCACCACAGCAGGTACTGCGGCAGGCCGAACCCGTCGGAACTGCGGTAGCCCCAGCAGCCCATGTGCCCGGGGCGCTGGTCGGCCGGGCCGATCATCTGCTTCCAGTTGAACCGGGTGTCGAACGTGCTGCCCTCGACGTAGTTGCCGCCGGGCAGGCGGATGAACGCCGGGTGCAGGCCGGCCATCAGCTCCATCAGATCGGGCCGCAGGCCGTCGGGCACGTTCTGGTACGTCGGCGGGAAGAGCGACACCATGCTGAAGGTGACGCTCCCGGTTCCCGTCGCCGAGAGGACGAAGTGGGCCTGGGCTGTGGTCGGGGCGTCATGGCCGGTGGCCAGCGTCACCGTATACTTCCGCCAGGAGCCGGTGACCGGCGGCGTGTCGGCCTGGGCGACGGAGACGCTGCCGTCGTCGAGCACGAGCGACGCCGTCACGGGGCCGGCGAATCCGCCCCCGCCCTTGGCGTAGAAGCGGACGGTGTAGGTCGTGTTGGGGCGGACCGGGATGCCCCAGAACCCGTCGTTCGCCACGCCGGCCATCCCGCCGGAGAGGTCCAGCCGCAGGCTGACCGGCAGGGCGCTGTTCACCGGGTCCTGGCGGTCGGGGCTAGCCTTGCCGTCGCCGACGAGCGACCAGTGGATCGGCAGATCCTGCGGCGACGTCTGCCGCCCGCGGGGCGCCGGGTCCTGGAACGTGCGATTCTGGATCAGCTCGGCGTACAGGCCGCCGTCATAGCTGTGGTTGATCTCCTCGGTCATCAGGCCGTAGAAGCTCGCGGGAATGGCCGGGCCGCGCTTGCCGACGTCAATGGTCAGGGCGGCCGAGACCGCCGGCGACTCCTGGGAGCGCGCGCCGCCGGCCAGGCCGGCCAGCAGCGCCGCCGAAGCGGCGAGCGTCAGAGTGATCTGGTTTGTTGTCTTGTTCATTTTGATTTTTCTTGCCGGGTGAGCGTAACGAAAAACACGTCGTTTTCCCGCAGCGGCAGGCGCATCTGGAAGGGGCTGCCGGGGGCGACGGCGACGGTGCGCGTCAGGTACGGCGCGCCGCCGTTCCTGCGCTTGATGAGCGCGACCTGCGGGCGGGTGAGCTGGCCGGGGGAGCCGAGGTCCATATACGTGGCGTAGGGGTCGTTCGACCGGTAGCCGACGCGGGTGCAGCGGACGGCGTAGCGCCCGGCGGGGAGGTGGGCGAGGCGGAGCGCGACCTCGCCCTTGGCCTTGGCGGGATGGTCCGCCTTGTAGAACGCCTGGTCGTTCTCGGTGCCCGGCTGGGTGATGGTGAAGTCCCAGAGCAGGGCCTGGACGCCGCCGCGCGGGTCGCGGGTGACGAAGGAGGCGGCGTCGCGGTTCGCCAGCTCCGTAGACCCCAGCTCGTTCAGGAAGCGGTAGGCGAAGAAGGCGGGCTTGAGGATGTCCTCGTAGTTGATCAGCCCGAAGCCGCCGTGGAAGGGCGTGAAGCGGGGGCCGGCCTCCTCGAAGATGTCGGTGAACGTCCAGTAGGACATGCCGTCCACCGCCGACGCGGCGTTCTTGACCTTGTCCAGAATGTAGGACGCCTCGACGTAGTTGTCGTGGATGGGGTCGGACGGCGTGTAGGAGGCGCTCCACTCGGTATAGAAGAGCGGCAGATGCGGCAGGGGCGAGGCGCTGACCTCAGCGCGGGTGCGGCGCATGTCGCCGGAGACGGCGTGTGGGTCGCGGCTGACGACCGTGCCGCGATTGCCCTCGGCGTCCAAAAACCCCTGGCCGACGCCGTAGGTGTGGGTGCTGACGAAGTCCACCGGCACGTGATTGTCGGCGCAGTAGCGGATGAAGTCAGCGATCCAGCCGTTGCCGGCGGTGGCGGGGCCGCCGACGCGGTACTGCGGCGAGACGGACTTGATGGCGGCGGCGGAGGCGGCATAGAGCTTGAAATAGTCCTGCTGGTCGCCCGTCCAGAAGCCGCCCTTCAGGTTCGGCTCGTTCCAGACCTCGAAGTACCAGTTCTTCACCTCATCCCGGCCGTAACGCTCGGTCCAGTGACGCACGGCCGCCGCCACCAGGTCGTGCCACTTGTCATAGTCCTTGGGGGGCGTGACGTTGCCGCGCCACCAGAAGATGGTCTGCCGCCCGCTGGCGAGGGCGCCCGGCATGAAGCCCAGCTCGACGAAGGGGCGGACGTGGATGCTGAGCAGGAAGTCGTAGAGGCGGTCCACATATTGCCAGTTGTAGACCGGGTGGCCGGCGGCATCCTCGCGGTAGACGCCCATGTCGTCGGTGAAGATGCCGTGCATGCGGATGTATTGGAAGCCGCACTTCTGCTGGGCGTAGGCGAGCTGCCGCTGCCAGTCGGCGCGCAGTCCCTCATTGGCCCGCCCCGCGCCGACGCACTGCCGGAACACCTGGCTGGTGGGTCCCTTGACCTGGGCATAATCCACGGCAACGGTGCGCGTGGGGGCGGCCCGCGATGGGAGCGGCGCGGCGAGGCAGAGGGCAGCGGCTACGACAGCGGCCAGCGATTTACAGCGCGATGTCACGTATGGTTCTCCTGTTTCGTCATGTTCTTCGGTTGAGGCCGTTGTCAGCGCCCAGGAAGTGTTCTGCCCACGAAACGAATATATCCTAGGCTAAGGTCTCCCGCCTGGTTCGTATTTGATTTCACAGAGCGAAGTTCCGGCAGCAGACGGGCGTAGGCGTCGGTTCCCATCGAGCATTGACGGCTTGATAGAGACAAAAATAGGGCCTACTTCGCTCTCTGCGAGGAAAGGCGAACTAGAGCGGCGACGCACTCATCGGGACAATTTCCGTTCCCCTATTTTCAGGACGGAATAAGGGCAGTTCGGCGGGGAAAATGTCGTCGGGAAATGTCCTGGGAACGACCTCCTCGGACAACCAGGCCACCAGGAACTCTGTCATCGTCATCGGATACTGATCGTATCGCTCCGATAGGTCATCATCCAACAGCACCACCGTCCATTCCTCGGGAGAGCCAACCGTGAGCCAACACAGCGTGCCGCCGTTGTCGGTGGTGCCCCACGGGTACACGCCACCAGGAGTCGGCCATGATGGGAACGGAGCCGTGTCATCGGGCCATTTCAGGCGCAATTCCTCCAGCGCCTTTAATCGCCCTTTGACGTTCGTGCTGTAATCGCGGGCACCCATCGCATACCCGAAAAAGAACGGATTGAACAGCCAAACGAAATCGGCAAAGCAGCCATGCCCATAGACGCCGATGAGTTGTTTATAATCCTCAGGGAAGCGCAGGCCGACCGCCTCCTCGACCTTCCCCCATTGTTGCTGTGTACCAGGCGCAATGGGCGAACGAGGAGGTGCTGCAATTTGTCGGAGCCGCTTCAACGTCATATTTCCAGACTTCCTGGTTCGCTCTTCGTTCAAAAGGCGAACTAAACACACGTTCGGCGTGACTTGAAAAAAGCCTTCCAGCAGAGGCGACCGAACTGCAAGCAAAGTGTGCGCTTGGGCTTGTCCGTTAACCTTTGGGGGCGAGCGCCTGGTTCGGGACGGCGGCGGCCTTCGGGAGAGAGGCCCCCTCCTCGTGGAAGTAATCGACATCAAGCCACCCGCTGCTTCCGGCGGGGTTGTAGTCGAAGATACCGAAACGCTCCCCCTGGAACGTGGCCAGCGTGAAGTGCATCGGGAAGTCGCCGCCCAATTGTGTGAAGTTATTGCCGTCGGTGCTGTAGGAGAACTGCGCCGTGTTGGTGTCGAAGTCGCAGTGGGCCTCCAGCCAGAGCGTGGCGCCGGGCACGGCGGGGGCCGTGTCGGTGACGTCCTCCGCGGGGGCTTTCAGGTCCCCGTTCTGGTTCACCACCCGCACGACCCGCTGGCCGTCCGCATCCCGGTACACCGCGAGGTAGCCGAAGTTCTGCTCCAGCAGGCACAGCCCCGCCCGGTCGCCCGGCTGCAGGTGACCGGTGTCGATCTTGATGACGCCAGTGCAGCGGGGGCCCTCCGTGCGTTGCGTCAGCGTGTTGCGCGCGTTCGTCAGGTTCGGTGCCGTCTGTGTCTGGAGGCGCAGGTAGCCGCGCCGGGCCGAGAGTGACCATTTCGTGTCGTCAGGGTTGTGGTTCCACTCCCACTGCAATCCCAGCATCGGCCCCGAGAACTCGTCGGAGGCCGGCAGCGGG
Source organism: Armatimonadota bacterium (assembly GCA_019239955.1). Lineage (GTDB taxonomy): Bacteria > Armatimonadota > Armatimonadia > Armatimonadales > Capsulimonadaceae > JAFAZD01. The sequence goes on along the minus strand of JAFAZD010000149.1, from coordinate 6,119 downwards.
GTGACGGGGAACGTGCCGACCTTCGGTTTCGGGCTGGTCACGGGGAATCCGGGCGCGGCGGGGTCGCCGAAGTAGGGCCAGCCGTCCTTCCAGGTGATCGGCCCAACCCACGTCGTGCGCCCGACGGGGCCGGCGTCGGCGAGCGAGAAGCCCCACCAGTCGCCGTTGGGAAGCTGGACGATGCCGCCCTGGTGCGGGGCGTGCCAGGGCATGGCGTTGGCGCAGACGGTGGTGCTGGTGAAGGGCCCGTCGCGGTGCTGGGAGCGGGAGCAGGCGATGGTGGCGTTCCTGGCGTACACGGCGTTGAGGACGTAGTACATGCCATTGATCTTGTAGGCGTGGGAGCCTTCGCCGCCGCTGTGGGGCAGGGTGTAGGCCAGGGTGTTGGAGAGGACGTGGCGCAGGTCAGAGTCGAGGACGGCGACGGAGATGTGGCCCCCGGTGCCGTTGTAGACGAGCGGTGTGCCGTCGTCGAACATCAGGCCTGGGTCGAACAGGCCCGCATTGAGGCGGTTCATCGTCCACGGCCCGGCGGGGTTGTGCGCGCGCAGCACGACCGTCCCCACGCCCTGGATGTTGTCCACGATGTAGAACTTGCCGCCGTGGTACCGCAGGCAGGGGGCCCAAACGCCCTGGGCGTACTCGCTGCCGCCGGTCAGGCTATACCGGGGGTCAAAGTCCAGCGTGGGCAGGGCGTAGCCGGCGATGTCCCAGTTGATCAGGTCCCGGGAGTGCAGGATCTCCAGGCCCGGCACACTGACGAAGGTGGTCGTCGCGAGGTAGAAGTCCTTGCCGACCCGGATGATGTCCGGGTCGGGGTAGTCGCCGTAGAGGACCGGGTTGGTGAACGTGCCGTTCCGGTTGTCCCCGGTCCAGGTGAGAACCGGGACGGGCTGCGCCCGCAGGGCCGCCTGCGTCGGAGCGGCCGGGGAGGTGGCGAGCATGGCCACCATGGAGAACGCGGCAGCGAACAGGCCCAAGGACCGGCACAGCAATGTGTTCTTCATGCGGAGTCCTGTCATGTAAAATCCTTGACTCTGAGGGTACGGCGGTGGACTCCTGACCACGCCGGGCGCCTCCTCGCCCCGTCCGCCAGACGGCCGTGCCGGAGGCAGGCGATCACACTCGTGTCACGTCGGGGCCGGTCCGCTCGACTGGCGGACGACCAGCCCCGACGGAATCAGGATCTCCCGGGGTGACGGGTCGAACTCTCCCTCGACCGCGTTCACCAGTTGGCGCACCGCCGTGCGGCCCATCTCCTCCCACGGCGACTGGCAGGTCGTCAGCGGCGGGTCGCACAGCCACGCCGCGCTGATGTCGGAAAACCCCACCACCGAGATGTCCCCGGGTACGCGCAGGCCCCGCCGGTGGCACGCCTGGATCGCCACCAGCGCCGCCTCGTCGCGCCAGCAGAAGATGGCCGTCGGCCGCCCCGCCGGGTGCTCCAGGAGGGCGTCCGTCGCCGCCAGCCCCGTCGCGGTGTCATGGCCCGCCTTGGCCCGGCGCCCGTACACCAGCATCGTCTCGCGCGTCACACACCCGTCCGGCACATCCAGCCCCCGGGTCGCCATCTCCTGAAGGAACAGCCCCTCGCGGGTCGGGACGATCTCCAGCGGCTGACGACCAAAGCCGCTCGAGATAAAGCCGATCCGCCGGTGGCCCAGCTCCACCAGGTGCGAGACGGCCTCCCGGCACCCGAGCGCGTCGGCGGCGTTGACTCTGACGCCGAAGGACTGGGGCACACTCTCGTCCACTGTGACGACCGGGATGCCGACGCGGTTGGCTTCTGCAAACAGGGTGCTCTTGTCTTGGTTGATGCGCACGATGAGGCCGCCGAGCCGCAGCTCCATGCACTGGCGGATCCGCTCGGCAAACGTACCGGGCGTCACCGACAGTACCTTGAGCGTGAACCCCTCCTGTTCGGCCTCGTCCAGGGCGCCGATGATGGTGTTCCAGTACGGCTCGTAGCGCGGGTCGCTGACCAGGTAGCCGATCATGCGGGACTTGCCCGAGCGCACCGAGCGGGCCAAGGCGTTGGGGCGGTAACCCAGCTCCCGGGCCACGTCCAGGACGCGGCTCTGCGTCTCGGGGCGAATGCGCTGCTCGGCCGAACGCCCATTGAGCACGTGCGAGACGGTCGCTCGCGAAACCCCCAGGTGCGTCGCGATCGTGTTCATGGTCGCGTGGCCCGGGCGAGCGGGATTCGCCGCCCCGATTTCTTGTCCCTTTTCGTGTTCCTCCGCCATACGATCACACCACAATCCGGGATAGCTTTCTCGTAGTAGCACTCTACTATCAGGTGATAGCAGAGTATAACACGGGTCTGCGGCATTGTCAATGAGTGGGAGGAAAATGGCGGGAGGTTTCCGTGATAGGTGGGGGAGAGTTGAGCGAGGGGGGACACGGCGAGCGGCCTCGCCGGGGCCTGTGGCGCACCCGCTGTTTCTGGCGTTGCTGCACCGGGCGTTCCAGGGGGAGTTGTCGGAGGCCTTTTTCGTCTCGTCCGGCAGGAGCGCCAAGATTACTGGATGCGTATCTGCCCCGAAACGGGAGGGGTTGGGGTGGGTTCGGCCTGTCAGCACACAACGGCGTGGCGCTCGCGCTTGGTTCTTACGGCCTTCTGCAACAAATCGCCGTGTCGCGTGTCCAAAGGAGTGCGAGACACTTTATTTCTGAGGGAGATCATGATGAAGCCATTGCACTTCGCCGCCCGGAGCATTCCGGGCGTACTCGGCACCCTGGCCGCGCTCGCGGCCGTTCTCATTGCCGGCTGCGGCCAGCGGCGGACCTACATCAGCCCCGGCTACAACGCCCCGCCCGTCGTGGTCGTCCATCACTACGGCCCCGGCTACGGCGCCCCGCCGGTCGTCCACGTCCACCATTACGGCAGCGGGTACGGCTACGGCGGGCCGACGGTGATCCACGTCCACCACTACGGGGGCTACGGCGGCCCCATCGTGGTCCACCACTACCACCGCTGATGCCGAAGGAGAGTGGAGAAGCAGCCATGAAAGAGCGCGAGCGTTATCTCTTTGATTTGCAGGGGTTCCTTCTGGTGGAAGACGCGCTGTCGCCGCAACGGGTCGCGGCGCTCAACGGCCTCCTGGACGAACAGATCGCGCGGCGGGCGGAGGCGGACATGCGGACGCAGCGCTTCGGCGGGCCGGTGTCCTGGGGCGAGCACGGGCGCGCCCTGGTGGACAACCCGCGCCTCGCGCCCTACCTGACCGAACTGCTCGGCCCCAACCATCGGCTGGACCATGACTACGCCGATGTGATCCGCAGCGGCCTTGGCCCCATCGGGGCGACCCTGCACGGCGGCGCGACGCCCTTTGACCCCGCGCAGTATTTCCTGTTCCGGGACGGCCGAATGCATAACGGGCTGACGGTGGTGGCCTACAACTTGAAGGACGTGCATCCGGGCGACGGCGGCTTCGGCTGCGTGCCGGGCAGCCACAAGAGCAACTATCCTTACCCGGACGAGTGGCGCAACTTGGAAAATCCACCGCCGTTCGTTCAGGCCGTGACCGGGCCGGCCGGCAGCGCGGTCATCTTCACGGAGGCGCTGACGCACGGGACGATGCCCTGGCGCGGCCTGGGGGAGCGCCGCACGCTTTTCCTGAAATACTGCCCCCGGCCCGTGGCCTGGTCGCGGCGCGGCTACCCGGCGGAGGACCCGGCCCTGACCGGCAGCCAGCGCCGCATCCTGGCCTCGCCGGGCGTCTACCCGCCCCCGGATCAGGAGGATGCACGGAAATAGCGCGTCCCGCCCTGCCCGGCGCGAATTTTGACACGCGGGCCGGGTATCATCAAGGGCATGACGGGCATCGGACGGACCTTGATTCTGCTGGGCGCGCTGACCATCCTGGTCGGCGTGGCCCTTCTGCTGTGGGGGCGATTGGGGCCGCCGTCACGGCTGCCCGGCGACATCGTGCTGCGGCGCGGGCCGGTCACGTTCTACTTCCCCTTCGCCACCAGCATCGTCCTGAGCGTCGTGCTGACCCTGCTACTGAATTTGTTCCTGCGCCGCCGATGACTTTCTCCCTGACTCACCTGTTCCTGTTCGCGGCGGCCCTGCTGGCGGGGGCGATCAATTCGGTCGCGGGCGGCGGGACGCTGCTGACGTTCCCCGCGCTGCTGGCCGCCCCCCACGTCTCCTACGTGATGGCGAACGCCACCAGCACCGTCGCCCTGGTTCCCGGCTCCGTGAGCGCCTTCTGGGGCTACCGACAGGAGATGGGGCGCGGCCGGCGCGAGCTGCTCTGGCTGGGGCTGCCCAGCCTGGCGGGCGGCGTGATCGGGGCCAAACTGGTGCTGCGCGCCGGGGATGAAGTCTTCGCCCACCTGGTGCCCTGGCTGATCCTGGGGGCGACCGCCCTGTTCATGCTCAACGAGCCGGTGCGGCGCTGGGTCGCGCGGGGCCGGCGGGAAGAGGCGGCCCCCTCGGCCCGCCAGGGCGTGCTCGGCGTGATGCTGTTTCAGTTCGTGGTGGCCGTCTACGGCGGCTTTTTCGGTGCGGGCATGGGGATTCTGATGCTGGCCGCGCTGGGATTCTTGGGCCTGAGCAACATCCACCACATGAACGGCCTGAAGAACTTCGCCGCCGTCTGCATCAACGGCGTCGCGGCGGCGACGTTCATCCTGGGGGGAAGGGTGAACTGGCCGCTCGCGCTGCTGATGGCGGTCGGGGCGGTCCTGGGCGGCTACGGCGGGGCGGGCCTGGCGCGGCGGCTGGGGCAGAAGAACGTGCGCCGGCTGGTCGTCGGCATCGGGCTGGTCATCGGCCTGGCGATGCTGGTCAAGCAGTTGAGATTGCTCTAAGCGGAGGCTACAGCGGCGATGAACGCGCAACAGAAGACGGAACAAATCAACCTGGATGACCCGGAGCCGCGCTGGCCGGCGGTGGTCGCGCTGGTGGCGGTCGGGGGGCTGTACGAGGCGCTGCCCAAGAGCCTGCAATGGGGGCCGCGCGGGCTGCTGATCTCGCTGGTCGTGCTGCTGATCATCCCGACCGTCCTGACCCGCCGGCGCGGTCATCACGGCCTCAACCGGATTCTGGGCCTGAGCGTGGACGTGGTCGTCACGGCTTTCCTGATCGTCTCGCTGGGGCTGCTGGTCCGCGCCCTGTTGGGCGGGCACATCCAGCCGGCGCAGCTGCTACGCTCCTCGGCGGCGCTGTGGCTGACCAACGTGCTGGTCTTTGCCCTCTGGTACTGGCAGTTCGACGGCGGCGGGCCGCACCAGCGCGACCTGCGCGGCGAGCACACGGACGGGGCCTTCCTGTTCCCGCAGATGGCGATGTCGTCGCAGATCAAGCGGGAGACCGGCGAGCAGGGCTGGGACCCCAACTTCCTGGACTACCTGTTCCTCGCCTTCAACACCAGCACGGCGCTCTCCCCGACCGACACTGCCGTGCTCTCGCGCTGGGCGAAGGTCCTGATGATGCTCCAGGCCCTGATCTCGCTGACGGTGATTGTCCTGCTCGCCGCCCGCGCCGTCAACATCCTGAACCCCTCATAACCGAATTACCATTCTTTCCGCATGGCAGCGTGGCGCAAATGGGGAAACTCTACCAAGTGTTCGGAGAGAGGAGACGGCGATGAGCAAAGCAGAGCGAGTGACGGTGTCGTTTGAGGTGTCCCGGAGTCGCAATTACCAGAGCGTGAAGTTTGGCCTGTCGGAAGAGATCGTCCTGGACGACGGCGACGACCGGGACGCGGTGGTGAAGGCCGCGCGCGCCCGCCTGTTCAAAGAAGTCAGTGACACGGCCAGTCGCGCCCTGGAGCACCTCCTGCCGCCGCAGCAGGAGGCGTAGAAAGCCGTGCCGATCAAGCAAAGCCGCCCCTGATGGCAAAACGCAGGGGCGAATCTTGTGTTCGCCCCTGCCGGGATCGGCAATGGCTCTCATGGGTAGGGGCATGGCGCGCCACGGCCCTACGCAGCGACCTTCAAGGTCTTGACGCTGTGAAGGGTTTGCTGCAGCGTCCAGGGCGGCGTCTGCACCTAGTGGGTCACTTGTCACGGGCGTGGCCTTTCCGGGGCAGAACGGGTAGACTGAGGAATCTCCTGTCCGGAGGCCCGTAATGCCACGAAAACAGAAGGAGCCTCTCCGGCCGCTC
>JAFAZD010000302.1 GCA_019239955.1 Armatimonadota bacterium | reverse complement strand
ACGTAGGGCGGGTTGGAGACGATGACATCCAGCCGCGCGTCCGGCGGCAGGGGCGCCAGCAGGTCGCCGGCGAGCAGCGTCAGGCGGCCCGCGACGCCATGACGGACGGCGTTCTTGCGGGCCACGTTCAGGGCATCGCGTGAAAGGTCGGTTGCCCAAATGCGGGCGTCGGGGCGCTCGGCGGCGAGGGTGACGGCGAGGCATCCGCTGCCCGTGCCGATGTCCGCCAGCCTCGGCGCGGGGTTGTCCGCGCACTTCTCCAGGGCCGCCGTCACCAGCATCTCCGTCTCCGGGCGCGGGATCAGCACGGCGCGGTTGATCTTGAAGGGCCTCCCGTAGAACCACTGCTCGCCGGTGATGTAGGGCAGGGGACGGCGCTCGGCCCGCAGGGCGAGCGCCTTGTTGAAGATGGTCTGCTCCCGCGCGGACAACTCGCGCTCTGGCTCGCGCGCCAAGTCCTCACGCCAGGCCTTCAGGACCCAGGCGAGCAGCAGCCGGGCGTCCAGCCCCGGCGTGTCCACGCCGACCTCTGCCAGCCGCGCGGCGGATTGTTGCAGGGCCTTGGCGACGGTCATGGGGAGGAAGGGGCGATCTGTTCGCGGATGACGGCGACCTCCGCCTCCCGATAGGGCGTGCCGTCGGCGCGCAGCAGGTCGTGGAACCAGATGTCGGGTTCGGGCGCGCCCGGCAGCGATCCCCAGGGGAAATGGGTCTGCGTCTTTCCCTGCACCAGTCCCCAGAACCAGCACCCGACGCCCTCCCGCCGCAGGATCGGCAGGTGGGTCTCAAACAGGCTGGGGCCGCCCGTGCGCCGCATCCATTCCGTGCAGAGCAGAGGCCGCCCGTAAGACTTCAATTCCGCGATCTCCGCCTCTAAGCGGGCCAAGTTGTCGTAGTTATGGAAGGAGAGAACGTCTGACAGGGAGCGGGATGCCTCGTTGAGTTCTTTTAACTCCGGGTTCCAGGTCCCGGCCGTCAGGGGCTGTTGCGGGTTGGCGGCCCGCGCCCAGGCGAAGGCCTCCTGGAGCAGCGGCAGGCTGTCGCTGCCCATGTCGTCGTTGCCCGGCTCGTTGTACAGGTCCCAGGCCAGGACGCGCCCATCGGCGGCGAAGCGCGAGATGACGGACGTGACATAGTCCTCCAGCCGGGGCCAGGCGGCGCGGTTCGTGACGCGATCCCGGCCGGGGCTGGGGGTCCAGCCGCTGTTGTGGACGCCCGGCACGGGCGCGGCCTGCGGGCCGAGATATGGCCGCTTTCCCACGAAGGCGCAGTCGTCCAGAAGGATCGGCATCACGGAGACGCGGTGCCGCGCGGCGATGTCCAGAAACAGGTCCAGGCGCTGTAAGAAGCCATTGCCGTCGTCCTCCCAGACCAGGTACTGCAAGAAGACACGACAGGAATTCAGGCCGATATGGGACGCCCAGCCGAGTTCCTGATCCATCGTGTCCGGGTCAAAGGTCGCATCCTGCCACATCTCGGTGGAGTTAATGGCGGTGCGGGGGACGTAGTTGAACCCGCACACCCACGGGCGGGCGTTGTACCAGTTCCAGGCATGATCTTGAGCCCAGGGCATGATGTCTCCTTTTGCCCCAGGGCGGAAGAACCCCTCCCTGCTCGGCGAGCCGGTCCACCCTCTTGACACTCGCCCTCCCCCGCTTCGGGGGAGGTGGCGAGCCTCGGCGAGCCGGAGGGGGTTCCTACGCCGGAGGGGGTTCTTGCTGGGGCCTACTTCAAGAACAGCTCGATCACCGGCACGGTGACGTTGGGCTTCTTGACCGGGAGGCGCAGCGTGAGCGTGCCCGCCCCAACGTCGTGTCCGCCCTGCCAGTCCGGGCGGCCCTCCATCTTGATCTCCGAGGCGTCGTTGAGGAGCTGGGCGTATTCGACCTTGCCCGCGAAGCCGTCCAGGTGCAGCTCGACGAAGGGCCAGGCGAAGACGTGGACGTAGAGCCGCCGCGTCTCCGGGTTGTAGGTCAGGCGGCAGTCCTGCGGCGCTTGGAACTCGTCGGGGGCCTGCGTGCAGCCGTAGATGGAACGCGCGTGCCGCTTCATCCACTCGCCCATGCCGGCCAGCCGGTCCAACGCCCGATAGTCAAATTCGCCGCGCCCGGTCGGGCCGACGTTTAAGAGCAGGTTGCCGCCCTTGCTGACGCTGTCGATCAGCATCCGGACAAGTTGGTCCACGCTCTTCCAACTTTCCTCGTCCCGGTAGTACCCCCACGACCCGGAGAACGTCTGGCAGGCCTCCCAGACGACCGGCTTGCCGTCCACCTTCACCCACTCGCGCGGCTGGTACTGCTCCGGCGTCTTGATGTCCTGGTCAATCTGGAGGCGGTCGTTGAGGATGATGCCGGGCTGCAGCTGGCGCACCATCTGGATCAGCCCCTCGCTCTGCCACTGCTCCTTGCCCTTGCCCTCATACGAGAAATCGTACCAGAGGATGTCCACCTTGCCGAACCCAGTCAAGAGTTCGCGGGACTGACCCCACAGGTATTCACGATAGCGGCCCATGTCCTTCTGCGCGTTGCCGGCGCGGGCGGCCTCATTGTCGCGCATGGGGTGGACGTGGTCCACGGTGTAGTCCGGGTGGTGCCAGTCAATCAGCGAATGGTAGAAGCCGACCTTCATGTTTTGCGCGCGGAAGGCGTCCACCATCGGGTGCAGGAGGTCCTTGCCGTAGGGCGTGTTGGTCGCCTTGTAGTCCGTCAATTCGCTGTCCCAGAGGCAGAAGCCCTCGTGGTGCTTGGTGGTGACGACGAAGTATTTCATGCCCGCGCCCGCGGCGGCGGCGGCCCAGGCGGCGGGGTCGTAGAGGTCGGGGTCGAAGTGCCGGAAGTACTTCTCGTAGTCGGCGTCGGCGATCCGCTCCTGGTTCTTCACCCACTCGTGGCGGGCGGGCAGGGCGTAGAGGCCCCAGTGGATGAACAGGCCGAAGCGGTCGCGGACGAACCAGGACGTGTCCCCGTCGGTGGGCACGGGATGGAGTGTCATGGGCGGGTTCCCTCCGGGCGAGCCGTCATCGGGGACGGGCGGGCCGGTGCAGTATTCGCCACCTACGCGGAGATTCCTGCCGAACGGACTCAGCCGCCGGCCTTTTCCAGCAGGGCGGCGACAGCGTCTTTTTTCAGGAACTGGGCGATCTGCAAGGCCGAAAGGTCGTCGTTGTTACGGGCGCTGATGTCCGCGCCGGCGTCCAGCAGCGCCCGCACGGTCTCAGCGCTGCCGCTGACGGCGGCGGCCATCAAAGCCGTCGTGCCGTTGATGTCCACCCCTTGCAGGTCCGCCCCGTTCTTGAGCAGCCAGCGGACCATCGCCGTCTTGCCCGTCAATGACGCCAGCAACAGGGCCGTCTCGCCCTTGTTGCCCTCGGCGTTGACGTCTGCCTTCTTGTCCAGCAGCATCTTGCCGATCTCGACGTTGCCGCTCAGGCCTGTGAGGATCAGCGGCGTGAAGCCATCCCTGGTCACGGCCTCGGTCTTGGCCCCGTGGGCGAGCAACAGGCGCGCGATCTCCAGCCTCCCCAGCACCGCCGCCGCGTGCAGCGCCGTCGCGCCGTTGTGGTCGGTCCCGTTGACATTGGCTTTGGCGTCCAACAGCAGGGAGACGACTGCGGGATCGCCCTTGAAAACGGCCGTCATCAGCGGCGTGCCGTCCTTGTTGGGCGTGTTCGGGTTCGCTTCATGCGCCAGCAGCAGCTTACAGATCGAGGCGTGATCCGTGAAGACGGCGTACAAGAGGGCCGTGTTGCCCTTCTTGGATGCCGCGTTGACGTCCGCTCCCTTGTCCAGCAGCGCCTGCACATCGGCGACCTTGCCCGACGCGGCGGCCAGCATCAGCGGCGTCGCCCCCTCATCCTGGGACGACTGCGCCGGCTGCGGCGCGGCGGCAGGCGGCGGCGCGGGCAGTTTCGGCGGCTTGGCGGCATCGGCGGCGACCCCATGAGGCACGGAACTCATGAGCAGGGCGAAAGCAATCGCGGACAGGAACAGGGGGCGTGGCATGGCGGCATCTCCCGGACGGAACAGTTCTATGTTGTGGCTTGTACGTCTTAGGGGGCGGGAAGTTTCAAGCAACGAGCTGTTGCGCGGCGATCATCCTGGCAGGCGAAAGAAGGAAGTTCAGGTCGCTGGAAGGAAAAATGGACTTAGTGACAGAATTGCTCCTGGGCTATGGATTTGACTGCGTTGTTGTTGTGGCCTGTTCCTGGCGGTGCCGCCATCGGCGCTCGCACTGGCCGTTGTGTTCGCCCGCCAGCAGCGAGAAGCGCTCGGACAGGTCGGGCGCGATCCCCGGGTGGACG
>JAFAZD010000060.1 GCA_019239955.1 Armatimonadota bacterium | reverse complement strand
GAACCCCGGACACCCTGATTAAGAGTCAGGTGCTCTAACCAGCTGAGCTATGGAGGCGCGTCGCCAATGCTCCCCATCTGGGAGCCGACGGAATTATACCCCCGTCGCCAAGAAATTGCAACCCGGCCGCGTCGTTTCGGGCAATTTTGCATTGCGGGCGATTTTGTGATGCCGCAGGGACGCTATCCCCGCACGCCGCGCCTTACGGCTGCCGTCAGCGGGAGGGAGTGCGCGTGGCAGATGGCGATGGCGAGCGCGTCGGCGGCGTCATCGGGCTTGGGCGTGGCGTTCAGGCCCAGCAGGCGCGTCACCATGAACTGCACCTGCTTCTTCTCGGCCCGGCCCACGCCCACCACGGCGCTCTTCACTTGTGTCGGCGTGTACTCGGCCCACGGCAGCCCGCGCTGGGCGAGCGTCAGCAGGATCACGCCCAGCGCCCGCCCGACCGGGATGCCCGTGGTGACGTTGTTGGTGAAGAACAACCGCTCCGTGGCGACCCCATCAGGCCGGTACTTGTCCAGGAGCGTGTTGAAGTCCTCGTAGATCATCTTCAGGCGTGCGGGCGCGTCCAGATCGGGCGGCGTCTCGAACGTGCCGCAGTCCACGAAGCATACCCGGTCGCCGCGCTTCTCCACCACCCCAAATCCCGTCGTCGCCGTGCCCGGATCAATGCCGATCAGGATCATGGCCGCGCACCCGGCAGCATCACGACCTGCCCAGTACGCGCCGACTCGTAGCAGGCCAGAACCAGTTCTACGGCGTTGCGGCCCTGCGTGCCGTCCACCTGCGGCGTCGCGCCCGTGCGGCAGCACTGGAGGAAGTCGGCGAGCTGGGCGCGGTGCGCCTCGCCCCAGGCCCCCGCCCCCAATTCCGGGGGGGCCAGAGTGGTCGCGGCCTTCGTGCCGCCGGTGGCGACCTGGACGGCGTGGGCGATGGCGGCCTCGCCCGCGACCGTCTCGCGGCCCTGGATCGCCAGCGTCTGCAGCGCGTCGCCCTCAATGACGGCGCTGCCGCGTGTGCCGTGCAGGGCGAGGCGGGCGGGGAAGCCGGGGTAGGCGGCCGTGGAGGCCATCAGGGTCCCGATGGCCCCGCTCGCAAAGGTCAGGGTCGCCGTGATCGCGTCCTCGGTCTCCAGGCGGATGTGCGCCGCCGTCCGCGCCTGCGCGTAGACGGTCACGGCCGGGCCGGCGAGCCAGCGCAGCAGATCCACGGTATGGACGCCCTGGTTCATCAGGCAGCCGCCGCCGTCCAACGCCCACGTTCCGCGCCAGTCGCCGGAGTCGTAGTACTCCTGCGTCCGGTACCAGGGGATGCGCGCGTCCACCAGAATCAAATCGCCGAGCAGGCCGTCGTCCAGCGCCGCCCGGACGGCCCGGCTGGCCCGGTCGAAGCGGTGCTGGGAGATGACCGCCAGTCGGCGGCCCGACTCCCGCTGCGCGGCCAGCAGGGCGTCGCAGGCGGCGAGCGAGATGTCCATCGGCTTCTCGACGACGACGTGCTTGCCCGCGCGCAGCGCCTGGACTCCCAGGGCGGCGTGGAGGCCGCTCGGCGCGCAGACCGTCACGGCGTCAATGTCGGGGTCGGCCAGGACATCGGCCCAGGCCAGCGGGCGCGGGCCGAACTCGGCGGCGAACGCCCGCGCCCGCTCCGGCAGGGCATCGGTACAGGCGACCAGGGCGGCATCGGTCAAGGAGGCCAGAGCGCGCGCGTGCGTGGGGGCGATGCTGCCGCAGCCGGCCAGGGCAAAGCGCAACGAGGTATTCATGGCCCTGGCTCGTGGGTATCCCCGGCGTCTGCGTCGGGTTTCGCGGCGACAGACTGCTGGATGTCGAGCATCTTCAGGCCCGGCAGGTACTCCTTACTGACCGGCGCGATCACGGACGAGAGCTGCTGGGTGAAGCGCTGGATGCGGCGGCAGGCCTCGCTGATGCGCTCCAGCTTGTCCCGGACTCCCGAGTCGGCATTGAAGAGGGTGCGCTGCAGACTCTCCACGCTGCTGATGATGACGAAGAGGGGGTTGTTGATCTCGTGGTTGACCGTCACCGCCGTCTCCACCACGGCGGCCAGCCGCTCGGATTTGTTGCGCTCCGACTCCAGCTGCCGCCGGGGCCGCAGATCGCGGATCAGGGCCTGGATCAGCGGCTTGCCCAGGTGGTGGTTGGCGAGGCTGGCATGGATCTCAATCGGGATGTCTTCGCCGCCCTTGCATCGCAAGGTGCCATCGCCTTCCGCGATGGCTCGGCCTTCCGTCATGACGCGCGCGATCAGTGCCTGACAATTGCCGGCCGCCCCTTCCGAGCACAACATGCTCGCCGTCTGGCCGATCAGGTCGTCTTCATCGTAGCCGCTCAATTCCCGCGCGCGCCGGTTGGCCTCCAGAATGGTCGCTGACGATGGATCAACCAGAAGCAAGGCGTCCTGCGCATCTTGGATCAAGGCGCGGTACTTGGCCTCGGACTCGCGCGCCGTCTCGTAGGCGGCTTGCAGCTCGCGGTTGTTGTCCATCAGGTCCTGGTGCAGCCGCCCCAGGCGCAGCAGAGAGCGGACTCGGATGAGCAGTTCGGTGGAATGGAAGGGTTTCGTGATGAGATCATCGGCCCCGACTTCCAGCAAACGCTCCTTGTCCTCGCTGCCGCTCCCGGAGGTCAGAATGACGAGGGGGATGAACCGCGTCTCTTCCGAGGCCTTGAGCCGCCGGGCGACCTCGTGGCCGGCCCGACTCGCCATCCGCTCGTCCAGCAGGATCAGGTCAGGGCGGTCGGTGGTCACGGCCTCCAGGGCCGCCTGACCGTCGGTTACGACCGTCACCTCATAGCCGGCCTGAGTGAGACAGGCGCGCAGCAGGTCGGCTGTGGCCTCATCGTCTTCCGCCACAACGATGTGGCCGTGCATCATTCCGGGAGACGTCATAGCGGTGCGAAGGGAAAAAGACTCGTCCGTGTTGCCAGCCGTGTTCTCGCGGTGCTGCATGTCAATCCCTGGTCGCTGAGGCGCGAGTGAAGGCCGGGGAGGGCCTGCGACGCCTGAAAAAGGGCACGCAATAGCGCCGCACGGTTATTGTAACGGAAAACAGGCCCTCCTGTCAAGCCGGCCATTCCTACGGGTGCTTTTACCCAGTTTCTCGCGGCATCAGGGGGCGTACTGGCGGGCGATGGCCCGATGCGCGGGTGACAGAGGATACTTCACGGCACGCAGCGCCTGCACATATGCCCGCTGGGCGCTGGCGGTGTTGCTCAGGCGCGCCTCCGTCTGCGCCAGCTCAAACCAGTCCTCCCCGGCGGCCGTCGCCAGCAGCACGGCGGCGCGGCGCTCGGCCAGCGACCGCTCCAGGTCGCCACCGGCCTCATAGATGGCGGCACGCAGGCGGGTGGCGACCGCCTCCTGCGCCGCCGTCCCGCTGCCGACGACGATCGGCCCCTGCTCCCACTGGGTCGCCAGCTCGTCCAGTGTCCCGGCCTGCCGGGCGGCCTCCAGCAGCCGCTGCAGCTCCTGCGCGCCCTCCGGCGTGCCGTACAGCGGCGGCGTCACGGTCCGCACCAGGCGTTGCCGCAACGTCGCCGGAGAGATATCGGCCTCCGTCGCCGCGCCGACCATCGCCTGCATCTGGGGGGGTGCCTGGGCGGCAGAGGGCTGCCCCGCCGGGGCGTTGTCCGCCGTCCCCCCGCCGCCCTCGCCCGGATAGCCGCCGCCCGCCCCCCCGCCGGCAAACGCCCCGCGCGGCCCGGCGGCCGGTGGGGCAGCGGCCAGGAGGCCGTTGTTCGCTTCCAGTCTGTCGGCACGCCCAACTCCCTCTGAGGGGCGGCGTGCCGCCTGCATCCGCGTCCGGTTCAGAGATAGCAGGCCGCCGTGTGCCTGGACGGCGGCTGCTTTCCGCGCCCGAGGGGCGACCTTCAGCGTGTGCATTTTCACCGGTGCCGGGGTCGGAAGTGAGGCGTCGGGCGGCAGAGCGGCGGTGAGTGGCGGCGGCGAGTGTGTGGGCGCGGGGGGCAGGTCGTGCAGGGAGAGCGGGGCGTGGTCCAGCCTCGGCTCACGCTTCGCCATCTGGAAGGGCGGCGTGATAGGCATCGGGAGCTTCTGGGCCACACGGGCGCGCGGCAGCGGCGGCGCGAATGGGGGCGCGACCGGCAGCGGCTTCGCCGCCTGTGGCCTCGCCGCCACCTTTGGTTGAGGCCCCGCCTGTGGCCGCGCGGCCATGTGCGGCTGGGCCGCCCGCTTGACCGCCGCCACGCGGGCGGCGTGTTTCCGCAGCCGCGCTGCCGTCGGCGTACCGCGCGCATTGTCCCGGTGGGACATCAGGACAGGAGCGGCTCTGCGTCCACCGGCGGCCATCAGCGTCTTATGTTGCGGCGGGGATGCCGCCGGCCTGAGCGCCAGGGCTGCCAGCACGACCGCCCCCGCCGTACACAGGCCGCCGAGTCCCCAGAAGATCGGGCCGCGCGCGGACCGGGCCGGGCGGGCGTCCAGCCGCTCCCGCAGGCGCGGCCACAGCGGTGCGGGCCGGGCGACCGCCTCCGTCTGGCGCAGGTGCAGGGCCGCCTGACGCAGACGCGGCTCCGTCCGCCGCAGCGCCTCCAGCTCCGCGGCCAGGCGCGGGTCTTCGGCCAGGCACGCCTCCAACTGCCGCCGTTGGCCGGCGTCCAGCGTCCCCTCCAGATATGGAATCAGCCAGGTTCGGTACACGTAGTCTTGCTTTCCAGGTCTTTCAGGGCTGTTCCAGCCAGCGCAGTTGGTCGCGCAGTTTGCGGCAGCCGTAGTGCAGGCGCGACCAGACCGTGCCGACCGAGCAGCCGAGCAGCAGCGCGATCTCCTCGCACGAGCAGTCCTCGAAATAGTGCAGCAGCACGACCGTGCGCTGCTTCTCCGGCAGCCCGTCAACGGCGGCGCGCAGGGCGCGCCCCTCGGCCCTCCGCGCGATGTCCTCTGACAGCCGCGTGGGAGACACGGCCTCCGTGGCCGCGTCCTCGTCCGCGATCATCTGCCGGTGCCTCTTGCGCCGGTGCCACTGCCGGATCGCCGTGTTCGTGGCGATCCGATACAGCCAGGTGGAGAAGCGGGCATCCCCCCGAAACCGGGGCAGGGCGCGCCACGCCTGCACGAACACGTCCTGCGCCGCGTCCTCCACGTCCTCCGGCGTCGCCGTCGTCCCCAAAAACCTCCCGATCAGCGCGCCGACCCGCGCCTCGTGCCGCGTCACCAGCGCGCCGAACGCCTCCACGTCCCCCTCCCGGCACCGGCGCACGAGGCCCGCGTCCTCGTCGGCCTCGGCGACGCCGATGGGGGGCCGGGAGATCGCTGCCTGCCTGGGCGCTCCTGTCTGTGATTGTTCCGTCTCTTGAGACACGCCTTGCGCCTGTGGCCTTCAAACGGGCCAGGTTCTGTTCCAGCCGACATCAATAGAGATGTGCTTCATCAGTCAGGTACAGCTCCAGGAACTCCGTGAATGATGAGGCAATGATTCTGCCGTTGTCCGGGCGGTTCCCGGTGAAAAAGACCGGGTTACTATCGGCATGGTTGCCTGTGAGGCGAATTGCGTAGCCCCAGCACCAGATGCAGTAATCGGCGAAGATAAAATACTGGTCTGGCTCAATGACATCAGCATAACATTCCGGCCCAAGTTCCTCCGACATCCGTTTGATGGTGTGAAGGGGCCAGAAGGAGAAGTAATCTGTTGCCATCGTCCCTTCTTCCATACCATCAACGGCACGGAAATAATCGCGGAGGTCCTGCGAGAAGCGGACGCCGTGAGCCGTCTCAAAGTTCCGCAGTTCTTCTTCGGACACTCCGGGGCGAATTTTGACGCCATGCGCGCCCCAGTGCCGTTTCAGCCTCTCTGGAAGCGTTAACAGCGATGATTTTGGTTCCATCAAGGCCTTTGACAAATCGTGCCGATTCTGTTACAATAGGGCCGGCGTGCGGCACAACATCTTGATGCCGCCGCCAAAGATTATCTATATCTAGTAGCCGCGAAAGAATGGCGGCGACTGACAGCAATTATCAAGAGGTTCATGTCCATGTCTTCCGCCCCTGAGTTCGTCCACCTGCACCTGCATTCCGAGTACAGCCTGCTGGACGGCGCGTGCCGCATTGACGACCTGGTGAAGAAGGCGGCCGACCTGAACATGCCCGCCATCGGCCTCACCGACCACGGAGTCATGTACGGCTCTCTGGAATTCTACCTCAAATGCCGGAAAGCCGGTATCAAGCCGCTCGTCGGCAATGAGATGTACGTGGCGACCCGCCACCGCACCCAGCGCGAGAACAAGAAGCTGGACGACTCGCGCCATCTGGTGCTGCTGGCGATGAACGAGACCGGCTACAAGAATCTGCTGAAGCTGACGACGCTGGCCTCCATGGAGGGGATGTACTACAAGCCGCGCATTGACCGGGAACTGCTGCAGCAGTATAACGAGGGCCTGATCTGCCTGTCGGCCTGCCTGGGCGCGGAGGTGCCGCACCACATCATGAACGGCGACCATGACAAGGCCCGGTACGTCGCCAGCGAATTTCGGGAGATCTTCGGCGACCGCTACTACCTGGAGCTTCAGGACCATCAGCTCTCCAAGCAGAAGGGCGTCAACGAGCAGCTGGTGCGGATGGCCTGCGACCTGAACATCCCCCTGGTCGCCACCAATGACGTGCATTACCTGGACGCCAAGGACGCCGACCCGCACCAGGTCCTGCTGTGCGTGCAGACGGGCACGACCATGGACGACCCCAAGAAGCTGGAATACGGCTCCAGGGACTTCTATCTCAAAGACCAGCAGGAGATGGCGCGGGTCTTTCAAGACTATCCGGAGGCGCTGGCGCGGACGGTCGAGATCGCCGACCGCTGCAATCTGAATTTGCAGTTCGGGCGCCTAGACATGCCCTCGCCGGGCGACACGCCGGAGGGCATGTCCGCGCAGGCCTATCTGGCGAAGCTGGCCTTTGAGGGGATGCGGCGGCGCTACCCCGTGGTCACGCCGGAACACGAGGAGCGGCTGCGCTACGAACTGGAGGTCATCGAGAAGACCGGCTTCGGCCAGTATTTCCTGATCGTCCGCGACTTCGCCAACTTCGCCCGGCGCGAGGGGATTTTCTTCGGCGTGCGCGGCTCGGCGGCGGGGTCCATGACCTCCTACTGCGTGGACATCACCGACGTGGATCCGATTGAGTACGGGCTGACCTTCGAGCGGTTCCTGAACCCCGAACGCATCTCCATGCCGGACATTGACATGGATTTTGAGGACAGCCGGCGTCAGGACGTGATTGATTACGTCGTCCAGAAGTACGGGCGCGACCGGGTGGCTCAGATCATCACCTTCGGGACCCTGGCCGCACGCGCCGCCATCAAGGACTGCGGGCGGGCGATGAACAGGATGCCCATGGTCGAGGTGGAGAAGCTCGCCAAGATGATCCCCACGCTGCCCGTCGGCATCAAGCTGACCCAGGCGATGGAGGCGAACCCGGATCTGAAGGCGGCGTACCAGAACAGCCCGCAGGCGCGGGAGCTGATCGACACGGCCCTGCGGCTGGAGGGGCTGACCCGCCACGACAGCGTCCACGCGGCGGGCGTCGTCATCGCCGCCGACCCGCTCTGGGAGAATGTGCCGCTGCAAAAGGAGAAGTCGGAGGACGGCGAAGGGCTGGTCACGCAGTACCCGGCCGGGTATCTGGAGAAGATCGGCCTGCTCAAGATGGATTTTCTGGGGCTGGCGAACCTGACCATCCTGGCCCGCGCCGTCCGCAACGTCAAGCAGAGCACGGGCAAAGAGATCAACGTGCTCAAGCTGCCGCTGGACGACAAGAAGACCTACGACCTGCTGGGGCGCGGCGACTGCAGCGGCGTGTTCCAGTTGGAGGGCGCGCAGATGCGCCGCTACGTCGCCGAGCTGCGCCCGGGCAGCGTCGCCGAGGTCGCGGCCATGATCGCCCTCTACCGCCCTGGCCCGATGGCCCAGATTCCCAAGTACATCCGCTGCAAGCTGGGCATGGAGAAGATCGAGTATCCGCACCCGTCGCTCGAACCCATCCTCAAGGAGACCTACGGCGTCATCGTCTACCAGGATCAGGTCCTGCGGATCGTCCAGGCCGTCGCGGGCTTTTCGCTCGGCCAGGCGGACATTCTGCGCAAGGCGATGGGCAAGAAGATCCGCAAGGAGATGGAGCAGCAGCGCGAGAATTTTTTGAAGGGCGCGGCGGAGAAGGGTATTGTCGGCGAGAAGAAGGCCATCGAGATCTTCGACCTGATCGAGCCGTTCGCCGGCTACGCCTTCAACAAGGCGCACGCCTTCTGCTACGCGATGGTCGCTTACCAGACGGCCTACCTCAAGGCGAACTACCCGGTGGACTACTTCGCCGCGCTGATGGCGACCCAGGCAGACGACACCGACAAGCTGGTCAACTTCATCGAGGACGCCCGCCGCACCTATTTGGAGGAGCACGGCTGCCGCATCCAGATTCTGCCGCCGGACGTCAATCACAGCCGGGCCGAGTTCACCGGCGAGGGCAGCGCGATTCGGTTCGGCCTGCTCGCCATCAAGAACGTCGGCCGGGGGCCGATCGAGGCCATCCTCGCCGCCCGGGACGGCGAGGGCGGCGGGCCGTTCACCAGCCTGCACGACTTCTGCGCCCGCGTCTTCGAGCGCGGCCTGTCGTCCAAGAGCACGGTCGAGACCCTGATCAAAGCCGGGGCGCTCGCCAGCATCGAGCCGAGCCGCGCGCGGCTGCTGGCGGGCCTGGAAGGCGCCTGCCACAGCGCCGCGACGATCTCCCGCGACCGCAAATCCGGCCAGGTCTCCATGTTCGGCGACGCCGCCGACTCCGCCAGCCTCGTCCATGTCGCCCCGCCATTGCCCGACGCGCCGCCCGTGCCCCCCGCCGAGGCGACCGCCTGGGAGAAGGAACTGCTCGGCGTGTATCTCAGCGACCATCCGCTGGATCAATACGCCGACAAACTGCGGGCGCACGTCACCCACACGGTCGAGGAGTGCCGGGGGCTGGCGGACAAGCAGGAGGTCGTGCTGGCCGGCGTGCTCACCAACGTCCGCCCCTACTACACCAAGGGCGAGAACAGGCTGATGTACTTCCTGACGCTGGAGGATCGGACGGGCACGATCAGCGTCACGGTCTTCCCCCGCAGCGCCGCCGAGATGGCCAAGGCCCCGGAGAAGGACAGCGTCGTGCTGATCACGGGCCGCGCCTCGCACCGGGACCGCATCAACAAGCGCGGGGGCGACGAGGAGGAGGGCGGGGCGGCGGCCAGCGTGGAGATCGCCGCCGACAAGGTGCAGGAGGTCGCCACGCTCACGGCGTCCCTGCCCAGAAGCGACGAGCCGGCCAAGCCTGCCTTCAGCTGCCTGCACATCCGCCTGGGCCAAGACATGAGGCCGCACGTCGGCCCGCTGCACCGCATTTTGAGCAGTCATCCCGGCCCCTGCCGCCTGGTGCTGCACATTGACGGCCCCGGCGAGCGCCGCCGCCGCGTCCAACCCCCCGTCCGCGTCGCCCCCAATGCCGAGGTCGTGGACCTCCTGCGCCACCGCCTCGGCAGCCGCGAGGCCGTCTGGACGGAATGACTTGATCTTGTTCAATCCGCTGACGGTCATTCTGGAACGCGTCGGGAACAACCGGTGCGCCTACGCGCCGGACGACATCGGCATCATCGTCGCCACCGGTGCGACGCGCGAGGAGACCAAATGAGGTCAAGCGTCAGCGGGGGGATTTGGCGGAGGGGGAGGCGATCTCCTGAAAGAGCCGGACGCCCAGGAAGGTCAGCCCGCCGAAGAGCAGCAGGGCCACCAGGAACAGAAACAGGCGCGTGCCCCAGCCATTCGTCTTGTTGTCTGCCATTTTACATCGCCCGGCCCTTCTCAGCCAGCCACAGCGCCAGCGCCGCGAGGATGATCTGGGGGAGGGGACTGCGGACCTTACGCCCGTGACCCAGGAACCAGGGCGCGGCCTCGTTGTGCGTGGGGAAGATCGTCTTCTCCTGCGGGAACGCCCCGGCGATGACCAGGGCGTTCTCGGCGTCGGGCAGCACGGCCCCGACCGCGCCCCAGAACTGCGGCGAGCGCGGGCCGTAGCGCCCCACGAGGTACAGGAACACCGCCAGGGCCAGTGGGGCCTCAATCGGGAGGGCGTAGTCTCTGTGCGGCGCCAGGTCGCACAGGAGGTGCGAGATGACGCCGGCCGCCAACGCCGCGCCCGGACGCTTCGCCCGCGCCCCCACACCCGCGCCGACCGCGGCATGAACGGAGACCATCATAGGCCGCTCCTGGCCCTCGCATCGCCGCCAGGGATAGATTCCCTGGGCAGGGTTAGGTCTGTGTGCGTCACCCCCCGCACAACTGTCGGTAAAGGGCGGCGACGCGGGCGACGTAGCGGCGCGTCTCCCGATACGGCGGGACGCCATGGTACTTGCGGACCGCGCCCGGCCCCGCGTTGTATGCGGCCATGGTCAGCGAGAGTTGGCCCCCGTACTGGTCCAGGTGGCCGCGCAGCAGGTGGACCGCCGCGCCGATGTTCTGGACGGGGTCATAGGCGTTGGTCACGCCCAGCCCGCGCGCCGTCTCCGGCATCAACTGCCCCAGCCCCATCGCCCCGGTGCGGGACGTGGAGGTGATGTCAAAATCGGACTCGGCGATGATCATCGCCATGGTCAGGCGCGGGTCCACGCGCTCGCGCTCGCTGAAAAACAGGATGCTGGTCGTGATCGTGTCCAGGTCGCTCTCGGAGAGGCGCGGGTTGAGGCGGCGGACGGCGTCGCGGTAGGGGCCGTAGACGCTCAGGGCGGCGGGCGAGAGCGCGGCGACCGGATGCCCGCCGCCCCAGCCGGCCGTCATGCGGCTCGACGATTGCCGGCGGTAGGGCAGGGAGCGGGAGGGGTAGCCGGTGCGGCGCGCCAGGGCAGCCTGCCGGGCGGCCTGCCGCCCATCCTCCTCCGCCACGTCCTCCTCCGGCGCGGCGGCCAGCAGGCGCAGGTTGGAAAGTGACTGCTCGTTGCCCGTCCGTTCCACCAGCACCAGGGCGCGCACACGGGTTCCCGAGTCGATCCAGGAGGCGCCGCGCAGGGCCGCCGGCAGGCGCACGGAGAGAGTCGGGCCGCCGTCGGCCGACAGCAGGGCCATCTGCTGCGCGTCGTCCCCGACCAGCCCGCACAGGGTCGCCGGGAATTCGAACACGCGCCCCGCGAACGCCGCCGGATCCTGCTGCGCCGCCGCCAGCTGCGCGGGCGCCATGGCCGGCGACGACAGCGCGCGGCGGGCGCTCAGGAACGCCGCCAGCGGCATCGGCGCGGCCCGCAGGGGTCCGGCCAGCGCTAGGGCGAGTGCGCCGCCGGCCCAGAGCCGCAACAGAAATTTTCTCCTCATGCTCATATCTTAGCATGGTCGGCGGCGGCTGTCAAGAAAGCGAGGGTAGAGAAGGGACTATGGGGAAAAAGAAAAAGGGCCGCAGCAAAGAATCTTGCCCGTCGTTTGTTGACAACGGCTGGCAATTAGGTTATACTGAGGAACCGGGCCGCCGCACGACCACCGACCCTGAGGAATATACCGTCCTTCGCCAATAATCAACAAAGTGAGAATCACACACGGATGGAGTCCGAATCCCGCGATTTGCTGACCGTCGAGCAGGCGGCGCAGTACCTGCAGCTCAGTCAGTCGAGCATCCGCTCCTACATCCGCCAGGGCAAGCTGAACGCCTTCCGCATAGCCGGCAAGCGCAAGGTGCTGATTCCGCGCACCGAGCTGCTCAAGCTGCTGGAGCCGGCGCGCGCCCGCGAGGTGGAGCAGGAGATCGCGGAGGACGCGCGTCACGACCTCGAGTCCTGACTCGTTGGGCCTCCCCCCTATTCTCAGTGTTCTCAATGTTCTCATGACAGTGCCGTCCATCGTCATCCAGCCCCAGGCCCGGGGGCACAGCCTCGTGGCGGAAGGCCGCGAGCTCTGGCGGTACCGCCGTCTGGTCCGCACGCTGTTGGAGCGCGACCTCCGCGTGCGGTACAAGAACTCCGCACTGGGCATCGCCTGGACCGTCATCAACCCTCTCATTCAGGTCTTGGTCCTCACCATCGCGGTCGGCTACATTCTCAGCTCCGGCCCCAGCAACCTCAGTTCTTATATCTTCTGCGCGTACCTGCCGTGGACGTTCTTTCAGACCTCGGTGTTAGATGCCTCCACCTCCGTCCTGGTCAAACTGCCGCTGCTGAAGAAGGTCTACTTCCCCCGGGAAATCCCCGTGATCGCCGCGATCGGCCAGAACTTCTTTCAGTTCCTGGTGACCATGCTGGTCTTCGTGCTGTACCGCTGGGGGCTGGTGACGCTGTTCTACGGCTGGCCCGGCTGGCCGCCGGTCCAGATCCTGTGGCTGCCGGTCGTCGTCCTGATCCTGTTCCTACTGACGCTGGGCGTCTCCTTCTTCGTGTGCGCGTGGAACGTTTTCTACGAGGACGTGAAATTCTTGCTCACGGCGGCGATGTCGTTTCTGTTCTATCTGCTCCCGATCGTCTACTTCGCGGAGAACATCGTCTACTCGTCGCGCATCCCACCGTCCCTCCGCAGCCCGCTCTACCACCTGTACCTGCTGAACCCGCTGGCGTGGGTCATCACGGCGTTCAAGCAGATGTTCTTCCAGGTCGCGGCGATTGCGAATCGAGGCGCACACCAGGCGAACATACCGACCAGTGCGCCGTTCGACTGGCGCTACATGCTGATCGCCCTGGCGACCTCCTCGCTGATCTGTGTGAGCGGCTACGGTTACTTCAACCGGCGTAAATGGAAATTCTCGGAGAGGCCGTAAGCGACATGGGGGAGGCGCAGTACGCGATCGAGGTGAACGACCTGGTTAAGGAATTCCGCGTCTATCACCGCAGCTACGCCTCCCTGAAGGGCCACGCGGTCGCCCTGGCGCGGGGCCTGGCGCGGCGTCAGGAGCATTCCCGCTATGAGACGCGCCGCGCGCTGGACCACGTCACGTTCCGCGTCGCCCGGGGCGAGGCGGTGGCCCTGATCGGCCGCAACGGGTCCGGGAAGAGTACGCTGCTGTCCATCCTGTCGCGCGTGTACCTGCCGACGGCGGGCGAGGCCCGGCTGCACGGCCGCCTGGTCAGCCTGCTGGAACTGGGCGCGGGGTTCGACCCGGAATTGACCGGGATGCAGAACGTGTTTTTCAACGGAATCCTGCTGGGTCTGACCGAGGACGAGGTGGCCGCGCGCTACGACAGCATCCTGGGCTTCGCGGAGCTGGACGTGACGACCATGGACCTGCCGGTGCGGATGTACTCGTCCGGGATGCAGCTGCGCCTGGGGTTCTCGGTCGCCGTGCATCTGAGCGCGGACATCCTGCTGGTGGATGAGGGGCTGGCGGTCGGCGACGAGGCGTTTCAGGAGAAGTGCTTCGCCAAGATGGAGGAGTTCAAGGCGCAGGGCAAGACCATCGTGATGGTGACCCATGAACTGGATCATGTGGAGCGCATCGCCCAGCGCGTCCTCTGGCTGGACCGGGGCAGGCTCAGGAGGGACGGGGAC
Source organism: Armatimonadota bacterium (assembly GCA_019239955.1). Taxonomy (GTDB): domain Bacteria; phylum Armatimonadota; class Armatimonadia; order Armatimonadales; family Capsulimonadaceae; genus JAFAZD01. Next base: position 18,920 of record JAFAZD010000060.1, on the reverse strand, counting down.
GTGACGACGGTACTGGCGGCCTACCGGCAGGAGATGCATCGCGCCGATGGAATCGGTGGCAGCGATGTAGTATAATGGACCTATGGCGGAGCAGGGCTTGAGGCCCAAGCATCATCCCGTTTTTGAGTGTTTTCCGGCTTACCGCCCTTTCGAGGCTGGCGGGTGGCGAGTCAATTTTCTTGGGGTGCGGCAGCGGGCTTACTATGACAACGGATACCTGCCTAATTGGCCGGGGGCTGTGGCTCTGCGCGACGACCAACCGTTCGACCCCGCCGCCGATTTGAAGTTATCGCCGGTCAGCGCCGAGCGGCGTTCTGAAGTTCTGCCCGCCTTGAACGAGGAATATTTTGAGTGGGTTGACGTTCTCGAGGCGGTGGCAGATGCCAAAACCGGTTTCACCATGATCGAACTGGGGGCGGGCTACGGCCGGTGGCTCGTCAATGCGGCGGTGGCCCTCCGGCAAATCAAGGCGATTCCCTGTTACCTGGTGGCTGTGGAGGCGGAGCCGACCCATTTTCGCTGGATCAAGACGCATTTCAAAGACAACGGCCTGGACCCGAAAAAACATCGGCTTGTCAAGGCGGCAGTGACCAACAAGGAGGGGTCAAGTTGGTTCTGCCTCGGAAAGCCGAATGAATGGTACGGTCAGTACATCACCGAAGAGCCAAGATGGATTGATCGCGCAAAGGTTTACATCAACAAGCACCTCAGGCGGCGGGACATTCCCCAGACGATCAACAAGGTAAAGGCGATCACCCTCTCTCGCCTGTTAACCAGTCTGGACAGAGTGGACCTAGTGGACATAGACATCCAGGGGGCGGAGCTAGACGTCGTCCGTTCCTCCGTTGACCTTCTCACGAGCAAGGTGAGGCGCATTCACATCGGTACGCACAATCACGAAGTCGAAGCGGGGTTAAAGGACATTTTTACCAGCAGGCATTGGGTGAACATAAATGATTTCCCGTGCTTCCAGCCGAGCGAGACCCGTTATGGCGTGGTTGAATTCGGCGACGGCGTACAGACATGGATTAACTCCACGGTGAGAAACGACTGAAAGAACAGTGGCGGTGATTCGGGAATGAATAACCTTCCCCTGGTGTCTGTACTGACGCCCTGCTATAACAGCGGGGATTATCTCGAAAGTTGTCTCCAAAGCGTATCGGCGCAGGACTATCCTCACGTCGAACATGTGGTTCAGGACGGCGGCTCCAATGACGACACCCTGGACATCCTGCGCCGCTACGCCGGCCGCGTGGATTGGATTTCGGAGCCGGACAAAGGGCAGTCGGACGCCCTGAACAAAGCCTTGCAGCGCTGTCGCGGCGACATCATTGCGGTCCTCAATGCCGATGACGAGTTCCTGCCCCATGCCGCCTCCTGGGCCGCGACGCAACTCGCCGCATATCCCGATGCCGCCATGATCTACGGCGACCAGTATAACATCAGCCCCGAGGGCCAGGTGATCTCCGAGTGCCCAGGCCCGGACCCCTACGACTTTCATAAGGTGTTGTGCGTGGAACAGGTTCCGCCCGCGCAGGCGGCCTTCATCCGGCGCGAGTGCTACGAGGCGGTCGGCTGGTACGTGGACGTGACGCGCAAGACCTGCCCTGATTACGAGATGTGGGTGCGCCTCGGGAGGAAGTTCCCCATGAAACACGTCCCCGGCTTTGTCGCCCGCTACCGCATCCATCCTGAGTCGCAAGGCTGCCAGGCCCCCTGGGTCGAGGAGATGGTCAAATCGAAACGTGAGGTGATGGACCGCGTGTTCGACGACCCGCAGGCGCCGGCGGACCTGCGGCGTCTGCGGCGCCGCGCCTACGGGGGGCTGCTCTGGTGGAGCGCGGACGTTTATCTGATTCAGGGAGATGTCAGGCGCGGGCTGGCACGGGCGGCGCAGGCCCTGGCCGTCTACCCAAGCCTGAAGCAGTGGCGCAGGCTGCCCGGCTACCTCTGGGTGAGCCAGTATGTCGCCCGCCACCGGCGGAGCCTGTGGGCGCTGAGCCTGGAGGCGGCTCGAAAGAGAAAAGCCGCTGAATGCTGACTCTGTTTGCACTCCCAAAACCCTTTGAGGGCCACATCGGGATTATCCAGCGGAATGCGATACGGAGTTGGACCCTGCTCCAGCCGCGCCCGCGGATCATTCTGTTCGGGGACGAGGCCGGCACGGCCGAGTTCGCCCAGGAGTTCGGGTTGTGCCACGTCCCCCGGATCGCCCGGAATGAATACGGAACGCCGCTGGTCAGCGATCTCTTCTTGAGCGCGCAAAGGATGACGGCGGACGGGTCCCTCTGCTACGTCAATGCCGACATCATCCTGATGAGCGACTTCGCGGCGGCGGCGGACAGGGTGGCGGCGCAGCGGCGGCGCTTCCTGGTGGCGGGCCGGCGCTGGACGGTGGACCTGCCTGAACTCTGGGACTTCGGGCCGGGGTGGGAGCAGCGGCTGCGGGATCGGGTGAGCCGTCAGGGCGTCCCCGACCCGCCGCACTGCATTGACTATTTCCTGTTCCCGGCCGGCTTCTGGCGGGACGTGCCGCCCTTCGCCATCGGGCGCTTCTTCTGGGACAACTGGCTGCTCTACCAGGCCCGGCGGCAGGGGGCGGCGCTCGTGGACGCATCGGACATGGTCATGGCCGTGCATCAGAATCACGGCTACGCCCACCAGATGGCGGGCGCGGACCATCTCCATCGCGGGCCGGAGGCGCTGCGGAATATGGACCTGGCCGGCGGACGGCACCACCTCTACTCGCTCGGGCTGGCGACTCACCGGCTGAGCGTGCGGGGCGTGCGGCGGCGGCCGCCAGGCCGCTGGCAGATCGAGCTGTGGCAGCACCGCTGGAATCACGACAGCCGGGAGGCGTACCGTGCCCTGCAGCGCCTGTCGGAGCGAAGCCTGCTGCTGCGCCCCTTCATCTCCCCGCTGCTTTGGGCGGCCCGGCAGTCCGGCCCCGCGCGGCGACGGCTGGGGCGCGCCCTGGTGGCCTGGCGGGAAGGAAACAGCAGAAAGAGAGCCGCATGAGCGAGATGAGCGTTTCGGTGGTAGGCGTCGGAAGGCTCGGTGCGCCGTTGGCGGCGTGTTTGGCCTCCAAGGGGTACTCGGTGGTCGCCGCCGACACGGACGCCGCCAAAGTGGCCGCCCTGAGCCGGGGCGACGCGCCCGTGCGGGAGCCGGGTCTGCCGGAGATGCTGCAAGAGCACCGGGGGCGCGTGCGGGCCACGTCGGACATCGGCGAGGCGGTGCGGGAGTCGGAGATCACGTTCATCGTCGTCCCGACGCCCAGCGAGGAGGACGGCGAGTTCTCGCTGCGCCACGTGCTGGCCGTATGCGCGCCCATCGGCCGGGCGCTCAGGGACAAGGGCGGTTTTCCTGTGGTCGTCCTGACCAGCACCGTCATGCCCGGCGCGACCGGCGGGGCCGTCCGGGAGGCGCTGGAGGCCGCCAGCGGCAGGCGCTGCGGCCGGGAGTTCGGCCTCTGCTACAGCCCCGAATTCATCGCCCTCGGCAGCGTCATCCGGGATATGCTCTCCCCGGACTTCATCCTCATCGGCGAGTCCGACCCACGATCGGGCGACCGGCTCGCGGCGCTCTACGGGACTCTCTGCGACAACAGCCCGCCGGTTGCGCGCATGAACTTCGTCAACGCCGAGCTGGCCAAGCTCGCCGTCAACACTTACGTCACCACCAAAATCTCCTACGCCAACATGCTCGCGGGCCTCTGCGAGCGTCTCCCGGAGGCGGACGTGGACGTGGTGACATCGGCGCTCGGCCTGGACGGCCGCATCGGGCGCAAGTACCTGAAGGGGGCGACCCGGTACGGCGGCCCCTGCTTCCCCCGCGACAACGTCGCCTTCGCCCGGCTGGCCCGCCGGCTGGGCGCGCGGGCGCCGCTGGCGGAGGCGACCCAGGAGATCAACCGCGAGCACGGCGCGGCGCTGGCGCAGGTCGCCCTGTCCCGTCTGCCTCCGGGCGGCACGGTCGGCATCCTCGGCCTCTCCTACAAGCCGGAAACGGATGTCGTGACTGAAAGCGCCGGCGTGGACGTGGCGGGCCGGCTGGCCGCGGCGGGCGTGCGCGTCGTCGCCTACGATCCGGCCGGCATGGCGAATGCGCGGACCGTGTTGGGAGATCAAGTCCATTTTGCCGCCTCCGCCGCCGAGTGCGCGCGGGCGTCGGATGTCCTGGTCATCACGACGCCCTGGGAGGAATTCCAGCGCCTCTCGTTCGGCGCGTCCCCCGATGGGACTGCGCCGCGCGCGGTGATTGACTGCTGGCGCGTCCTGCGCCCGGCGCAGCGGGAGGGCATGGCGGAATACATCGTGCCGGGGACCGGGCCGACTCGTTCGTAAGGCTGCCAATGACAGCCAATAACAGCAGCCAATGACAGCGATTGAAATCGCCGCTCGGTGACGCTTCGCGCCGAGTGTCCGCCTTCGCGGACACCAGATCATGTCCGCGAAGGCGAACATTCGGCGTCCTCGCCCGGAGCGGCGATTTCAATCGCTGGTTCCGGGCTGGCTCCGATGCACAAGGCCATTGTTGCACAAGGCCATTGTTGCACAAGGCCATTGTTAAAGAGACAGGAGGGAGAAACGGCAATGAGTGAGGTCTGGCAGGGCCGCCGTGTGCTGGTCACAGGGGGCGCGGCCTTCATCGGCTCAAATCTGGTGGACGCGCTGGTGGCGCGGGGGGCGCAGGTGCGCGTCGCCGATAACCTCAGCAGCGGCACGTTGGAGAACATCCAGGGGCACGTCGACTCCGGGCAGGTGGAATTTTTGTCCGGCGATCTGCTGCAGCCCGACTTCACCCGCCGCGCCGTCGCGGGGGTGCAGACGGTCTTCCACCTGGCAGCCGACCATGGGGGGCGCGGCTACGTGGACTTGCACCAGGCGGAGTGCTCCACGAACCTCATCCTGGATGGCTTGGTGTTCAAGACCTGCCGCGAGCAGGGGGTGGAAAAGGTCGTCTTCGCCTCCTCCGGCTGCGTCTACCCGAACTACAAGCAGATGGACCCCGGCGAGACCCTGTACCTAACGGAAGACATGGTCGGGCCGCCCTACGACGCCGACAACCTCTACGGCTGGGCCAAATTGATGGGCGAGATGACGCTCCAGGCGTATCACAAGCAGTACGGGATGAAGTCGGCCAGCTGTCGCTATTTCACCGTTTACGGGCCGCGCGGCGTGGAAAATCATGCCGTCATCGCCATGATCGCCCGCGCGTTCCTGGGGGAAAACCCGTTTGAGGTCTGGGGAACCGGCGAGCAGATCCGCAACTGGACCTACATTGACGACATCGTCTCCGGGACGATCCGCGCGGCGGAGGCCATTGACGACGGCACGGCGGTCAACCTGGGCACGATGGAGCGCGTGAAGGTGATGGACGCCGTGCAGGAGATTCTGCGCTACACCGGGCACCGGGCCGAGATCGTGACCCTGCCGCAGATGCCGACCGGGCCGCTCAACCGGGTGGCCGACAACCGCCGCATGAAGAGCCTGACCGGGTGGGAGCCGCAGGTCAAGTTCATGGACGGCCTGCACCGCACGATTGACTGGTACTTCGCCAGCAAGGACCGGGATCATGTCCGGGCCATCTTCAAGCGCATGCTGACGGAACGGTAGCATGGACCCGGGCGCTCCCGATGAGCAACACCACGCCGGACATCACCGTCGCCATCGTCTCCTACAACACACGCGACCTGCTGCGCGCCTGCCTGCGCTCGCTGGCGGCGCGGCAGGCGGAGGGCGAGGCGAGCCTGGAGATCGTCGTGGCCGACAACGGCTCCGCCGATGGCAGCGCGGCGATGGTGCGCGCCGAGTTCCCCGATGTCCGCGTCATCGAGACCGGCGGCAACATCGGCTACGGCCGCGCCAACAACGCCGCCCTGCGCGACGCGCGCGGGCGCTACGTCCTGATCCTGAACTCCGACACGGAGGCGGAGGCGGGCGCGCTGCAGGCGATGCGCGACTTCCTGGATGCGCGCCCCGAGGCGGGCGCGGTCGGCGGGCGGCTGATCCTGCCCGACGGCACGACGCAGCCCTCCTGCGCCGACGATCCCGACCTCAAATCCGTCCTGTGGGAACAGACGTACCTGTATAAGCTCTTTTCCCGGAACAGGGTCACCGGCGGATACTACATGACCTACTGGGACTACGGCGATCGGCGCGCGGTGGAGCAGGTCTGCGGCGCGTGCCTGATGGTCCGGCGGGAACTGTTCCGGCAGCTCGGCGGCTTCGACCCGCGCTACTTCATGTACTTCGAGGACACCGACCTGTGCGTGCGCGTCCGGGCCGCCGGGGCGCAGATCTGGTTCCTGCCTGACGCCTGTTTTCAGCACCGGCTGGGCGGGAGCAGCGGCAGCGACTGGCGCGTGCGGGCGCGCATGATCGCCTCCTATAACAAGAGCCGGTATTACTTCTTCACGCGCACCCGGGGCCGAGTTCAGGGCCTCGCGCTCAAGGCCGTCGTCCTGCTGGGGGCCACGCTGCGCGTCGCCGCCTGGGGCCTGCTCGCGCTGACCGGCCGCCGGGGCGCCCGGGAGCAGGCGCGCCTGTTCGCCGAGGTATGGCGTCAGACCCGGCGCATGGGCCCGCACGGCGACGCGCCGGAAGGCGCCCCCGGTCCCCCCTCGGCGGCATCATGCACATCGGCATAGACGCGCGCTCCATCTTCGCCGGCGGCGGCGGCGACCGGACCTATTTCCGCAATTTGATCGCGGCCATGGCGCGGCTGTCCCCGGACGACCGCTGGACGCTCTACGCCGACAGCGACGACCCGGACCGCGACAGCCTGCGCGCCCCCAACGTCACGGTCGCGCCCGCGCTGCCCGCGCCGGTCGGGGCGCTCTGGAACGTCACGGCCCTGCTGCCGCGCCTGCGCCTGGATCGGGTGGACCTGCTCCATAGCCAGTACACACTGCCCCCGGTCGGCCGCGCGCCCTGCCCGATGGTGGTGACCATCCACGACGTCACCTTCCGCCTGTTCCCGCAGTGGTCCCCGCGCCACGAAAACCGCGTGCAGAATCTGCTGATCCCGCGCGCGGCCCGGCGCGCCGCCGCGGTCCTCACCGGCTCCCGGTGCGCTGCCGAGGACATCGCCCGCACCCTGCACGTTCCCCCCGAGCGCATCCACGTCACGCCCTACGGCGTCGAGGCGCGATTCTCCCCGCCGGACGAGGCCGAGAAGGCGCGCGTACGCGCCCGCTACGGCCTGCCGGAGGCGTATGTGCTGGGGGTGGGGCTGCTGCGATCCCGCAAGAACGCCGCGGTGGTGCTGCGCGCGGCGGCGTCGCTGCGGGCGCGCGGGCGCTGGCCGGCGGGCGTCGTGCTGGTCCTGACGGGGGCGTGGGACGGCGCGCCCGAGGCCGCCGCCGCCGCCGCCGACCCCCGGCTGGCCGGAGCCGTGCGTGTGCTGGGGGGCATCCCCGACGCCGACCTGCCGGCGCTGTACGGCGCGGCGCGGGCCTGCGTGTACCCGTCGCTCTATGAGGGCTTCGGCCTGCCGCCGCTGGAGGCGATGGCCTGCGGCGTCCCCACTGTCTCCTCGGAGAACTCCTCCATCCCGGAGGTCGTCGGCGACGCCGGCCTGCTGGTGCGGGACTACCGGGACCCGGACGCCTGGGCCGCCGCCCTCACCCGCCTGCTGACCGACGACGCTCTGCGGGCCGCCCTGATCCCCAAGGGCCTCGCCCGCGCCCGGCTTTTCTCCTGGGAGCGCACGGCGCGCGAGACCCTGCGCGCCTACGAAATGGTGGTCGGCCTCCTATAACTTGACAAGCAGCAGATCCGTGCTGTCCATGTCCTGATATTTCTCTTCTGGATATTTCTCTTTGAGATTCCAGACTTCAGAGGCCGGGACCAGGTCCCGCCGCTCACCCGTCTCAGCGGCCCGTGTGTCAACAAAATGAGTGTAGTGGCTCGCAATGATCTCCTCCAGCAGTGCCAGCCCGCCTGCCCGGCGCAGCCCGTAGGGCCAAAACTCAGTGAGCACCGGCACTGGACTACGGAGCAACGACTGAGCGCCTTTAAGAATATGCCCCTCATGTCCTTGAGCGTCCATCCAGACCAGCCCCAACTCCGTCAAGGGAATAACTCCCTCATCCACGAGGGAGTCGAATGTGCGCGCCGCTACATGGATCACCTCGCGCTGGCTTTCCCTGTCCCGTTCGGGACCGACGTCCGCCCCCTGCGGCAGAGAGACCATCCGGACACGGTTGTCGCCGGGGTTGAGGGGGGCGAACTCGAAAGGGACATCGCCGTTTTCCGACGACAAGGCGATCTGAAAAGCGCTGATCGCGTCCTGCAAGCCATTGTTGATGATGTTGTATTGCAGCAGCGCAAACGACCGGGGCGCCGGCTCGAAAGCGAGGGCGTGGGCAAAGCCATGCTGCCGAATCGCAGGGATACAGGTCGTGCCGATGTTTGCTCCCACGTCTATTAAGGTCTTGCCCTGAAAGTCAGCGCAATTCAGGGACTTGAGGAGATTGAAGACCTTCTCCGCCCACTCGTGTTCGAACGCGCCGCTCAGAAAAACCGATCGCCCGATGCCCTCGTCGGAGCTGTCAACAAAGAACCGATGCGCCCCGACCTCGGAGAGCAATACGGGCGAAAAGCCGCCGGCCAGCCAAAAGAACAGAGAGCGTGCGGCAGTGGTTCGGGCGATCCGGGTCTTGGAGAGTCCCTTGATGATCCGCCTCACGGCCCTCCCACTTTTCCTGGCGAGAAAACCCTGTGCCATGGTCGTTTGCAAACCAGCCTTTCTAGAGGGCTTCGGATTTTACTGCGTTTCGGCCTACCCGACTGCCGCCCCTTCGTGTCCCACGCCTCTGCATGGCCCGTCTCGCCGCAGTGGGGCAGGAGAGAGCAACCGTGCCCTCAGTCTACCCGACAGCGCGCAAAAGCCCGTTGTCGTGCTGCGCGCGGCGGCGTGGCTGCGGGCGGTCAGGCACTGGCCGGCGTGCGTCGCGCTGGCCCTGACCGGGACGTGGGATGCGCGGCGTGGGCCTGCGTGTACCCGTCCCTGTACGAAGGCTTCGGCCTGCCGCCGCTGGAGGCGATGGCCTGCGGCGTCTCCACCCTCGCCTCCGACAACTCCTCGCTCCCGGAGGTCGTCGGCGACGCCGGGCTGCTGGTGCGGGACTACCGGGACCCGGACGCCTGGGCCGCCGCCCTCACCCGCCTGCTGACCGACGACCCCCTGCGTGCCGACCTGATTGAAAAGGGCCGCGCCCGCGCCCGGCTTTTCTCCTGGGAGCGCACGGCGCGCGAGACCCTGCGCGTCTATGAACAGGCCGTCGAGTAACTATCACCGGGAAGGCCAAAGCATCCAGATTGTCATCACTCATGCCGATAATGCCGATGAAAGCCCCGCTCAAATGCTGGGATATCAGTTGACACCGCAATCGAGGAGTGAACGATGGCTTCATTACTGTCAGCCGTACCGCCGGGAGAGTTGGACGTTGCCACTCTCGCGGAAATGCATCGCATCCGCTGGTGGCACCGGATTCCGGTCGGCGTTGACTCGGATGGCCGGACGGTCTACACGCCTGGCGAGGTGCGTCACGGCCCCGACGGCGGCGATTGGCCAACCACGCGGTTTGGCCTGCCGACGGACCTGAGCGGCAAGACCGTGCTGGATATTGGCGCCTGGGACGGGTTCTTTTCCTTTGAGGCGGAACGCCGAGGGGCCTCCCGTGTCCTGGCCGTGGACGTCTCCCAGGAACGGGGGGGTAATTGGGGCGGGACGCGCGGTTTCAACTTCGCCCATCGCCTCCTTGCCTCCCGCGTGGAGTTCCAGCCGATCAGCATCTATGACTTGACCCCAGAGACTCTTGGTCAGTTTGATCTCGTGTTCTGTTTCGGCGTTTTGTACCACGTCAAGGACCCACTGCGGGCCATCGAGGCAATGGCCTCCGTGACGCGCCATGTGGCCCTGACCGAGACGGCCGCCTGGGAGAATGTTCGTGACCAGAGGCAGCCCCTATGGGCCTTCCGCCCCGGCTTTGACGGCGACCCCACCAACTACTGGTACCCCACGTGCGCCGGCATGGAGGCGGCAGCCCGCTTCGCCGGTCTGGATGCGTCCCGGCTCGTCCATGACAGCGGCAGTCGATTCACGCTAGCCAGCGCCCGCTCCGAGGACAGCCTGACGCTGGCCTATGGGACCGACGTGCCTTCCGCCGCTCCCTTCCGCCCACGCGACCCAAACGCCATCGGCCATCGCATCGCCCGTCGGCTTCTCGGGGGCAGGGGGGTGGCGAAGTCTGACTGAGGCCCGAAAAGTTAAAGATTGCCTGCGCGCCCGCCGATAATATCGGCATGGGCAAAGAGATTCGGTCGGTTCTGCTGATGCGGGTGGTGGCTCATGCGGAGTTGCACAACACGCGGGAGGCGCCGGACCGGGTGCGCCAGGCCTTCCCGGAGGCGCGGCTGATGGGTCTGGGAGCGGCGGACTGCCCCGACACAGCCCTGCTAGGGGCCGATCCCCGGCTCGATGATCTGCTGCTGCTGCCGGCGAACATCGCCCGATCCGCGCGCGCCTTCCGGGGCTTTATGGCCCGCCAGCCCTGCGACGCTACTGTGATGTGCTACGGCGCGACCTCGGGCGTCAACTACCCCAAGCAAATCCTGGCCTCGCTGCTCTGCCCCGGCCGGAATTTCTTCTTGGATGCCGCCGGCCGTCTCTTCCCGGCCCTGAGCGTGCTGGGCCTGCGCGTCATCCTGCGCGCCGCTCTCAGCATCCTTCTCCTTTTCCTCCTGCGCGCCGGTGCCCGCCTCGTTGTGGCCACCCTGCGCCTCCTGGCCCGGCTGACCCCGGTGCCAAAGGATGACGCCGGCCTGCCCGCCCCGGACGCCGTGCGGCGGCTGCTGTTCATCCGCCTGGATCACATCGGCGACGTGGCGATGAGCCTGCCCGCGCTTCATGCCCTGCGGCAACACTACCCGGACGCGCGCATTGATGTCCTGGTGCTGCCAGAAGTCGCCCCGCTGCTGGCCGAAGTCCCGGACGTGGACGAGGTCATCCCTTATGCCGCGCCCGTGTTCACCCGTAATCCCCGCAGGCAGGCCGGCCTCGGCCGGACGCTGGCGCTGGTCCATCGCCTGCGGCGCGGGCGCTATGATGTCGCCGTGGAACTGCGCGGCAATGACCTGTGCCGCCTTCTGGCCTTCCTGGCCGGGGCCCGCCGCCGCCTCGGCCCGGGCCGTAGCCTCTACGAGATGTCCGGGCGAACCAATTTCGACTTCCTGCTGACCCACCCCGTCGCACCGCCCGATGACTCGCAATACGCGGTTGACCGCAGCCTTCAGACCCTGCGCGCCTGCGGCCTGCCCCTGCCCGACGCCCCGTACCGCCTGCCGGTCAAGCCGGAGCGCGAGGCCCCCGTGCGGGAGACGCTGGCCGGCCTCGGCGTCCGGCGCGGCTATGCCGTTATCCACGCCCGGCCCAGCGAGGAGTCCCGGCAGTGGCATCCCGAGCGCTTCGCCGCCGTGGCCGACCATCTGACGCAGGTGCATGGCCTGGACGTGCTGCTGACGGGCGCGCCCCGCGACCGCGACTACAACGCGGACATCCTGGCGCGCGTCGCCCGGCCGGAGCGTGTGTTCAACGCCGCCGGGCTGTTCGCGCTGCCGGAGCTGCCCGCGCTGCTGGCGGACGCTGCCCTAATGGTCTCCGTGGACACCGGCCCGATGCACATCGCCGCCATGGTCGGCACGCCGCTCGTGACCCTGTTCCATCCCACCCTGGCCCCCCTCCACCATCCTTACGGCCAGGAAGATGGGGTGCTCATCCCGCCCGCCGAGTCAGCCTCCGAGCACCGCATCTGGGAGGGCGGCGTCCTGGCCGCGATCCCGGCCGACGACGTCATCGCGGCGGTTGACCGCAAACAGCGCCGCGCCGCCAAAACCCGCCTGTGTCTGGTGTCGGGTGGGGCGGCGGAAGAATGGCTCAAGGCCGCCTGACCGGCTACACCTCGGCGAGAATCTCGCGGCGGCGGGCGTCGTACTCGCCCTGCGTGATCAGCCCGTCGTCCAGCAGTTCCCTCAGTTCCGCCAGCCGCTCCTTACGCGAGCGTATTGGCAGGGCCGCCGTTCCGCCATTGCCGCCGATGACGGCGGGCGGCGAGGCGACGGTTTGCAGGGACGGTGCGACGGCCAATGGGGTGACCACTCCGGCTCCCCCATTATTGGGGGCGGGGGGGTTGGCCTGCGTGCCGCCGTAGTTGATCTCCTCCAGGTACTCGGTCAGCACCTTGTAGTACGAGTCGTAGAACGCCGGGGTGAGCAGAGCCTTCTGCGCGGTCGCGTGGCGCACCAGGCGGTCGCCCAGGGCGTGCGGGCCGTCCGCGCGCAGCCGCGCGTCAATGGCCGCCGCGATCTGCGCCTGCATCCGCCGGTCGTCGCACAGGCGCTGCACGATGTCGCGCGCCTCCAAAGGCGGCCGGTCCGGGTTGGCGGCTTCGGGCTTGTAGCCGGCGATGGGCGACTCCACGGCGTTGAAGCCGCCCAGCGCGTCGCTCTTGGGCATCCCGAACTTGTCCGTGTAGTGCGCCGTGAAGCGGACGGTGTCGCGCGTGCCGACGCTGGTGTAGCGCGCCTCGTGCTCCTCGGCGATCACCCCCGACGCCCAGCCGACCACGAACGTGCGCCACGCCTCCTTCTGGTCCTCCGCCGACGGCGGCGCGATCCGCAGCCACTCCTTGACGTCCAGCCGCGTGTGGATCGGGTTCGCCGCCGCGCCGAGCGACTTCACCTGGTCATAGGCGTACTTGTACGCCTCCATGCCCTGCAGGAGCCGCAGCGGGAAGGCCGCGCGCTCGCGCAGGAACAATACTTGGTGCGGCTCGTTGGAGTTGGAGATCTGCTGGTCCTTGATGCCGGCGACGGACTCCATGATCATGGTCTGGAATCGCTGCTCGCTCTCCGTGCGTGGGGTCGCCCCGTGGAGCACGCCCACGATGGTCTGCTCCTTGTTGATGTTGTGCGCGTAGTTGGGTGCGTTCTCCTGCAGGTGCAGGAACGGCTGCGAGAGGGACGTGACGCGGCGCAGGGTCTGGATGGTGCGGTCGGTGTCCGCGCCGTACTTGGCGTAGAACTTGTCCAGCACGCTTTCCTCTTCGATGGGCCGGAACACGGCGCGGGCGTGATCCAGAATCACCGACGCCAGGCGCGGCAGCTCGCCGTCGCGTACGCCCCAGATGTCATTGTGCGTGCCCAGGGTGTCCAGGATGTCCGCCGTCAGGTTGTTGACAAGCGCGTTGCCGGGGTCGGACGCCCTGCCGACGTAGTGTGCGTAGCGGTCGTCAATGTCGCCGCCGACGTAGCGGTCCAGGCCGGTCTCCGGGTCGGTCTCACGCCGGCCGGGGTGGAACAGAATCTCGCCGTTGACATCCACGGGTTCCTGCACGGCGTTCCGCTCGGCCTTGTCGAAGCGGGCGCGCAGCGACTCCATGCGCTCGATGTAGCGGTCCATCTCGGCGCGCAGGGACGAGACCGAGTCGGCCAGGTGACGGTAGAAGACGATGGCGGCCTCGGCGGCGCGGGCGTCCAGTGCGGCGGCGTCAGCACGGCGGGCGGCCACGAGGAAGTTGTCCTTCTGCTCGTCAATCTCGCGCCGCTTGGCCGTGGCGATCAGGGACAGCATGAAGTCGCCGGCCAGCCGGTTGATGCCTTGCAGGGCGGCGTCGCGGGTCTGCGTCAGCGGGATTTGCTCGGCCCGGCGCTCCTCCTGGGCCTTCTCCATCTGCGCGGTGTAGGTGCGGAACCGATCCGCCATCGTGTCCAGCGTCGCCGCCGCGACCCCATGCCGGTGGTTCGGGTCGTTCACCCGCGCCGACACCCACTCGCGCAGGGCTTTGTCTTTGGCGCGGATGAGCGCCGCGAGGTTCTGCTGTATCTGATAGGTGGACTCGCCCAGATTGGCGCGGCGCTTCGCCAGCAGGTCGGGGTTCGGGTCCGTGTCCGCGATCTTCGCCTCCGATTCTTTCTGGCGCGTCACCAGATATTCCACCACCCGATTGTGGCCCGGATAGGCCGTCTCGTACTGCCGGTTGACGCCGCCCCAGTAGGCCTGGGCCGTGTCGCGCAGGGTTTCGCCCGTCTCCGAGTTCGCCAGCAGGGCCGAGCGCTGGACCTCTTCAGGCGTCATCCCCAGCCGCGCCAACTCCTGGTCGGTGAACGCGCCGATGTTGACCACCCGGTCCAGCGGCGTCGTCCACCGCCGCACGATGTCCCCGGCCAGCCGGTTAGCGCAGGCCGTGATGACCTTGTCCTTGGGGAAGTAGATGGACGCCAGCCCGAAGCCCATGTAGTTCTGCGGGCAACCCAGCCCGTCAGTCGTGATGAGGAACTGGTCAAAGTTGTTGCGGTTGGATTTTTTCTGGCGCTGGAACTCGGAGGTCAGGTCCAGGAAGACGGAGTGCCCGATCATCTCCACCAGGTCTTTCACCGAGTCCAGCTGTGCGGCGGGTGAGGACGTGTCCACCAGATAGGTGTACCGGAACGGCGGGTCGGCGTCCTCCATCGGCGGGATGTCCGCCTGGTACTGCGCGTTGAACGTGGTGGAGGCGTCCGTGTAGTGGTTGAGTTCCAGCAGGGCCGCATAGGCATTGGGCCGGTTGTCCACGGCCACGGCCTCGGTGTTGGGCGGGATGGAGAACATCCCCACCGTCTCCAGCATCCGCTGCGACTTGAACTTGTTCTTGACCGTGTAGGCCAAGTCCAGAAACATCCCCGACCCCGTGCCGCCCAGCAGCGAGCCGACGACATAGACGGTGATACCTTCGCCGACCTGCAATCCATTCCGAATGGCCGTCTCCTTGCTGCTGTCCTTGGTGATCTTCAGCATCTCCTCTTCCAGCCGCCGCGCGATGGTGGAGTAGTTCCAGAAGTAGGCCAGCCGCCCGCGCGCCCGCACGGCCCCCGCGCCCTGGTCAATGTCGCCCGTCAGCACGCGCGGGTCCAGCCACGTGCGCAGGTGCGGGTGCTCCTTCAAATTCTTCCGCAGCGCGTCCACGCCATGCACCGACGTGTGTATCTTGTCCGCGCTGTCCAGATTGGCCGTGTCGTCATAGTCCGGGTTCTTGCCGAAGATGGCCTGGTCCGTGTCCAGCAGCAGAAACCCGACGATGGGGATTTTGTCCAGCGCCCCGTATTTCTCAATCAGCCGCTTGCGGACATCCAGCAAGATTTGATGCCCCGTCCCGCCGACCCCGATGATGATGGACCGCGAGATGCCCCGCAGCCGCCCATCCTCCGCCTGCGGCCCCGTCGTCGAGGCCGGCGCGGCAGTTGCCGTCGTGTTTGTCTGTGTGTTATCTGCCATTACTGTCCTATCTTGTCGAGAGCTGCATCCCGCCTGCTGTCCCTCTTCTCTATACGCTGTTGCCAGTCCGAAACGGCGGCATGGATGGCCCGGCGCATCGGGATACAGACTACTCACCGGGGTCGTAGATCATGTTGTGGAAACTCAGTCCCTCTAGGCCCGCCTCGTTGATTGCCTGCCGGAACTCCTCCGTGACGATCGCGTAGGTCATCTCCTCCGGTATCTTGAACATCGAGTGCCTCTCGGCCAGGCCGGGCTTGAGGCAGTACTTCGTAATATCGTGAAGCGAACCGTGGGGGAACCAGGTCACTTCGGAGCACTCGTAATCCAAGCAATCGATGATGCTCAGGATGTTGAGCGCCAAGTACTCGCCCTGCGGCACCACCACCGGGAGTGCCTCCACGTCTTCGCCCAAGAGAGGGCGAAGGACGCTCCAAGCGCGCTGACTCACAACGGGCGGCCCGACCTGCGCTTTCGGGAAGTCACCAAGTTTTCCATGCCTCGTGTCCGCCTTCAAGGACACCGGTTGCCAGGTGTTGAGCAAGGATACTCCTTGATGGAACTGGCCGCTGATCGGGAAGCCTTCCTCGTGCGTGAACTTCTCGACGAATCGCAGATAGCCGAAGTGTTCCACGTCCGGCCAATAATGGTAGTATCTCATGTATGGCCTTGCCCACTCACCAGTTGATCGGATAGACGTTGATACCCGTCAGCGCGCCCAGGGCGGTGAAGAAGCCGCCGCCGAACAGGTCTCCGGCGATCAGCCCCAGGAAGAACGGCTGGGACAGGCGGTAAAAGCGGGAGCCGCCGTAGCGCAGCGCCAGCGACTTGAACAGCCAGGCCAGCAGGAACGGCAGCCAGGTCGCCGACATCGTGTACGTGTTGGCGATGGCGTAGCCGATGGGGTGCAGCGGCCACCAGACGAACCGGGTCCGCAGGTACGTCAAGGCCGCCGTCAGCAGAAAGCCGAAGCCCACCGCCCCCATCCCCGGCCCATCCGGCGAGGGACGGTTGCGGATCAGGTACACCAGGCTGTCAAAGGGCACCCGGCCTTGGCTAGTGCGCCACGGCTCCGTCCGCACCTCCGCGCCGTAGCCGTGCCAGAACGACAGCGCGATGAAGAACGACACCGACAGCCCCAGCACCGTCGCCAGCACGATCGCCTTGGTCAACGCCCGGCGCGAGGCCCCGACCTCCTGCGCCATCTTGAACGCCTCCAATTGATGCGGCATGGTGATGCAGCGCAGGTCGCCGTTGGCCAGGATCGGGCGCAGGAAGGCGATGATGGTCAGGTCCTGCGTGCCCAGCGCGCTGCTCGCAAAGGTCTGCGTCACCAGGGTGTTGACGTCCACGTCAGGCCCAAAGAGCCAGGCGTCGCCCGTCTCGGCGCGGATGCGCGTGGCCGCGACCATGTAGGCCAGCCCCAGCAAAATGACAATCACGGCGACCAGCGGGTTCATCCCGGCCACGGCGCAGAAGCCGACCATGAACGCGAGGCAGAGGACGAGGCCGAGAAAAGCGCCCCGATACGGGATCGGCTCCGCCCGGTCGTCCAGGCCCGGGTTGCGGCCGATGGCCTTCAGGAAGACCTCCTTCAAATACCCGCGCGCCAGGAACAGGGAGATCAGCGTCAGGCCGAGAAATGCGCCCGCGCCCTGGTTGCCCAGGTACGGGAAGCTGGCGTGGTCGGCGATCACGGCCCCCTGACCCAAGTTGAACTCCGACCCGGCGAGCCTCTCCACGCGCGTCAGCAGATAAAAGAACCAGCACGAGAAGCTGACGTCCAGCGGCGCGAAGTAAGCGATGCCGAGTACGAACGGGTAGAAAGAGATCACGGTGTCGTTGATGGCGTTCCAGGGCGGGGCGACCAGCACCTGCTGGAACACGGGGTTGGTGCGTAGATTGAGCATCGGGACGCCCGGCAGATTCAAGGCCCAGGTGTTCAGCGCCGAGATGCCGAACGGCAGCGCCGCGCCCAGCCAGAACAGGCGCTGCCGGAAGATCGGCGTGCCGGGCTGCAGCACCGCCAGCGGCAGGGCGACGGTCGGAAAAGAGAGCCGCTCCCGGTCCACCCACTGCCGGCGCAGGATGGCGACCACGCAGAGCGACGCCCCGGCCAGCGCGAGCATGAAGCCGGTCCAGGCGACGACCTGCGGCAGCCACTTGCCGACCGGCACGGTCGTCCGCCCCAGGTAGAAGCCTCGCAGCACGTCGGGGTCCGTCTGGGCCATCCAGTGCGGCACGAAGCGCCAGAACGAGCCGGCCCAGCCGTTGTCCGGGGTCGCATAATGCCAGGCGGCGGTGAGCGTCGGGATCAGGAACTGGAGCTGGCCGGAGGACGACAGCACGCAGGATGTCGTCATCATGACGTAGACCGTCAGCACCTCGCCCGCCGAGAAGGCCAGGGACGGCAGGACGCCCCGGCACAGCAGGTTCAGGGCCGTCAGGACGAACAACACGGAGAACGGGCCGACCGGGATGGCCGTGTTGACGAGCGCGCTGTGGCCGCGCTGCCCGCCCATGATCAGCTCGGCATACTGAATCCAGAAGTCCACCAGAACGGACGCCGCCAGCCCCAGGATCACGGCGCGCGCCGTGACCGCCCGCCGTGTGTCGGGCGCGGCCTGCGCCTCGGCATCCTCGGCGACAATCTCAGTCGAGGTCTCGTTAACGCTCATGTCCCCCCAAAGCCTCACTGGAACCCAGCAGCGCGACAGCGATCTCGTCGCGCGCCTGCGTCATGGCGCCGGCCTCAATGGCGACGCGCTGGATGCTGGCGGCGACATCGGCCAGCTCATGCGCGGTCTGCCGGCCCCCGATGCGGAAGGCGGCCAAGCTAGTGCGTAATGCCGCGATCTGTCCCGCGATCTCCTGGCGCAAGGCGTCGTTGCGGCGCAGCAGGGTCGCGGTGCGGGCGGCGATCTCCGCCTGCCGGGTCAGCGCCTCGGCGCGGCGGCGCAGGCTGGACGCGACCACGGCGTCCGCCTCGGCGCTTGCCTCGGCGGACAGGCGGGCGGCCTCCGCTGCCAGCGCCGCCGGGTCGTCGTTCGGCTCCGGGGCCGTCAGCGGCACCAGCTCCGCGATGCCCGCGCCAAGCGCGCGGAGGGCGTCACGCACGCTCTCTTCCGCGTCGGCGTCCTGCGTCGGCGGCGTATTGATCGCCGAGACGACCAGTTCCAGGAAGGACCGCTGGAGCGGGTCCTTCACGTTCTGCTGCACCTCGCGCACCTCATAAGCCGTGAGCGGGATTTGGTACTGCGCCGGCAGCCGCTCCGTGCCGACAAACGCGATGACGAGCATGACCAGAACGAAAACACCGAGGAGCACCATCGTCAGCGCCGGGCTGTGGACTAGCGCCCCGGCCGCGGTAGCCGCCACCAGCGCGGCGAGGATGCGTCCGACGGAGAGGGGCACGCTCGCGGGCCGCACCCGCATCGCCGTATCCGCCGGATACAGCGCGCGCGTCCGCAGAATCTCCTCGTACCCCTCCGGTCCCAACTCCTGTGGCGTGATGTTCATAGCAGACCCCGGCTGTTCCTACCCCCGGCCTTTGACGACCGCCGCCTGCCCTCGTGTTTCCTCGTCCCACGTCCGGTTGCGGC
>JAFAZD010000369.1 GCA_019239955.1 Armatimonadota bacterium | reverse complement strand
TTGGCGGCGGCCTCCACGAAGGAGAGGTCGGTGGAGCCGTCCGGGCGGGGGGGCGTGCCCACGGCGATGAAGACGACCTCGGCGCGGGCGACGGCGCCGTCCAGGTCGGTGGTGAAGGTGAGGCGCCCGTCGGCGACGTTGCGGGCGACCATCTCCTCCAGGCCGGGCTCGTAGATGGGCATCCGTCCCTGGGTGAGGCCCTCGATCTTGGCGGCGTCCTTGTCCACGCAGACGACCTCGTTGCCGAGGTCGGAGAAGACGACGCCGGTGACGAGGCCCACGTACCCCGTCCCGATCACGCAGATGTTCATGGGAAATATTGCTCCTTAGCCCGCGTTCGCCACCACCCACTGCAAAGTTCGTGCCAGCCCGTCCTCAATCCCGACAGCCGGCGTCCACTGCAGCAGCCCGGCGGCGGCGGAGATGTCGGCGCGCAGGTGCTTGATGTCGCCCGGCCGGGGCGCGGCCCGCTGCGCCTCGATCCGGCGGCCCGTCAGGTGTTCCAGCCTCTCCAGAAGCTGGTTCAGGGACAGGCGCTGCCCGCTGCCGACATTGAAGACCTTGCCGCCGACGCCGCGCACGGCGGCGACCGCGCGCCGATTCGCCTCCACCACGTCGTCAATGTAGACGAAGTCGCGCGACTGCTCCCCACTGCCCTCAAGGACGGGCGACTCTCTCCGCGCGAGGGCGCGGAGGAAGCGGGCGATCACCGGGGCATCGTCGCCCGCCGCGCTCTGTCCCGGCCCGTAGACGTGGAAGTAGCGCAGGCAGACGGTCTGCAGCCCGTGCTGCCGGAACGCGCTGCGGCAGAAATGCTCCGCGGACAGCAGGGAGGAGGCCTGCGGCGAGAGCGGGTCCGTCTGCCCGGCCTCATGCTTGCACATGGCCGGCGTGTCACCGTAGACCGCGCCGGACGAGGCGCAGATGAACCGCTGCACGGTGCCGGCGGCCCGGGCCGCCTCCAGCATCTGGACCGTGCCGCCGGTGTTGACCTCCGCGCAGAGGGCGGGGTCCTCCGATGCGACGGCGGCGTGGTGCAGCACGTACTCCGCGCCGGCGCACACGCGACGGCAGGTCTGCGCCTCGCGCACGTCACCCTCGATCAGCGTGACGCGCGGCAGGTCGCACAGCGCGGCGGCGCGGCGGCGCGACTCCGCCGCCGACAGATTATCCAGCACGCGCACGTCATGCCCCGCGCGCCCCAGATGCGCGGCCAGGGCCGCCCCGATAAACCCGGCACCGCCGGTGATAACGTAAGTGCTCAAAAGAGCCTCCCCCACCCGCGCGCCTTTGAATGGAACCCTTAGCGCACGATTGTACCCCGATTTTCGGGTTTTTCACCACATTTTTTTACAGGCAAAGGGGCCATTTCACGAACTGGGCTTTCCTCATCTCATTCTGCTATAATATCGGCTATGGCAACGGCGGGCAAGAGCAGGCAGGACGAGAAGAAGCGCAACGTCTCCATCCTCAACCGCAAGGCGCGGCACGAGTACGAGATCGAGGAGACGTATGTGGCGGGGATCGTGCTGACGGGGACGGAGATCAAGTCGCTGCGGCTGGGGCTGGCGAACTTGCAGGATTCATTCTGCCGGGCCCAGAACGGCGAGGTCTGGGTCTACAACTTTTACATCGCGCCCTACGAGCAGGGCAACCGCTACAACGTGGAGCCGCGCCGGGCGCGCAAGTTGCTGCTGCACAAGTGGCAGATCGCCAAGATGACGGCGCGGGTCAACGAGCGCGGCCTGACGGTCGTGCCGACGAAATTATTTTTTGAGCACGGCTACGCCAAGCTGGAGATCGGCATCGGGCGTGGCAAGAAGCTGTGGGACAAGCGCGAAAGCATCGCCGAGCGCGACCGCGACCGGGAGGCGCGCCGCGAGGCGTTCGGACGGGACTGAAGGAGACACGCATGGCGACGAGGCTGGAGCTGCCCGCGCTGGGCAACAGCATGGAGGAGGGCACGATCACCCGATGGTTCAAGGCCGAGGGCGAGGAGGTTCAGAAGGGCGAGGCCTTGTATGAGGTGATGACCGACAAGGTCAACATGGAGGTCGAGTCGCCCACGTCGGGGACCCTGCGCAAGATATTAGCGGACGCGGACGCGACGGTCCCCGTCAACGCTCCCGTGGCGATCCTGGGCGCGCCGGACGAAGACATCTCGGCGCTGCTGGGCGGCCCCCCGCCGGAAGCCTCCCCCGTTCCCAATTCTGTGGAGGACGGAGCAGAAGATCGGCGGCTGCCGACGCTGATGCCGTCGCTGCGCGATGCCGGGGACGCACCGGGGCGCGTCTTCGCCAGCCCGCGCGCCCGCCGCTACGCCGACGAATGCGGCGTGGACATCACGTTGCTGGCCGGGCGCGGCACGGGCGTCGATGGGCGGGTCGTGGAGGCGGATGTGGTCGCTTTCTACGAGGAGCAGCAGGCGCAGAGGAAGGCGCAGCGGGTCTCGCCGCTGGCCGCCAGGGTCGCCGCCGCGCATGGGGTTCCTGTGGCGGAGGTCCCCGGCAGCGGGCCGCGCGGCAAGGTGACGCACGAGGACGTGCGGCGGGTGGTACAGCCAGAGCTTGTGGCCGTAGAGGCGCTGCAAGCTGCGCCCCTACTCTCAGTGCCGGCGGAGGAGGAAGCAACCGTTATCAAACTGACCGGGATGCGCAAGATGGTCGCCGATGCCGTCGCCCGGAGTGCGCAGACCGCGCCGCACGTCACCCTCACCCTGGCGGCGGACATGGGCGAGGCGACTCGGTTCCGCCAGCAGGTACTGCCCGCCATCGAGAAGACGCACGGCGTCCGCGTCTCCTTCACGGACATCATCGCCAAGGCCGCCGCGCGGACGCTGCAGGACCAGCCGTATCTGAACAGCACCCTCAACGGCAGTGAGATCACTCTGCACAAGCGCGTCCACCTGGGAGTCGCCGTCTCTCTGGGGACGGAGGGGCTGATCGTGCCGGTGGTCAAGGATGCGCAGGCGAAGTCCCTGGGTGAGTTCAGCGCGGCATTGAAGGGCCTGGTGGCGAAGGCCAAAGAGGGCAAACTGGCGTCGGACGAGGTGACGGGCGGGACGTTCTCCCTCACCAATCTGGGCACGTTCGGCATCACCCAGTTCAACCCCATCATTAACCCACCGCAGGCGGCCATTCTCGGCGTCTGCGCCATCCAGGACACCATTGTTCCGGTAGACGGCCAGCCGCAGGTCCGCCCAATGATGAACCTGTGCCTCTCCTTCGACCATCGGGTGACGGACGGCGCTCCGGCGGCAGCCTTCCTCGCCCGCCTCAAAGAGATTCTGGAGCAACCCTACCTGATGTTCGCGTGAGGTCGGCAGCCAATGCGTAGGCCACCACACCGTCCAAAGCCGAAAGACACGATCAAAAAGCTGGAACAGGTTGCGGAGCGCCGTTATCAATCCGGCCTGAAGCTGATTGATCTTGGTGATGACTATGCCGGGGTCGAGCAACTGGCCTTCACGGCGGAGATGCTGCTGAAGAGCGCCTACTTCCGCAATGTCAAGAAGGCAGTGGGCTTGGCCCGCACCACGAGCGAAATTACCAGGCGCCATCTGCGCGACGCGGAGCAGGAAGCGCAACGCTTAAGCATACCACATCATCCAGAAGGCTTTCATAGCCTGCTGTTCTGGGCGGCACTTCTGGTTGCAAAGCGGCGTACCGGGTCACGGCCCCTTGCAACTGGTCTAGAGAGGGAATTCCTGTTGCGCGTGCGGGAGATGCATGTGCTGTGGCTGGTTGATAACCGCTATCAGCCGATTGAGTATCAGTTTGCAGATGTCCTCGCCATGCGTGCGAACGTCACCTGGTTGCGTGACCATCATGTTAAACTTTGGAGGTAATCATGTCTTTCGCGCAAATCACCCGGAACCTGAATCCGAGGTATGTTGAGTTGGAGGAAAAGCTTGTCCAAGAATGGCAACACCCTCAGAATGGCATCGCCGAACCAGTCATCATTATGGAAGCGGAGCGGCAGCAAGCGCCGACGCATCTGTATGTGATTTGGAGTGAATGGAAAGACATGAGTATGCGGGACAGATCAAAACTGATTCTTAACGCCTACGAAAGAGCGGAAGGCCGTAACTTCGCCCTCAACGTCGCTGTGGCGCTTGGTCTGACTCCCGAAGAAGCGAGGAAACAAGGGATCGAGTACGCGCCGGTGGACGCGGCCGCATGAAAACGCTGCTGATTTTGCGGCACGGCAAGGCAGAGGGTCACTCGCCGCAAGGGGATAAGGGACGGGCGCTGACGGGGCGCGGGGGGCGCGACGCGGCCGCCATCGGGCAGCAGATACTGGATGGCTTCGGCCGCCCCGATCTGATCGTCGCCTCGGACGCCGCGCGCGCCCGGCAGACGGCGCAGATCGTGGCAACGGTCGTCGGCTGCCCAGTCGGGATCGAGACGCGCGGGGCGATCTATGAGGCGGACGTGGACGCCCTGCTGGGCGTCATCCGCGAACTGCCGAACAGCGCCGGCTGCGTGCTGCTCGTCGGCCACAATCCCGGCCTGGAACAGCTCGCCGGGGTCCTGGACGCCGAGGCCGGTGCGCCGCCGTCGCTGCCGACCGCCGGGCTGATCCCTCTGCAATTTGAGACAGACACCTGGGAGGATGTGCGGCCCGGCACTGGGCGGCGACGCGACCTCCTGACACCGAAACATCACACAAAAGAAAAGGGAACGTGACGGAATGCAACAGGCAAAAGTCGGCATCATCGGATGCGGCAACATCAGCGGGATTTACTTTCAGGCGGGGAAGACGTTCGAGATACTGGACATCGTCGCCTGCGCGGATTTGGACAAAGAACGGGCGCGCGCCAAGGCCGAGCAGCACGGAGTCCGCGCGATGACGGTGGAAGAATTGCTGGGCGACCCGGAGATCGAGATCGTCATCAACCTGACCATCCCGAACGCGCACTTCTCGATCTGCCGGGACGCCCTGCAGGGCGGCAAGAACGTGCATACGGAGAAGCCGCTGTCCTTGACGCGCGAGGAAGGGCGGGAGTTGCTGCAGCTCGCGGAGGCGAAGGGCCTGCGAGTCGGGGCGGCCCCGGACACGTTCCTGGGGGCGGGCTTCCAGACGTGCCGAGAATTGATCGACTCCGGGGCCATCGGCGAGCCGCTGGGGGCGACGGCGTTCATGCTGGGGCACGGGCCGGAGGGCTGGCACCCCGACCCCGAGTTCTTTTACAAGACCGGCGGCGGGCCGATGTTCGACATGGGGCCGTACTACCTGACGGCGCTGACGACCCTGATCGGGCCGATCCGCCGGCTGACGGGGTCGGCGCGCATCTCGTTCCCGGAGCGCACGATCGGCAGCGGCGCGAAGAAGGGCCAGGCGATCACGGTGGACGTGCCGACGCACATCGCGGGCGTTCTGGACTTTTCGAGCGGGGCCATCGGCACGCTCGCCACGTCCTTTGACGTGTGGGCGGCCAACGTGCCGCGCATTGAAATCTACGGCACGGAAGGGTCGCTGGACGTGCCGGACCCGAACACGTTCGGCGGGCCGGTGCGTGTCTGGCAGCGGCAGACCCGCGAGTGGCGCGACGTGCCGGTGACGCG
>JAFAZD010000210.1 GCA_019239955.1 Armatimonadota bacterium | reverse complement strand
CGCTGGACAGCCGCGCTGATGTCGCCGATCGTGTTGCCGGGCCGCGCCTGCGCGATGCCCTTAAAGAGACACTCACGGGTCACGGTCAGCAGGTTTTTGGCCGCCGAGGAGACCTCGCCCACCGGGACGGTGATGGTGGCGTCGGCGCACCAGCCGTCAATCGAGGCGTCCATGTCCAGGCTGACAATGTCGCCGCTCTTGAGGACGCGCCTTCTGTCCGGGACGCCGTGGACGACCGCGTCGTTGACCGAGATGCAGGTGCTGTGCTGGTAAGGCACGTTACTGAACGAGGGCTTGTACCCCAGCAGAATGGGCTTCGCCCCCCGCTTTTTCAGGGTCTCATGGGCGATCTCGTCCAGATCGGCGGTGGTGGTCCGGCCGGGCACGATGGCGTCGCGCATGGCGGCCAGGGCTTCCGCGACCACGCGGCCCGCCCGGCGCATCATCTCGATCTCCTCCGGCGTCTTCAGACGAACCATCTGGCTATTATACCCCAACAGCCGCACTTTTCAAGTCCTGAAGGCAAAAAACTATGCGTTCCGTGACGGAATCAGCCTCCCCGCCCGCCTCCACGGGGTACAGCAAGCCCTGGGCGCGATAATAGTCATGCAGCGGCCGGGTCACATCCTCATAAATCCGCAGCCGCCGTCGGACGGCCTCCGGCTCATCATCGGGCCGGCGGACCAGAACCGCGCCGTCGTTGTCACAGCGGCCGGGAGTCCGCGGCGGGCGCTGCGTGACGTGATAACTCGTGTCGCAGACCGGGCATATCAATCGCCCGGACAGGCGCGCGATCAACTCGTCCGCCGCGATGACCAGCTCAACGACAGCGTCCAGCGGCGCGTGCTCGTCCCGCGTCTGCGCGTCCCAGAGCCCGGCCTGGGCGAGATCACGCGGGAATCCATCCAAAATGTAGCCGTGCCGCGCGTCGGGCTCGGCCAGGCGGCGGCGAACCCAGTAGATAATGTCCGCATCGGGCGCGAAGTTCCCGGCGGCGATGGCCGCCTCGACCTTGCGCCCGAACTCGGTCCGCCGGGCGATGTGGTCGCGGACGATGTCCCCGGTGGCGACATGCGGCACGCCGTAGTGGGCCGCGAGGCGCTGGCCCTGCGTACCCTTGCCGGCCCCCGGCGGGCCTAACAGAACCAGGCGCATCAGCGTATGAAGCCCTCGTAGTTCCGCATCAGAAGCTGGGCCTCAATGGCCTGCATGGTGTCCAGGGCGACGCCGACGACGATCAGGAGCGACGTGCCGCCGACGAGCGTGAATTGGTTCGCGCCCATCGTATTGGTGATGGCGGGTATCCAATACTGAAGCAGGGCGATCAGCGCGAGGAACAGCGCGCCCGCCAGCGTGATGCGGGTCAGCACCCGGTCCAGATACTCCATCGTCGGCTTGCCGGGTCGGATGCCGGGGATGTAGGAGCCGTACTTGCGCAATTGATCCGTGATGTCCTCCACGTTCACGGTGACGGCCGTGTAGAAGTACGTGAAGAACACGATGATCGCCGCGTACACCAGGCCGGTGATCGGGTTCTTCCCGGGGGAGAACCAGTTCGCCAGCTCGTTCAGGATGATTCCCGCCCGGGAGGTCTGGGGCACGAACTGCGCGAAGGTCAGCGGCAGGAGCTGAATGGACAGGGCGAAGATGATCGGGATGACGCCCGCCGAGGCGACCCGAAAGGGCAGGTAGGACGTGCCGCCCTGGGTCATCTTGTTGCCGACGATCTTGCGGACGTGCTGGATCGGAATCTTGCGCTGGCCGAGCTGGACGAAGATGACGCCGATGACGGTGGCGAAGAAGGCGACCACCAGCAAGAGGGCCTGCCAGGGCGCAACCGTGCCGCCGACGACGCCCTGGTAGACGCCATACGTCTGCGCGGGCAGGCGGACCATGATGCCGCAGAAGATGATCAGCGAGACGCCGTTGCCAATGCCCTTCTCCGTGATCAGCTCGCCGATCCACATCAGAAAGGCCGTGCCGGCCACCAGGGTCAGCACGGTGGTCAGGCCGATCAGGAAACTGGCGGCGATGACACCGCTGTGACGCAGGTAGAACACCAGCCCGATGGCCTGGGCGAGCGCGAGGCCGGCCGTGAGATAGCGCGTATACTGGGCGATGCGCTTGCGCCCCGACTCGCCCTCCTTCGCCAGCTCCTGCCACTGCGGGATGGCGAAGGTCAGGAGCTGCATGATGATGGAGGCGTTGATGTACGGGATGATGCCCATCGCAAAGATGGTCACCTTGCGCAAGGCGCCGCCGGAGAAGACGTCCACCAGGTTGAGGATGCCGCCGCCGCCGCCGCCGAACACTCTTGACAAGGCCTGCGGGTTCACGCCCGGCAGGGGGATGTGCAGGCCGAAGACGTAGACGCCGAACATGGCGAAGATGAAGGCGATGCGCCGCCGCAGTTCCGGGATGGCCCAGGCGGCGACCATCGCCTGCACGAACGGCGTGTTGTCTTCCCCGCCGCCGCCGAAGCCGCCGGGGGGCCGTCGCCCGACTCCGCCGGCCGCCGGGATGTTTCTGCCAGGTGTTCTTACCGACATGGGTTTAGCCTTACAGGGTCTCGATAGTGCCGCCGGCGGCGGCGATCTTCTCCTGCGCGCTCTTCGAGAAGTGATGGGCGCGGACAGTGAGATTCTTGGTGAGTTCGCCGTCTCCCAAAATCTTGACGCCGTCCTTGAAGGAGCCGATGAGGCCCGACGCGAAGAGCAGATCGGGCGTCACCTCCGTGCCGTCGTCGAAGCGCTCCAGCGCGCTCAGATTGACGACGGCGTACTCCTTCTTGAAGGGCGAGGTGAAGCCGCGGAAGTGGGGCAGGCGGCGGTGCAGCGGGGTCTGGCCGCCCTCAAAGCCGGGCTTGGTGTTGCCGCGCGCCTTGTCGCCTTTATGTCCCTTGCCGCTGGTCTTGCCGGTGCCGGAGCCGGGGCCGCGCCCGATGCGCTTGCGGGGCCGGGTCGCCCCGTCGTTGGGCTTGAGGTCTGAGAGGTTCATTTGCGTTTCTTTACTTCCGTTTTTTCCCGACGGGGCCGTGCTGCGGGCCGTGCAGGTGCTTGCGGGACACGTTCGGCGCCGGCGCGGAGATCAGGTCACCGCCCTCGTTCTCGACGGCGAGGACGTGATTGAGCTTCTGAATCATGCCCCGGATCGCGGGGTTGTCAGGCTGCGTGACCGAGGAGCCGACTTTGCCCAGCCCCAGGGCGCGGGCCGTCAGTCCCTGGCTCTTTTCGAAGCCGATCAGACTCTTCTTGAGGGTGATCTTCAGGGTCGCCATGTTACGCGCTCACCTCCGTGTCGGGCCGATCCTGATTGGCCTCGGCGCTGTTGTCGGGGATGTTGGCGGCGCGGCCCGGCTCGTTGTCCGGGTGGACCGAGGGCGGCTCGATGTTGTGCGTGTCGGCCGGGATGCGGCTGACAGCGGACTGCGCCATGTCGCTGCCATTGCCCCCGGCCGGCTCGGCGCTGGTCGGGGTCGCGGCCTCGGCGGTCGGCCTGGCCTGCTCGGTCTGGTCGGCGACGACGCTGGCGATGCCGTGGGCGGCGTCCTCCTGCTCGGCGGCCAGGGTGGCGGCGGCGACGGAGCGGGAGACGAGGGTATTCACGTCCTTGCCGCGCAGGCGGGCCACATCGGAGGCGCGCTTGAGGCGGCGCAGGGCGGCCATGGTCGCCCAGGCGGTGTTGACCTTGTTGGAGGAGCCCAGCGACTTGGCGAGCACGTCCTTGACGCCGGCGGCCTCCAGCATGGCGCGAGTCGAGCCGCCCGCGACGATGCCCGTGCCGGGGGAGGCGGGCTTGAGCAGCACCTCCGCGCCGCCCTGGCGAACCAGGACATCGTGCGGAATGGTGGTGCCGACCAGCGGGACGTGGACCAGGTTCTTCTTGGCGGCCTCGACGCCCTTGCGGATGGCGTCGGGGATGGCGCGCGCCTTGCCGATGCCCGCGCCGACGTAGCCGGCGCCGTCGCCGACGACGACCAGGATGCTCCAGGACATCGTACGCCCGCCCTTGTGGGTCTTCTGGACTTTGTTGGTTTGGATGACGCGCTCGTCCAGGTTGAGCGTGTCGGGGTTGATCAATGCCATAAGTTTAAAAATCCAGTCCGTTCTCGCGGGCGGCGTCGGCGAGGCCCTTGACACGGCCGTGGTACAGATAGCCGCCGCGGTCGAAGACGACTTTGGTGATGCCGGCGGCCTTGGCGCGGTCGGCGATCAAGGCCCCGACCGCGCGGGCGGCGGCGACGTTTCCGCCCGCGCTCTTGTTGTCGCCGCGCAGGCCGGCGTCGAGCGACGAGGCGGCGGCCAGGGTCCGGCCCGCCAGGTCGTCAATGACCTGGGCGTAGATGTTGTTGCTGGAACGGTAGACGTTCAGCCGGGGGCGCTCCGTGGTTCCGTGGACGCGCTTTCGGACACGGATGTGGCGCTTGCGGCGCGTCTCATTTTTGTTCTGCTGTGCCATTTCGGTTGAGTTTCCTCGTTGGCCCACCGCACGGCGACGTACCAGCGTCGCCAGGTGAGCCGAATCAGGTTATTTCTTGCCGCCTTTGCCGCCGGCCTTGCCGCTCTTGCCGGCCTTGCGGCGGACCAACTCGCCCTGGTAGCGGATGCCCTTGCCCTTGTACGGTTCCGGGGGCTTGAGGCTGCGGATGACGGCGGCTTGCTGGCCGACCGCCTCCTTGTCAATGCCATTAATGGTGACGAACGGGCGGCGCGTGGCGGCATCGGTGCCGGTCTCGAACGTGATACCGGGCAGCGGCTCCACGGGGACCTGGTGCGAGAAGCCCAGGCTCAGGACCAGGCGGTTGCCGTCCTTGGCGGCGCGGAAGCCGACGCCCTCGATCTCCAGGACCTTGCGGTAGCCGGCCGAGACGCCGACGACCATGTTGTTGACCAGCGAGCGGGTCAGGCCGTGCAGGGCGCGGTGGTCGTTGCTGTCGGTCGGGCGCTGGATGAGCAGCGTGCCGTCCTGGACCTGGAGCTTCATGTCCGGGTGGACCCGGCGGGACAGGGTCCCTTTGGGGCCTTTGACGGTGACGGTGCCATCAGAGGCGCTCTGCACGTCAACCCCCTGCGGCACGGGGATGGGAAGTTTTCCGATACGGGACATCGCGTAACTCCTTAATACACGTAGGCCAGGACTTCGCCGCCGATGCCGCGCTTACGGGCCTCCTTGGCGGTCATGACGCCCTGGGACGTGCTGACGATGGCGGTGCCCAGGCCGCGCAGGACGACGGGCAGCTTGTCGTGCGCGCGGTAGACGCGCAGGCCCGGCTTGCTGATGCGCTTGAGGTCGGTGATGACCTTCTCGCGGTTGCGGGCGCCGTACTTGAGGGTGACTTTGATCTTGTCCTGGACGGGCTGCTTGACGACCTCGTAGGACCGGATGTAGCCCTCGTCGGCGAGAATCTTGACGATCTCGACTTTGAGCTTAGAGGCGTCGACTTCGAGCGATTCGTGGTTGGCGCGGTTGGCGTTGCGAATGCGCGTCAGAAGGTCGGCGATCGGATCACTGACCGGCATGGGTTATTCTCCATCAGACGGACGCCGTGTTGGCCACGACGCCTCGATATGGCGCTGGGGCATCTACCAGCTTGACTTGGTGACGCCGGGGATGAGACCCTTGTGCGCCATCTCGCGGAAGCAGATGCGGCAGATGCTGAACTTGCGCATGTAGCCGTGCGGGCGTCCGCAGAGCTGGCAGCGGTTGTAGGCGCGCACCGGAAATGCCGGCTTGCGCTTCTGTTTTTCGATCAGGGCTTGTTTTGCCACCTTCGGTCTCCTGATGTGCTAATGTTCACTGTGCGGGCTGAACCCGGCTTTCCGAGCGTCGGCGATGACCTGCTGCGCGATGTGATCGGGCATCTCCTCGTAGTGCGAGGGCGCGGCATGGAACGAGCCGCGCCCGTGCGTCAGCGAGCGAAGGTCGGTGGCATAGCGCAGCGCCTCCGACTGCGGCGCGATGGCGGAGATGCGCTGCTTGCCCGCGCCGCACGGCTCCATGCCGAGCACCCGCCCCCGGCGGCTGTTCAGGTCGCCGATGACCGCCCCCATGTATTCCTCCGGGACCGTGATGTCCAGGGACAACATCGGCTCCAGCAGGATCGGAGAGGCCGACAGGACGGCGTTCTGGAAGCCCAGGCTCCCGGCGATCTTGAAGGCCATCTCGCTGGAGTCCACGTCGTGGTACTTGCCGTCGTACAGCGTGGCCTTCACGTCCACGACCGGGTGGCCGGACAGGACGCCGCGCGCCATCGCCTCCCGGATCCCCTTCTCCACGGCGGGGATGTACTGGCGCGGGATCGCGCCCCCGACGATGGCGTCCACGAATTCAAAGCCGTCCCCGCGCGGCAGCGGCTCCAGGCTGAGCCAGCAGTCGCCGAACTGGCCGCGCCCGCCGCTCTGCTTCTTGTGCTTGCCCTCGGCCTTCGCCGTGCCGGTGATCGTCTCCCGGTACGGCACACGCGGCGGGTGCATCTGGACATCGGACCCGAAGCGCTTCAGCCGCTCGACGATCATCTCCAGGTGCGACTCGCCGAGGCCGCAGATCAGGGTCTCGCCGGTGTCGGGGTCGCGCCTGGTCTGGAAGGACGGGTTCTCCTCCTCCAAGCGGCGCAGGGCCGGCCCCAGCTTGTCCTCGTCGGTCTTCGCCTTGGCGACGATGGCCGCCGTGTGGACCGGCTCCGGGAAGACGATCGGCTCGACCGTCATCGGGTGCGCGCCGTCGCAGAGCGTGTCTCCGGTGCGGGTCTCCGCCAGCTTGGCGACGGCGGCGATGTCGCCCGCGCCCACCTCCGTCGTCGGGATCTGCTGCTTGCCGCGCAGGTAAAACAGCGGGCCGATGCGCTCGTCGTGGCCTGTGCGGGTGTTCAGGACGTGCGAATCGGACTTTAGTATACCTGAAAGGACGCGAAAATACGTCAACTTTCCGACATACGGGTCGGCGATCGTCTTGAAGACCTGGGCGCAGAAGGGCGCAGTCGCCTTCGGGTGGCCGTCGGCGGCGTGGCTCTCGGTGGGCGTCGGGAACTCGGCGGCGATCAGGTCCAGCAGCATCCGCACGCCCATGTCGCGCGTGGCCGCGCCGCAGACGACGGGGACGACCTTGCCGGCGGCCATGCCGTCGTGCAGGCCCCGCTCGATCTCCGCGTTGGTCAGCTCCTCCCCGTTCAGGTACTTCTCCACCAGCGCGTCGTCGTTCTCGGCGGCGGACTCGATGAGCTGCTCCCGGTAGCGCGCCACGGTGTCCTGCAAGTCATCCGGGATGCCCTCCGGGTGATCCACACGCTGGCCGTCCTCAAAGGTGTAGGCCTTGAGGTGGACCAAGTCCACGACGCCGTGAAAGGACGGGCCGCTGCCGATGGGAACCTCGGCGGGGGCGATGGTCTTGCCGTAGCGGGCGCGCACGGTGTCCACGAACCCGAAGTAGTCGGCGTGCTCCTTGTCCATCTTGTTGACGAAGATGGCGCGGGCCAGGCCGTAGCGCTCGGCGTAGTCCCAGGCGGCGTCGAAGCCGACATCGGTGCCGCCGCTGTTCTGCGCGGAGACCACGAAGAGGGCCGCCTCGACCACCTTCAGCGCGGCGGCGACCTCGCCGAGAAAGTCGGGGTAGCCCGGCGCGTCCACCAGATTGATCCTGACCCCGTTCCACTCGCAGGGGGCGAGGGCGGCGTGGATGCTGGCCCGGCGCTTGACCTCCTCGGCGTCGAAGTCCGTGACGGTGGTGCCGTCCTCGACGCGGCCCTGGCGCTCGGTGGCGCCGGAGACGTAAAGGAGCGCTTCGGTGAGGGAGGTCTTCCCTGCGCCGCCGTGCCCGACAAGTGCGACGTTGCGTATGGCGTCTGTGGCGTACCTGCTCATCATCCCCTCCGGTACATTATGTGGTTGTCAAGGTGCGTTACATGAATGGTCGTCTCGGCAGTCTTGCAGGGGCGCAGCATGCTGTGCCCCTACAGGCAATTCACTGGGCGCGCTCGCCCGGACGGTCGCCCCGGAAGGGAAGGCCCATGTTCTTGAGCAGGGAGCGGGCCTCGGCGTCGGACTTCGCGGTGGTGACGATGATGATGTCCATGCCGCGCACGCGGTCCACGCGGTCGTAGACGATCTCCGGGAAGGTCAGCTGCTCCTTCAGACCCATGGCGAAGTTGCCACGCCCGTCGAAGGAGTTCGGGTTGATGCCGCCGAAGTCGCGCACGCGCGGCAAGGCGATGTTGAAGAGACGGTCCAGGAACTCGTACATGCGCGGGCCGCGCAGGGTGACTTTCGCGCCGATGCGCTGGCCCTCGCGCAGACGGAAGTTGGCGATGGACTTCTTGGCGCGGGTGATGGCGGGGCGCTGGCCCGTGATCGTCATCAGGTCGCTGACGGCCCCATCCAAAATCTTGGGGTCGCCGCCGGTCTGGCCGGCCGCGCCGACGCCCATGTTGATGACGACCTTCTCCAGCCGGGGCACCTGCATGACGTTCTTGTAGCCGAATTCCTTCTGCATGGCCGGGACGGCCTGCTGCTGGTAGTGAGTCTTCAGGCGCGGCGGGGTCTTCGGGGACGCGACCGGCGCTTGCTCTCCCCCCCGAATCTCGCCGCCCTTCGCGGCGCCGGCCTTTTTCTCGCCGCCCTTCGGGGCGGCAGGCTTCTGCCCGCCGGTCTTCTTCTCGCTAGGCATTTTCGATCACTCCTCCCGACCTGCGCGCGACCCGGTCGCGGGTGCCGTCGGCATTGACGCGGACGCCGATCCGGGTCACGCGGTTGGCGTCGCCGGGATCTACGAGCTGCACCTTGCTGGCGTAGAGCGGCGCAGACTGCTCGACGCGACCGCCCTGCTGGACGACGGCGGCCATGGCGCCGGGGGCCTGGCGCGACTTCTGGTGCTTGATGACGATGTTGATGCCCTCGACGACGACCTTGCCCTCGGACGGCAGAACCTGAGTGACCTTGCCCTCCTTGCCCTTGTCCTTGCCGGCGATGACGCGGACGGTGTCGCCAACGCGCAGGCGCAGCTTGCCCGTGAACTGGGGCCGGCTGCGGCGCGGGCCTTTCTTCTTCGGCGGTGCGTACATGGTTACAGGACCTCCGGCGCGAGCGAGATGATGCGCATCGCGCCCTCGAATTTGGCCTCGCGCAGCTCGCGGGCGACGGGGCCGAAGACGCGGGTGCCGCGCGGGGTCATGTCGTTCTTGAGGACGACGGCGGCGTTCTCATCGAAGCGCAGCGTGGAGCCGTCATCACGGCGAATCATGTTCTTGGTGCGAACGACGACGGCCTTGACGACGTCGCCCTTCTTGACCCCCGCCCCCGGCGTGGCGGACTTGACGGCGGCCATGATGATGTCGCCGACGTGGGCATATTTGCTGTTGGAGCCTTTGAGGACCCGGAAGCACATCAGCTCGCGGGCGCCGCTGTTGTCGGCGGCTCTCAGGCGTGTATAGTCTTGTATCATGCGATGCTCTCCATTTGCTTCAAATCGGCGCGGGCGGATGGCAACGGCTCACCGTCTCGAAGATGGTAGAACTTGCTCCCCGTGTGCCAACACGCGCTGCTGTTACCCAGGTTTTTGGGAAGCGCTTCGTGCCCCACCCCGTCCAGAACAACAAGCTTCTCTTGCGGCGTTCCCGTCACTGGGGACAGAACGCAGAGGCTTTCCAATGCCGATTCCCGGATGGATCGCAGGAGCCGGGCGAAGCGTGGTACGGCTTCCTCTATCCCCATGTTCGGCACGGCAAAGAACATCTCGTTCCAGAGCAGGCGGCACCCGCCAATGTCCGGTATGTCTGCCAGGGCCTCGCGCCAGAATCGATGAATCCAGGCCCCTTTTTCTTCCAAAAGGCCACCCGGCGAGTCTTTCCCCCAGACGGTGACGATGGCCATGACGACGGGC
>JAFAZD010000214.1 GCA_019239955.1 Armatimonadota bacterium | reverse complement strand
TGTTCGGGTTGCTGGCCGTGGGGTTCTGCTCCGCGCCGCTGAACGCACAGGCGCCTGGCTTGGCCGCTCATTGGACATTTGAGGAAGGCTCCGGCACGGTCGCCGCCGATGCGTCGGGCAACGGGCACAGCGGGATGCTGCAAGGTGGCGCCGGCTGGGCCCCGGGCTTGGTCGGGGCGCACGCCCTGCGTCTGCCGGGCCGCCCCGGCAGCTTCGTGGACGTGCCCGCGCCGGCGGTGGACACGACCAAGAGCTTCACCGCCGCGGCCTGGGTGAAGGTGAACGACGTCAGCGGCTTTCAAACCTTTGTCAGCATTGACGGCGACCGGGTCAGCGGCTTCTACCTACAGCTGCGCGCCGACACGGGCCGCTTCGGGTTCGCCGTCCTGCCCGGCGACGATCCCGGCGACAACCGGCCGGCCCTGGCGTCCGCCAACGATGACCCGGAGCCGGACACGTGGTACCACCTGGCGGGCGTCTACGATGCCACGGCCCAAACCGTGACCCTGTACGTCAACGGGCAGCCGCAGGAGACGGTGCCGTTCAAGTCATCCTGGCGCGCGCCGGGCCACACGGAGATCGGCCGGGGCAAGTTCGGGGGGAGGCCCGTGGACTTCGTCGGCGGCGCGATTGACGACGTGCGCCTCTACCAAGCCGCCCTCCCGGCGGCGGACGTGCGGGCGCTCGCCCAGCCCTACCTCCAGGCGGCCGCCCCGGCTGCTCCCCTCGGCCCCGTTACGCTGGCCATCAACGTCGGCCAGGTCACGGCCCACGTTAGCCCCCTGCTCTATGGCCTGATGACCGAGGAGATCAGCCACTCCTACGACGGCGGCCTCTACGCCGAGCTGATTCAGAACCGTGTCTTCAAGGACAATCCCGACGCCCCCGCCCACTGGTCGCTGGTGCAGGACGGGGGCGCGACGGGGGCCATCGCCCTGGACACCGGCCAGCCCCTCAGCGCGGCGCTGCCGGTCAGCCTCAAACTCACCGTCTCCTCCGCGTCGGGCACCCAGCGGGCCGGGGCCGCCAATGACGGCTACTGGGGCATCCCCGTCACGCCCAACACGCGCTACCGTGTTTCCTTCTACGCCAAAGCCGACCCAGCCTTCGCCGGGCCGCTGACCCTCAGCATCGAGAGCAACGACGGCGCGACCGTCTACGCGCGGGCTCGGGTTGCTAATATCGGCCCCGGCTGGAAGCAATATGCGGCGACGCTGACGACCGGCACGGTCGCCCCGACGGAGGCGGCGCGGTTCGTCGTCTCAGCCTCCCGTCCCGGCACGCTCTGGCTGGACCTGGTCTCGCTGTTCCCGCCGACGTATCACAACCGGCCCAACGGCAACCGGGTGGACCTGATGCAGAAACTGGCGGACATGAAGCCGGCGTTCCTGCGGCTGCCGGGCGGCAACTACCTGGAGGGCAACACCATCGCGGAGCGCTTCGAGTGGAAGGACACGGTCGGCCCGCTGACGGGGCGGCCGGGCCATCAAGGCCCCTGGGGCTACCGTTCGAGCGACGGGATGGGCCTGCTGGAGTTTTTGGAGTGGTGCGAGGACCTGAGGATGCAGCCGGTGCTGGCGGTGTACGCGGGGTTCTCGCTGCGGGGCGAGTACGTGGCCCCCGGCCCGGCCTTGCAGCCCTACGTCCAGGACGCGCTGGATGAGATCGAGTACGTGGCCGGGGATGCGAGTACCCGCTGGGGCGCGGAGCGGGTGAAGGACGGGCATCCGGCCCCGTTCCCGCTGCACTACGTGGAGATCGGCAACGAGGACTTCTTCGACCGCTCCGGCAGCTACGACGGGCGCTTCGCCCAGTTCTACGACGCCATCAAGGCCAAGTATCCGAAGCTCCAGCTGATCGCCACCACCCGCGTCCGCAGCCGCACGCCGGACGTGATTGACGAGCACTACTACCGCTCGGCGCGCGAAATGGAGCGTGACGCGCACCACTACGATGGTTACAGCCGGACCGGCCCGAAGGTGTTCGTGGGGGAGTGGGCGTCACAGGAGGGCCGCCCGACGCCCGACATGAACGCGGCGCTGGGGGACGCGGCCTGGATGACGGGGATGGAGCGCAACTCGGACGTGGTGGTCATCGAGTCCTACGCGCCCCTGTTCGTGAACGTCAACCCCGGCGGCTCGCAGTGGGGGACCAACCTGATCGGGTATGATGCTCTCACCAGTTACGGCTCGCCGTCGTACTACGCCCAGCAGATGTTCAGCCGCTACCACGGCGATGTCGTGCTGGGGGCGACCCTCGACGGCGCGCCGCGACTCTCTTACGACGTGACGCGGGACAGCAGGAAGGGGACGGTTTACCTGAAGGTGGTCAACACGGCGGGGATGGCGCAGCCCGCGCACGTCACCGTGGGCGGCGTCCGCTCCGTCGCGCCCGACGGCATCGCGGTCGTGCTGACCTCGGCAGGCCCGCGCGACACCAACACGCTGGCCGATCCGAATCACGTCGTCCCCCGAACGCTGAAGGTGAACGGCCTCGGCCCGAACTTCTCGTACACCTTCCCGCCGTACTCCATCACCATCCTGGAGATGCAGGTCAGATAGGAGTCTCACCATGAAAGAAGCACAGGCCGCCGAGAACGACCTGGCGGCGGAGCGGCCCGCGTCCGCAGCCGACGCGGCCCTGGGCACGGCCAATCCTGTCCGCTGGGCCTACGTGATCGCCGTGGCGCTGCCGCTGATCGTGCTCATGTGCGGATGGACCGCCAACTCCGAGATGAAGACCGGCGTGACCGAGATCACCATCTCCACCCTCTTCATGGGCGTCACGTTCGTGCTGTTCGTCCTCACGCTGCTCAACCTGGGGGTGCGCCGCCTCGCCGGGCCGCGCGCGGCGATGACCCAGGCGGAGATGATGGCCCTCTACACCATGCTCTCCATGGGCAGCGTCGTGGCCGGCGTCGGCCACTTCGGCTTCTTCACGCCGTTCCTGGTCAACCCGTTCTATTACGACACGCCCGCCAGCGGCTGGAAGGCGTTCCACTACCTGCTCCCGTCCTTCATCGGCCCGCGCGACCCCGCGATCCTGAAGGGCTTTTTTGAAGGGCACTCGACCGCGTTCCGCCCCGAGGTCCTGGCGGCCTGGGCGTACCCGCTGACGGTGTGGTGCATCTTCTTTCTCGTGCTGCTCTGGACGACGCTCTGCGTGGCGGCGATCCTGCGCCGCCGGTGGCAGGACGAGGAGCACCTGCCGTTCCCCGTGATCGCCCTGCCGCTGGAGATGACGCGCGAGGGCGCGCCCATGTACCGCCAGAAGCTGCTCTGGGGCGGCTTCGCCGTCCCCCTCTGCCTGCACTCGCTCAACTCGCTGCACAGCATCTACCCGACGCTGCCGACGCTCCAGGTCAACACCGTGCATGACCTGATCTGGGACGCGCCCCTGCAATACCCCTGGACGGGCATGGGGAGTCTGTTCTACCAGCTGCACCCGTGCGGCGTCGGCTTCGGGTACCTGATCAACACGGACGTCTCGTTCTCTCTGTGGTTCTTCTACTTCGTCAAGAAGGTGGCGGACGTCTGGGGGGTGACGACGGGCTGGCGCGACGCGGCCACCGGCTGGTTCGTGGACGAGAATGGTCAGTTCCCCTATTTCAGCTATCAGGGGTGGGGGGCGTGGCTGGTGCTGGGCCTGGCGGCGCTGTGGGTCGGGCGCGGCTACTTCCGGGATTACTTCGCGCGCGCCCTGCGGGGCGACCGGGCGGGCGTGGATCGGGACGAGCCGATGAGCGCGCGTGTCGCGGTCGTCGGCTTCCTGCTGGGATTTTTCGCCCTGTGCGCCTTCGTCTGGTCCTGGGGCGGCTCCTGGTGGCTGCCGATCGTGTTCCTGGGAATCTACCTGCTGCTGATGGTGACTCTGTCGCGCATCCGGGCGGAGACGGCGGTGCTGTCCAGCGAGCTGGTCTGGGTCAACCCGCAGAGCATCATCACCACGGTGGCGGGAACCAGCGGCCTGTCCCACGCGGATCTGGCGCACACGGCCATGCTGTCCTGGTTCAACACGGACTACCGTGCGGCGGGGATGCCGCACGAGCTCGAGGGGCTGGTGGGCCTGCGGCGCGCGCGGGGCCGGCTCAGCCCGCTGGTTCCCGCCATCCTCCTGGCCGCCGCCGTGGCGATGGTCGCGGCCCTGGCCTGGGACCTGCAGCTCTACTACGTCAACGGGGCCTCGACCGGCAACGTGAACACCTGGCGCATCACAAAGGGGTCGGAGCCGTGGAACGACCTGCACGGCTGGCTGCAGAACCTCAAGCCGCCCAGCGGGGCCGCGCTGGGGGCCATGGGCTTCGGCGTCGGCATGACCCTACTGCTGTCGGCGCTGCGCGCCCGCTTCGTCGGCTTCCCGCTGCACCCGGCGGCCTACGCACTCAACATGACCTTCGCCAATGACTTCTTCTGGGGCGATATGTTCATCGCCTGGCTGATCAAGGCCACGATTCTGCGCTACGCCGGCCTGGGTTTGTACCGGCAGGGCCTGCCCTTCTTCCTGGGCCTGATCTTGGGCGACTTCGTGACCGGCTCGGCCTGGAGCATCATCGGCACGCTGTTCCACCTGAACCTGTTCCGCACGTTCGCCACCTGAGCCGCCGCGCGCCGGGTTTGAAGATGGCCGGACGCGGGAAACAACGGGGCAGACACAAAGAAGTAACAAGAAGAGGACAATGCGTGAGCAACAACAAAGTGCGTGTAGCGATCATCGGCGTCGGGAACTGCGCGTCGGCGCTGGTGCAGGGGGTCGAGTTCTACAAGGACGCCGCCCCCGATGAGTTCGTGCCGGGGCTGATGCATGTGGACCTGGGCGGCTACCATGTCCGGGACATCGAGTTCTCCGCTGCATTCGACGTCAGCGCGGACAAAGTCGGGCGTGATCTCAGCGAGGCCATCGGGGCGCGCCCCAACAACACCTGCCGGTTCGCCGACGTCCCGCCCCTCAGCGTCCCCGTCCGCCGGGGACCGACCCTGGACGGGCTGGGCAAGTACCTGCGCGACGTGATCGCCGAGTCGCCGGAGCCGGCGGCGGACGTCGCCGCCGTCCTGCGCGAGACGCGCACGGATGTCGCCGTGCTGTACCTGCCGGTCGGGTCCGAGCGGGCCGCCGCCTGGTACGCCGAGCAGATTCTGGAGGCCGGGTGCGGCCTGGTCAACTGCATCCCCGTGTTCCTGGCCTCGCGCGAGTGCTGGAGCCGGCGCTTCGCCGAGCGCGGCCTGCCGCTCATCGGCGACGACATCAAGTCCCAGGTCGGGGCGACCATCACGCACCGAGTCCTGACCAACCTCTTCCGTGAGCGCGGCGTGCGCCTGGACCACACCTACCAACTCAATTTCGGCGGCAACACCGACTTCCGGGGGATGCTGGAGCGCGAGCGGCTGGAGTCGAAAAAAATCTCCAAGACCAACGCCGTCACCAGCCAATTGGACTATTCCCTGGCCGACGGGGACGCCCACGTCGGCCCCAGTGACTACGTCCCCTGGCTCCAGGACCGCAAGTTCTGCTACATCCGCATGGAGGGGACGACGTTCGGCAACGTCCCACTCTCCTGCGAGCTGAAACTGGAGGTCTGGGACTCGCCCAACTCCGCCGGGGTGGTGATTGACGCCCTCCGCTGCGCGAAACTGGCGCAGGACCGGGGGGTCGGCGGCGCGCTGATTGATCCTTCCAGCTACTTCATGAAGACCCCGCCCCGGCAGTTCACCGACGCCGAGGCGCGCGCCCGTGTCGAGGCCTTCATCCGGGGCGAGGGGCCGAGCTAAGCCATGGACTCCCT
>JAFAZD010000118.1 GCA_019239955.1 Armatimonadota bacterium | reverse complement strand
ATCCCGCCCCGGCCGGGGCGGGACGAAACGCTAGCGTCCCAGCGCGGTGCGAATCTCTTCGTCCGAGAAGTCGTGGATGCCCTCGGCGGTGATGTACTTGGCGGCGGGCAGGTGCTTGGCGCTGCCGCCGGTCGCCGTGTCCAGGTCGGCGGCGATCTCCAGCAGGGTCAGCGACTCGCGCAGGGCGGCGTCACGGTCCATGTCGCGGAAGGGGCCCTTGGTGCGCAGGATGTACTCGAAGGCGCCGCGGATGGGCGCCGAGCCGCTGCCGGCGGCGCCGTACTCGGCGGTCTCGAACTGGCCGCCCATGGCGTCGTAGAAGTAGATCCGGCCCGTGTTCTGCTCGGTGTCGAAGGTGGAAAGGACCGGGATGAACGCCCCGATGCCCTGCAGCGCCGCGGGGACATTGTTGGCGATGACGCGCTGGAGCTCCATCAGCTTGCCCTCCAGGGACATCGGCTGGAGCTGGGAGCGCTCGAAATACTTGAAGGCGTGGCGGAGGTAGCGGACCACCTCGACGCTCTTGGCGAAGGAGCCGGAGATCGAGATCAGGGTGTAGTCGTCGAGCGCGAGCACCTTCTCGGCCTGGTCGTACATGACCGTGAAGCCGGCGGTGGCGCGCCGGTCGGCGACGTTGATGACGCCGTCCTTGTATTTGACGGCGATGACCGTGGTGCCATGCGTGTCCACGTCCCGCGCGCCAGGGACGGCGGGGACGGGCTGGGGCAGCGGCAGGCGGTCGCCGTAGGTCGTCTGGTGTTCGGCGAGCACGTCGGCGAAGGAGCCGGCGGCCTTGGGGAAGTTCAGCATAGGGTGTCGGTTCTGGGATGGCGCAGGGGCGCAGGGTTTCGTAGGGGCATGGCGCGCCATGCCCCTACCTATATGACAGGGGCGTTACTGGCCGCTGCGCTGGCGGTAGCGGCGGGCCTGGTCGGGGTCCACCCGCTTCATGCGCTTGAGCAGGTCGCTGCGGTCGGGGCGCTGCACGTCCGGCTTGCTGGGGCCGGACTCGTCGCCGTCTTTACGCAGGGGGTCCACGGGACCCACCGGGCGGGTGGCGCGGTCATCATCGGTCATGGGCATGGGTTCGTTCCTCCGTTCAGTATGAGGTCGGCAAAAAGGGCTTACTTGCCCTGCTTCTGGCGAAAGTCGCGCAGAAAGTCGGTCAGGGTCGGCGCGGCGGAAATCTGAGACAGCGCCGCCGCGACGGCCTGCGGCGTCAGGTAATCGTCGAGGTCGGCCATCCAGGACTCCTCGCCGTCGCGCAGGACGACGCGGTTCCAGCTGATGCCGCCGATGTTGTCCGCGAAGCGCTCGACCAGCGCGCCGCGAACGGCGGCGCGCGTCGCCGACGGCGCCTCCGCCATGGCCGCCGCGATGGCGGCGTCGTTGGTCAGACGCTGCATCTCCCCGGCCTGTTCCAGCGCATAGTAGAGGCCCTCGTCCGGGTCCACGTTGCCGTAGGCCAGGTCGAAGGACGGCAGGGCCTCGTCGTCCCAGCCGACGCCCTCGGACTCGACGTAGTCGGCGAGCAGGGCGCGCTTGGCGACCCAGTCCAGCCGGTCGCCCAGAGAAAGCGGGTCGCGTTCCAGGGCATCCAGCGTCCGCGCCCACTCGCGCAGGGTCCAGTCGGTGTCCGGGCCGCGCCCGGCAAGCCGTTCCTGAGCGGCGCTCAGATACAGGCGCTGGATGTCTACAGCAGGCATCAGGCCCTTGTCCTGGACATCCGACAGCCACCGATAGGACTGGTCGCGCGAGATGTCTTTGATCGCCTGCACCGGGCTGCGCAGGCGCAGGGGCGCGCGCCACCCGTACTCCAGGAGCGAGAGAACCAGGTAGGTCGTGCCGACCTTCAGGGCCGTCGCGTACTCGCTCATGTTGGCGTCGCCGCAGATGACGTGCAGGCGTCGCCAGAGGCGCGGGTCGGCGTGCGGCTCGTCGCGCGTGTTGACCAGGGGCCGCCGGTGCAGGGTGTCCACCGAGGCCTCCTCGGTGAAGAAGTCGGCCCGCTGCGAGATCTGATAGACGCCCCGCTCGCCGTTCGGCTCGACGCCCATCTTGCCCGCGCCGGCGTACAGGATGCGGGTGGCGAAGAACGGCAGCAGGCCCGTGAGCACATCGGCGAACGGCACCTCACGCTGCATCAAATAGCTCTCGTGCGTACCGTAGGACGACCCGTGGAAGTCCGTGTTGTTCTTGAAGATGTCCACCCGCCCCGCCCCCTCCTGGGCCGTGCGGGCCCGGGCGGCGGCGAGGGCGATGCGCTCCCCGGCCTTGTCGTGCGTCACGAGGTCCAGCAGCGAGTTGCACTCCGGCGTGGCGTACTCGGGGTGGCCGTGGTCGTTGTAGAAGCGCGCGCCGTTAATCAAGACGCGGTCGGCGCGCTCCTCCTCCACGGGGAGCGGCTTGAGGGTCGGCTCGTCGAACTTGGCGTCCTCCGGGTCGTAGTTGAGCTTGTCCACGTGGAAGCCGCGCATGTCGTTGCGCGGGTCCTCGCCCCGGTAGTACCAGGGGCCGGCGCTCAGGCCGGGATAGGCGCGGACGACGGCCCGCGCCTCCTCCACCAGATCGCCCGCCCCCTTGCCCTCGACCGCGATGCCGTATTCCGTTTCAATGCCGAACAGTGGCAATCGCTTGTCCTTAAATCACGTTCCGCCGCGTCACCTGGCTGCCCTTCTTGGGCGTGATCGGGTTCAGGCGGACCACGTTCTCCGGCTCGTAGTCGAGCAGCTTGAGCCAGTCTTCGAGATTGTCCGTTTTCGGGAAGATCTCGTTCTCCTTGTATTCGGTGCGGACGGCCCGCTCCAGGTCTTCCCAGGAGACGCCCTCTTTGGTGCTCTTGACATCAATGGAGCGCTTGATCGCATAGTCTTTAGCACGCTCCACCAGGGAGGTCAGCAGCGCGCCGGAGACCAGGTCCTTCCAGTAGAGCGTGTCCACGGAGCCGTTGCGCAGGTAGACCTCGATGAACTCGGTCTCGTGCGTCTTGGACCAGATCAGGTCGGTCGTCTTGTCAATCAAGATTTGGCGGGCCTTCTCCGGGCCGCCCTGCTCGTCCACCAGCTTGTAGTCCAGCGGCAGGTCCTTGTGCAGATAGATCGCCAGGATGTCCTTGGTGCTCTGCCGGTCCGGGCGGACGACCTTGACCTTGCGGTCGATGCGCTCCGGGCGCAGCACCGCCGGGTCAATGTAGTCCGGCCGGTTGGAGGTGAGCATCACGACGACGTTCTCCAGCGAGACCAGGCCGTCCATCTCGGCGCAGAACTGCGGGACCACGGTGTTGGAGATGTTGGTGAACCGCCCCGACGAGCGGGTCCGCAGGATGCTCTCGGCCTCGTCAATGAAGATGAAGACCAGGTAGCCCTCCTTCGCCTTCTCGCGGGCGGTGCTGAATATCTCGCGCACCTGGCGCTCGGACTCGCCGAGCCACATGTTCAGAATCTTGGGGCCGTTGATGTACATGAAGTACTCTTTGACGTCCCGCTTGGTCCGCGATTTGTACTCCCGCGTGATGTTGTAGGCGGTGGCCTTGCCGATCAGGGTCTTGCCGCAGCCCGGCGGGCCGTAGAGCAAAATGCCCTTTAAGGGGCGCTTGCCGAAGCGTTCGTACAGCTCCGGGTAGAGCAGGGGCAGCTCGATGGCGTCCTTGATGACGGCGATGGCCTCCTGCTGGCCGCCGACCTTCTCCCAGGGAATCTCGGTGACGGCGTCCAGGAAGTAGTCCTGGGTTTCTTTGGCCGGGAAGGTCTCCAGCGCGACGCGGAAGTTCGGCTCCATGCGTACTTCGGCGCCGGTCTTGATGGCCGCATCCTTGAGCGCCTCGCCGCGCACGACGACGCGGGTGTTCATGCCCTGCATGTCGCCGCCGATCCGCAGGCGGCCGTCCGCCAGGGCCTCCGCGACCTTGACGATCTGGCCGTTCTGGGCCGGGCCGAGGTCGCCGACGACGGCCATCGCCTCGTTGAGCTTGACGCGGGTCCCCGCCTGCAGTGCATCGAGGTCAACGTTGGGGTCAACGTTGG
Source organism: Armatimonadota bacterium (assembly GCA_019239955.1). Classification (GTDB taxonomy): domain Bacteria; phylum Armatimonadota; class Armatimonadia; order Armatimonadales; family Capsulimonadaceae; genus JAFAZD01. The sequence goes on along the minus strand of JAFAZD010000118.1, from coordinate 6,508 downwards.
TGTACCAGTCGTTGTCACCCATGGCGACGTTGGCCGTGCCGTCCTCGTTTTTGGACAGGAAGACGGCGACGCGATTGGCCGGCTGGGTCAGCTTGGTGTAGGCCTCGTCGTACTTCTCAATCGCCTCCTGCGCCTCCAAAAACTGGCGCTCATCTATCTCCAGTTGATGGCGCAGCAGGAGCAGGTACTGATAGTTCGGATCAATCGGATCGGTGGACTCCAAAATCTCGTCCAGCACCGACAGCGCGCGCACGTTAGTTTCCTGGCTGCGCGGGAGCGCGCCGCCCCGCCCGCCATTGCCGCCGCCATAATTATTGCCGCCGCGCCGGCTCTCGTTCCGGTCACGGTCGTTACGATCTCTGTCGCTGGGCATCCGTACTTTCCTCTCGTCGCCGGCGCTCGCGCCGCCCCGCCGGGGGCGTTTCTTGCTCATGAATCTTGTCGCTCTCGGCCTTATTGTACCCGGTTTTTCCCGCCGTCAGCAGGGCCACCATGCGGGGGGTGTTGCCCTTCTCGAAGGCGTCCACCCACTCGGCCACCAGCGCCTGCGCGGCGGGGCTGGCGGCGGCGAGGTCGCGCACCTCCGCCGGATCGCCGCCGTGGGGCTGGCGGGCCAGGGTCTGGCGGGCGCGGGCCAGTGCGTTCTTGACGGCGGGCACCGTCGTCTCCAGGATTCGGGCCGTCTCCTCGGCGCTCCAGCCCAGCACGTCGCGCAGCACCAGCGTGGCGCGCTGGCGGGGCGGCAGGCTCTGCACCAGGGCGACGAAGCCCAGGCGGACGTCCTCGCGCTCCGAGCCCGCCGGCCCCTCGCCGCCGGTGGCGGCGCTGTCGCCGAGCGACTCCCAGGACTCCCAGGTTGGGCGACGGCGGACGTGGTTCAGGCAGAGGTTGTGGGCGATCCTGTAGAGCCAGGCGCGGGGCGTCGCTCGCCCCTCAAAGGCGCCCAGGGCGCGGAAGGCGCGCACGAAGGCCTCCTGCGCCAGGTCCTCCGACTCGGCCAGCGAGCCGGTGAGCCGGTAGCAGTAGGCGACCAGTTCGCGCCGGTAGGGCTCCATCAGGCGGCTGAAGGCCCTGCGGTCTCCGCGCCGCGCGTCGGCCAATTCGGCGTCCGGGTCGTGCGGCGTCCTGCGGGGATGTTTCTCCTGGGCCACGGAATGCGCTCTCCTGCCTTCTCAATCCCTCCAACGGTGGGCCGGAACAAAACGGGATAGTTTTCAAACGGGTTTGCCGTTGTGGAAGTTCCCGCCGCGCGGCTCCCTCTTGTTGTTATGACCCGGCGGCGGCCCCAAAAGTACCGTCGGCCACTCCCGTGAGGGAAATTCTTTTCGCCCCCCCGTACCGGCCACGCCGGGAAAACCGCGCAGGAGATTGGCGGGGCGACGCCGAATGCTGGCGGTGGGAGAGATGCGACGATGATGGACGAAGACATCCCCTTTGTGGACCAGGGAAGCCTGATCCGCTACATCCGTACCGCGCTGACGATGGACGGCATCGAGGTCGGGCCGGACTTGATCGGGCGTGTGCTGGAACTGGAGCTGGAATACCTACAACATCAGGGGATTGCCGAACAGGTAGTGGACGACCCACGCCCGGAGCGGTGAGCGCCGCCCTCAGGCGTCGGACAGCTTCTTGATCAGGTAGGTGGCTGCGCCGCCGGCGCGGGCATCCCCCCGGCTGATCAGCAGGGCGTCGGTCAGCTTCTCCATCAGTGGCAGGCCGCGCCCGTGGGTCGCGCCAAAGTCGGCCGGCATCGGGTACGGCGGGAGAGGCGGGTCGAAGCCGGGGCCCTGGTCGCGGACCTCGATGATCATCTGCCCCTGGTAGGACCAGAGACGCAGGCAGACGCAGGGGCGCGCCCGCAGGTCCGGCGCGGTCGGCGCGCCATGCACGACGGCGTTGGCCAGGGCCTCGCCCAGCGCCAAATCCAGCGTGAAGCACTCGTCCTCGGACGCCCCAGCCTCGCGCAAGGCGCGGAGGGCGGCGCGGCGCGCCTCCGGCACCGCCTGCGGATCGGCGGGCAGGCAGTGCTCCCAGGCCGGATCGCCCGGCAGAAATTCATGATCTCGGTACGGCGACTCCCGAGTCCCCATCACCACTCTCGTTTCTCCAAACCGTGACCTGGCGGCGCGGCCTGGAACATGTCATATCACGGTCTCCCCCCGCTTCCAGGGGAGACTTACCCGCCGAGGCCGTCAGGCAAACACAGCCAGGCCACCTATCCCCAGTTCTGGGGGAGCCGGGGAGGAAGACATGCAACTGGGGACGCGGCGCGACCCGGCGCTGGTCTTGATCTTGATCCTGCTGACCTGCGGGATCTACTATCTCTACTTCATCTACAAGACGTCCCAGGAGGCGGCTGATTTTCTGGGCGAGGCGGACTATTCGCCCGGCACGGAAGTGCTGCTGTCGGTGCTGACATGCGGATTCTGGAACATCTACTGGGACTACCGGATGGGCAAGCGGATCGCCCGGATGAGCGCGCGGGTGGGGCTGCCGCCGACGGACAACTCCCTGCTGTACCTGATTCTGGACCTGCTGGGGGTGGGCGGGTTCGCAAGCGTGGGGATCATCAACCCGGTCTTGCAGCAGGACGGGCTGAACCGGGTCTGGCAGGCGGCGATGGCGGGGCCGCCGGACGACCCGCCGGACCCGGCGGCCTGGCCGCCCCCGCCGCGCCGGCCCCGCCCGCCGCGGACGTGAGGCGGCGCGTCCTGGACACGTTCGCGGGCCTGTCGGCGCTGCTGCTGGTGAGTGTCGCCCTGCCGCCGCCGGGGCGGGACGGCAGCATCGGGCACGTCCCGGCGTTCTGCCCGTTCTACCGCCTGACCGGCCTGCCCTGCCCCGGCTGCGGGCTGACGCGGGCGTTCGTCTGTATGGGGCACGGGCGCTGGGCGGAGTCGCTGCACTGGCACCCGGTCGGCTGGCTGATCTACGGCATCTGCCTGCTTCTGTGGCTGCGGGCGGGCGTCACGCTGGCGCGCGACGCGGCGTTCCTGCCGCTGTCGCCCCGGGTTGCCGGGCGGCTGTCGCTGACCGGCGCGGCCCTTCTGCTGCTGGTCGGCGCGGCCCGCATCGCCTGGCTGACGGCGCGCCATCAGGTTTTTTGAAAGGGGAAGGCCCGATGAGAAAGACAACGGTGTGGCTTCTGTGCCTGGGCGGCGCGGCTGCCCTGGCGGGCTGCTCGCAGCAGACGCTCAGCAGCGCGCAGCATGACGTTCAGCACGACATCACGGTGGCGAACCAGGCGGCGAAGAAGGCGGCCGCTGCGGCCCGGCCGCAGCTGAAAAAGGCCGGGCTGGGAGCGCAGGTGGCGGCGGCGCTGCAGGCCGCCGACGTTCACGGCGTCCGCGTGGACGCCGGCCCGGACGGGGTGACTCTGGTGGGGCGGGTGGACAGCCCGGCGGACAAGGCGCGGGCCGTGCACATCGCGCAGGACACGCTGGGGCCGGGCAAGGTCGTCCGCAGCCGCATCGTCGTCGGAGGCCAGTGAGTGTTTCAACGGCAGGCGGCCTGGGTAGATTGCCGGTTCGTGTCCTGCCGCATCTGTGACGAGAAAAGGAACCGATAACATGCGCTTTCGCCGCATCCTCCTCCCAGCCCTGGCCCTGTGCGGCCTGACCGCCGCCCAGCCCGTTGCCGCGCAGCCGGTCTACATGGCGCTGGGCGACTCGGTCGCCTACGGCTACACCAACACCTTGAACGTCAGCAACGGCGATCAAGGATACGTCGCCCCCTTTGCCGACTTCCTCGGCGGCACGTTCTATGGCGGCGTCCGCCCCAAGGTGGACAACCTGGCGATCTCCGGCGAGACGGCCGCAGCGTTCGCGGGCCTCGCGCCTAACAATGCCGCCGGCGTCGCCGCCAACACCAACTACTCGACCCCTTTGGTCGGGCCAAACGGCACAATGACTCCCGAGTCTGCCGCGTTTTTCCAGGCCGTTTCCTACGAGGAGGCCCAGGGCAACACCATCGCCGACGTTTCGCTCTCCATCGGCGCGGACGACGCCTTTGCGGCGTTCGCAAACAACCCCGCTCTCACGAAGAGCGACATTGACGCGCTCATCAACGGCATCGGCACGGAAGAAACGTCGTTCCTGAGCAGTCTTCGAGCCGTCCTGCCCAACACCCAGGTTCTGCTGCTGAACTACTACGATCCCTTCCCCACCTATGCCACCCCCACGACGCCCGATCAGGCGTTGTCCAATGCCCTGTCCGGTCTCGCCTCCTACGCGAACATGGATTACACGAATGTGCAGGAGGGATTGGCGGCGACATACGGGGCGCGGTTCGTGGACATCTCCGGGATGCCCCCCAGCGACACCTTCATCCTGGATCCAAGCACGCCCTTCCCCACCGGCGTCCACCCCAATGCCGCCGGCTACCAGTACATTGCCCGGCAGATGGATCAGACCGTCACCGTCCCCGAGTCCGGCGCGTGGGCGCTGCTGGCGCTGGGCCTGCCGCTCATCGGCATGATGGCGTGGAAGCGGAAGGCATAAAAGCATTGTCTCCATGTCGCCAGCCCTAGATACAGACAGCAACACGGCAATCACGGCTTCGCACCTGACGAAGACCTATGGACTCGTGAAGGCCGTTGATGACGTTTCCTTCTCGGTGCGGGAGGGGGAGATATTCGGCGTCCTGGGACCCAACGGAGCCGGTAAAACGACAACGGTAGAGTGCTTGACCGGCCTACGCCGTCCCGACTCAGGCTCAATCAAGCTCCTGGGACGCGACCCCTCCCGTGACCACGACGCGCTGCACGCCGTCGTCGGCGTCCAACTCCAAGCCAGCGCCGTGCAGGACCGATTGAAAGTCAAGGAGATCCTGGACCTCTACCGGTCGTTCTATCATCATCCGGCCGATGTCCGGGAACTCGTGGATGGTCTGGGGCTGGGGGAGAAACGGGACGCGCAGTACCGGGCGCTCTCCGGCGGCCAGAAGCAGCGGCTCTCCGTCGCCCTGGCCCTCATCGGCCGGCCCCGGATCGCGGTGCTGGACGAGATGACCACCGGGCTGGACCCGCAGGCCCGACGGGACACCTGGGCGCTGATCGAACGGGTGCGCGAGCGTGGGGCCACGATCGTCCTGGTGAGCCACTTCATGGAGGAGGCCGAGCGGCTCTGCGACCGGGTCGCGCTGATCGACCGGGGGCGGATCATCGCCACGGACAGCCCGCAGGGCCTCGCCGAGAAGGTCGCCGGGGGCAAGCGGGTGCGCTTCACGCCCTCCCGTCCCTTCCCGGACGCCCTGCTCACGGAGCGGCCCGAGGTCAAGTCGCTGGAACATCAGGGCCGGCACGTCGAGGTGATCGGCTCCGGGGAACTCGTCAACGTCGTCATCCTGACGCTCGCCCGCGAAGGCATTGAGGCGAAGGACGTGCAGATGGGCACCGCCAACCTCGAAGATGCGTTTGTCCGGCTGACGGGCCGCCTCCTCCATGACGCCGGGGAGGGGCCGACGCCATGAGCGGACCGTCGCCCCGGCCGCCCCGCGCGGCCTTCGGCAAGCTGCTCCTCAACGAAGCGCGGATGGCCTGGCGCGTGCCGTTCGGGCTGCTGCTCGGCCTGGGGTTCCCGCTCCTGCTGCTGGTGATCTTCGGCAGCAGCCCCAAGCTGACGCGGCCCATCCCCGGCCTGGGCGGCCAGTCCTACTTCCAGGCCTCCTTCCCCGTGCTGGTCGGCTGGACCATCCTGGCGCTGTCCTGCCTGGTGCTGCCGCAGACGCTGGTGCGGTATCGGGAGATGGGCGTCCTGCGGCGGCTCTCCGTCACCCCCGTCCCGCCGACGTGGCTGCTGGCCGCGCAGGTGGTCCTCAACATCGGCCTGGCGGCGGTGGGGATGGCGCTTCTGTTGATCGTCGGCCGGGCGGCGTTCGGGCTGGCGCTGCCCAAGGACATCCCGGGGTTCTGGCTGGTCATCCTGCTGACGATCACGGCGCTGTTCGCCATCGGCCTCTGCATGGCCTCGGTCATCAGCAACAGCGCGGCGGCGAGGGCCATCGGGGGACTGTTCTTTTATGCCATGCTGTTCTTTGCCGGGTTGTGGGTCCCGCGTGAAATGATGTCCATGCCTCTGAGAGAGATCAGCGACTGGACGCCCTTAGGGGCCTCCATGGCAGGCATCCAAAACGCCATGACGGGTTCATTCCCCCCACTTCAGTCGCTCCTCCTCCTCGCCGCTGACGCTGTAGTTTTTGGTTACCTGGCAGTACATTACTTTAGATGGGAGTAGAGCGATACGGGTACCAGTACATCGCGGGCCAATTGGACCAAGCCGTCGTCCCCGAACCAAGCACATGGGCGCTGTTGGCGCTGGGCCTACCGCTAATCGGCGTGATGGCCCGGCGTCGCCGGAGGACGTGAAAGCCATCCCGTTTCGGGTACGATAGAACATCAACTGGTGGCGGCCTCTGTCGCATGGAGGCCGCCGTTTTTGCACATGGCAGGCGAGACGATGGATCAGGACGAACCCGTTGCTGAATGGCAGAAAGAGTTTGAGGCGGCGTC
>JAFAZD010000090.1 GCA_019239955.1 Armatimonadota bacterium | reverse complement strand
TCACCCGCTCCGGCTCGAACCACAGGACCTGCCTCATGCCCAGGCGGCGGGCATGGTCGGTGACCGTCCGGAGACCGTCCGGGAATTCGGCCCGATCCTCCCGCCAGGTGCCGACGTTGTACCAGTTGCCATGGCACGGGTACCAGCCCGCATCGATCCACCAGTGGTTCACCGGCAGCTTCTCCTGCGCGGCAAGGTCCATGGCCCGGATCTCGTTGGCCTGGTTGTAATGCAGGCCGCCGATCTCGGGGGCCGCGGTGGCGAGGATCGGCGGCGGCGGTTGCCCGCCCGCGCGGGGGAGGTTCTGCGCGACCATCCAGCGCCGCCACAGGTTCTGGCCCCGGATCCAGTCGCCGGTGTAGAACTGGAGCGCGATCAGGGGGCTGCGCGCCTCCTCGCCCGGGTGCAGCACGAAGTGGGTCAACCCCTGGCCGGCGAGGATGCGCAGGCCGCCACCCGCGTCGCGGGTGAAGCGCGCCCGCCAGTTGCCCGGCCAGCCGAGGCCGACCAGGACGTTGGCGTCCGGGCCCACGAGGTTGAAGTAGCTCAGGACCTCCGTCGTGGACCAGCCGGACGCCCCGCCCAGCGGCAGGTCGGCCCCGAGCGGCAGGGTCGCCGTCCGGGGCTGGTAGTCGTCGGGGCCGGCGTGGCTGCCGGTGCTGTAGTGGAGCGTGCAGTCGCCGGGGATCGCCGGACTCAGGCGCAGGTCGAGCGCCTGGATATGACTTAGGAGAGGCGTGTCCGCCCGGCCGTTGTTCCTGAAGAAGACGGTCCACTCGACGGCGGGGAAGTCGGAATAGCGCACGGCGACGCAGCGGACGGTCAGCCCGGTCCGGGGATCGTCGAAGGCGTATTCATCCCGGGTCCGCTGGGCGTCGAGCCGGGTCGTGGCGTGACGCCGCCGCCAGGCGGGCAGAAAGCCGGACGACGGCTGCCCGCCGTAGTCGAAGGAGAAGGGAAGGGCGCCGCCGCGGGCCATCGTGGAGGCGAGCCACTGCCGCGCGAGGCGCTTGTCCCCATCGCTCACGAACGGCCGCGGAGCGGCGGACGCAGCGTGGGCGCCGAGCGCCAGCGGCAGGAACGCCAGCAAGCCCCACAGGGCACTGGGACCGCACGGGTTGAGCGTCGTCATGGCGTTCCCTTGGTCGGCGGGCCGTAGACCCGCACGTAGTCCACGTACATGTCGGCCAGGCCGTTGTATCGGGACAGGTCCACCGGCCAGCCGCCGCCGGTCGCCAGGTTGATCATGAAGAAGAACGGGAACCGCTTGCTGGTCGGCAGCGTCGGGTGGCGGCCCATCTCGATGTCGTCGCAGTAGTAGATCGTGTCGGTCGCCGTGATCTTGCAGCCGTACGTGTGGAACGTCTCGTACCACGTGGACGGGATGCCGGCCCGGTGCATCGAGGCCGGGTTGTGCAGCGCCGCGTAGTCCGCGTCCGCCAGGGCCTTGCCGGCGTCGCCCTGGTTCCAGGCGTGCGGGGTGATCTGGTACTTGTCCCCGGAGTTCGGCTCGCGGGGACCCTCGCCCCCGTAGGCCTCGATGATGTCCAGCTCATCCACCGGAGTCCGGTCGCCCAGCGGCGGGCCGTCGGGCGGGTACACCGTCAGGAGCCAGAAGGCGGGCCACGTGCCGACGGCGTTGGGCGCGACGAACCGGGCCTCGAAGTAGCAGGGCAGCGCGACCTTGACGCCGCTGCCGTCGCTCTTGAGCGAGGAGATCAGGCCGGCGCTGTGCGCCTTCTCGCTCGCCCGGAGCCGGAGGTAGGAGTCCACCTGGGTGAAGGGGTTGCCGGCGGACTCAGGGCCGGTGAAGGGCAGCGTGCTGAAGTCCTGGCTGCCGTCCGGGGGCTTGTGGGGGTAGTAGGTCGCCTTCGGGTCCGTGCTGGAGATGGACAGGGGCCCCGTGAAGTCGTCGGCGAAGACCAGCGACAGGCCCCGGGCGGCCGGGGGCGGGGCCTTGGGCATCCCCTCGCGCCAGCGGACGCCGCCGCGGTTGTAGAGCTGGAGGTAGCAGTTGTCGTGGAGGGTCCCGCCGGCGGCGGAGATGGTCAGCGTCACGGGCCCGTGCGGGTAGGCATCGGCCGGGAAGACGAACGAGCCGCCGCCCCGCGCGTCCAGCGTCAGCGTCGCGACGGTGGAGTCGGAGCCGAAGCCGGGGCCCTGCTTCCAGCAATGCACGGTCACGTTCTGGAAGCCTGGGGCGGCGAGGGTGACCCGCGTTTTCCCCCGGACGTCGGCGCAGTAGGGCGGCGAGACAACCGAGACGTGGGGGGCCGGCGTCTCCGCCGCGCTCCGATCGGACGCGCCGGTGACGGCCTGGCGGACGGCAGACGCCACCGGCGGGGAGGGCGGGGCGGCGGGGCCGGCGCTTGGGAGAAAAAACAGCCCGACAGTTCCTGCCACGGTTCCCATGCGAAGGGAACCGCCGCGCAGAGGACGGGGAATGAAGGGATTCTTGAACATCGTTCCTGTGTCGTCAGACGGATTCGAGACGGGACCGCAAAGCCGGGGCGCGGGGCCTACCGGCGAGTCTCCCCGCCGCTCAACAGGGGTTTCTCCGCGCGCCCGCGTTTGTCCTGCCGGGATGAGCAGGCCGGCGGAAGGGGCGGAAGGAAGTCCGCACCCCGGTGCGGAAAGAGCGGACATGTCCAACCTCGACGCCCCCCTCGCCCACGACGTCTGGGGCACCTACTCCCCATTTCCCGACGGGAAAGTCTGCTGGAACCGGCGGTTCGCGCGGAGGGCTCCGAAACGCGGCCGGCCCACCGCGAAGAACCTCCCGCGGTAAGGTCGGCCAATGTCCGTGTCCCACCCGCCCGCGCCGTGGAGTCTACACGGCTGGTCCGTACAAGCCGTCCAGTGGCTTGAGGTGAATCGGGTCCGCGCGCTGGTTCCACCGGAGGTGCAGATCGTCGCGTTCGGGCCGGGAAGGGCGCTCGGGGGACTGTACCTCGCCACCTATGAGGCGGGTTCCACGCTCGAGTATCACGAACTGATGACGCTGGTGCTGGCGAGGCACCGGCGGCGCTGGGGCGCCTGGGTCCTGGACATCTTCGTGGACGACGCTCGCTCGATGGCCGGCGGGCGCGGGATCTGGGGCCTGCCGAAAGAGATGGCGACGTTCCAGTGGCGGGACGGCGACGTCACCGTGTGCCAGGGAGAGCGCCCCCTGTGCCGCCTCCGCTACGGCCGCCCGCGCCGCCTCTTCCCGGTGACGTACCGCCTGCCGGGACTGTCACTTCTTCACGGGAAGCCGATCCTCTTCCGGAGTCGAATCCGGTCCCGGATCGCCCTGGTCGGTGCTCGATGGGAGATTCCCCCCGAAAGCCCCCTGGCACGATCCGGCTTCTCCAGGCCGCGACTGACGCTGATGCAGCGACAGCTGCGGGCGAGCATAGGCCAAGGAGAAGAGATCGGACGGTGAGAGGGTCGCGTCCGGCCCGGGCGGTTGTGCCGGCCCGGCGCGGCCGGGCGCCGACCGACGCGGCGGGCCAGGTAGGCGCGCAGGTGGCGGGCGCGGGAGTCGGCGGAAGACGCCGCGCCTCAGCCCAGCGCACGAGCAGGCGCAGCTGGCTGCGGAAGAAGCGCTCGGTGGCCTCCTCGCGGGTGGCGCGGATTTGCAGCAGGAAGTCGGCCACGGCCTCGGCCCATGAGACCTGGGGGCTGAATGACGCGCGCGAGGGGCGCTCTGTTTCGTCGGCTGGCTGCGCGTCTTCGATGGGAGGGCGCGCCTCCGGCGGGCGGGGAGTGGTCCGTTTGACCATGGGTTTGTGCTTAGCTGACAACTTCTGACACCCCTGTTCTACGCCTTCGAGCGGCGCTTGTCAACAGCGGCAGGGACTATCAACAGGAACAGCCCCCGACCTATCTACTAGGTCAAGGGCTGTCAATAAGTGTCAGGCTGCCGGACTAGGATTCGAACCTAGGACCTTCTGATCCAGAGTCAGACGTTCTGCCAACTGAACTATCCGGCATCGCTCTTGACGAAACCGGAACAGTTTACCTGATCTCAGCCGACGTTGTCAAGTTATGGCACGCGGACACCGCGCGCGGCGACCCAGAGCTTGTACCAGTCCTCCCGCGACAGGGAGATGGCCGCCGCGCCTGCGGCCTCCCGGATGTGCTCCGCGTTGTTGGAGCCGACCAGCGGGATGATGCCGGCGGGGTGCTTCAGGAGCCAGGCGACCGCAAGCTGCCCGGGCGTCGCGCCGCCATAGGCCGGCCCCAGTTCGCGCAGGGCGTCCAGGGTGCGCGCGACCGGCGCGTTGTCCGCCGGGGCCTCGCGGCGGCCTGACAGCCAGCCGCCGCCCAGCGGGGAATAGGCTAGCGGCGTGATGCCCATCTCCTCGCACTGGTCCAGCACCCCGTCGCCCGCGTCGCAGGTCGCGTTGCCGCTCTGCGCCCGTCCGCCCGCCGCGCCCTCGTAGATCGGGTCCAGCCGCAACAAGGAGATGGCAATCTGGTTGGAGACGATGGGGGCCTCCAGATATTTTTGCAGGGCGGCGGTCTGGTGCGGGTAGTAGTTGGAGACGCCGACATTTTTCACCAGGCCCTCCCGCACCAGCTCGTCCAGAACCTGGGCCGTCTCGGCGGGGTGACTCAACGGGTCGGGCCGGTGCAACTGGTACAGGTCCACGTACTCCACGCCCAGGCGCTTCAGCGATCCGCGCAGGCTCTCGCGGATGTAGTCGGGCGAATGGTCGTAGAACCCGGCGCGGATGCCGACCTTGGTGGCGATGAAAATCCTGTCGCGGCTGCCGGGGACGGCGGCGAGGCAGTCCTTGAAAACGGACTCGCAGGCCGTGCCGCCGTAGATGTCGGCGTGGTCGTAGAAGGTGATGCCGGCGTCCAGCGCGGCCTCAAAGGCGGCGATGGCGCGGCGCGTGTTCTCCGGGCCGACCTCGGCGGGGTTCCAGGTCCCTGCCAGCCCCATGCAACCCAGGGCGATGCGCGAGACGGGGACTTGATTGACGCCGAACGGCTGAGTCGGCATGGTCTGTGGCATGATATTTCTCCATTATTGAGGGTGAGC
>JAFAZD010000056.1 GCA_019239955.1 Armatimonadota bacterium | reverse complement strand
CCGGCTGGCAGTTGCAGGACGCCGCCAAAGTGGCCGCGACGGGCGACGCCGTCTCTGCGCTCGGCTATCGCCCGGTGGCCTGGCACAAGGCGACCGTGCCCGGCACGGTGCTGACCAGCCTGGTGGACGACGGCGTCTACCCGGAGCCGCTGTACGGCGAGAACAACCGGCCGGAGAGAATCCCCGAAAGCCTCTGCCGCACGTCCTACTGGTATCGCACGCAGTTCGTCGTGCCGCGCTCCTACGCCGGCAGGCAGGTGTGGCTGCACTTTGACGGCATCAACTACAGCGCCGAGGTCTGGGTCAACGGGCACGACCTGGGCAGCGTCAAAGGCGCGTTCGCGCGCGGCCTGTTTGACGTGACGCCCTGCGTCGCCATTGGGCAGATGAATGCGCTGGCGGTCCACGTCCTGCCGCAGCCGCACCCCGGCGTCACCCACGAGAAGACCCTGGCGACCGGCACGGGGCGCAACGGCGGCGACACGGCCCGCGACGGCCCGACCTTCCTCTGCACGGTCGGCTGGGACTGGATGCCCGGCATCCGCGACCGCGACACGGGCATTTGGCAAGGCGTGCGGCTCTCGGCCACCGGCCCGGTGGTCGTGCAGAACCCCTACGTCACGTCCGACCTGCCGCTGCCCCGCACGGACACGGCGGACCTGACCGTGCAGGCGACGCTCAAAAACGTCACGGGCCAGCCGCAGGCGGGCACGTTGGCTGGGGAATTCGGCGGGACGACGTTCCGCCATCCCGTCTCGCTGGGGCCGGGCGAGGCGCGGACGGTGACGCTGACGGCGGCGACCGTGCCGCAGCTGCACCTCGTCCACCCGCGCCTGTGGTGGCCCAACGGCTACGGCCCGCAGAACCTCTACACGCTGCACCTGCGCTTTGACACCGGCAAAACCGCCAGCGATGGGCAGGACGTGACGTTCGGCATACGCAGCATCACCTACTTCGTGCCCGGCTCGGACAACCTGACGCTGTCCGTCAACGGCGTCCCGATCATGGCCAAGGGCGGCGACTGGGGCATGGACGAGGCCCTCAAGCGCATCCCGGCCAAGCGCCTGGACGCCCAGGTGCGGATGCACCGGCTTGCCAACTACACCATCATCCGCAACTGGGTCGGGCAGAGCACCAGCGAGGACTTTTACGAGTCGTGCGACAAGTACGGCATCCTGGTCTGGGATGAATTCTTCCAGCCCAACCCCGCCGACGGGCCGAACCCTGACGACCCGGACCTGTACCTGGCCAACGTCCGGGAGAAGCTGCTGCGATTCCGCAACCACCCCTGCATCGCCCTCTGGTGCGCGCGCAACGAGGGCGACCCGCCGCCGGCCATTGACCGGGGCATTCAGGCGCTGATCGCCGGGCTGGAGCGGCAGCGCCTCTACCAGCGCTCCTCCACCTCCGGGCACGGCGTCAACTCCGGCGGCCCGTACCACTGGCAGCCACCGCGCAGCTTTTATCGGTTCGGTGAGGCGTTCAAGACCGAGATCGGCGCGCCTTCCATCCCGACGCTGGAGGCGGTCCAGGCCATGATGCCGCCCAAAGATTGGGAGACGATCAACGACGACTGGGCCGAGCATGATTTCACCGCCGGGGCGCAGGGCGGGGACTGGTACTCGGCTACGGTCGGCGCGCGCTACGGCGGGGTCTCCGGCCTGGCGGACTTCGTCCGCAAGTCCCAGTTCGCCAACTACGAGTGCTTCCGGGCCATGTACGAGGGCCGTTTCGCCAGGCTCTTCCATCCGGCGACGGGGGTGATCACCTGGATGAGCAACCCGGCCCAGCCCTCCTTCGTCTGGCAGCTCTACAGCCATGACCTGGAGCCGAACGCCTCCCTGTTCGGCGTCCGCAAGGCGTGCGAGCCGATCCATATCCAGATGAACCAGAGCGACTGGCACGTCATGGTCATCAACAACACGCCCCAGCCATTGACGGGCGTGACCGCGAAGGTCACTGTCTACAACCTGGACGGCTCGCTGCGTTACACGCACGCGGACAGCCTGACGGCGGCCCCGAGCGCGGCGACGGACACGGGAGCGATTGCCTTCCCCGGTGGCCTCTCCCCCGTCCACTTCGTCAAACTGGAACTGCGCGACGCACACAAAAAACTGCTCTCCGACAACTTCTACTGGCGCGCCAACCCCGACCATGAGGACGATTTCCAGGCGCTGAACACGCTCCCGACGGTCATGCTGGCCGCCGACGTGACGCGCCGCGACTCCGGCGGCAAGTGCCTGCTGACCGTCACCCTCCGAAACCCGTCGCGGACGCCCGCGCTGATGGCCCATGTGCAGCTACGCCGTCGCCGCTCCAACCAGCGGGTGCTGCCGGTCTTCTACAGCGACAACTATATCTCGCTGCTGCCGGGGGAGGAGAAGACGATCACGGCGGAGGCGGCGCAGGAGGATCTGGGCGGCGACGCGCCGCTGGTGACGGTGGACGGCTGGAACGTGACGGTGCGGCGCACCGATGCCGTCATGCCCAATCCGGCGGCGGGCGTCGCGGGCGTGCCGCGGGTGCTCAACATCAACAGCGGCGGCGGCTGGGTCGGCCCCTTCTCCGGCGACACGGATGTGGAGGGCGGCCAGACGAAGACAGTGGGCGACCCCATTGACACCAGCGCCCCGAACGCCGCCCCGGCCCAGGTCTACCAATCCGAACGGTGGGGCGAATGCACCTACGCGATTCCCGTCACGCCGGGCCGAGTCTACACCGTCCGTCTGCACTTCGCCGAGACGACCTACGATGCGCCCGGCGCGCGCAAGTTCAACGTGGACATCAACGGCCGGCGGGCGCTCACCGACTACGATGTGTTCGCCGACGCGGGCGGCAGGGACAGGGCAGTGGTGAAGGACTTCCCCAGCGTCCGTCCCGACGCCGACGGCCGCATCGTCATCGCCTTCGCCAAAGGCTCCGCCGACCAGCCCAAGATCAACGGCATCCAGATCCTCCCGGCGACGCCCTGAGAGTCATCGCCGCAGGCCCATCGCGGCGCCGCTCTGCATCTCGCTGAGGGCGTCGGGGTCACGCATCCGCTTCAGGTGGGCGTGCAGCTCGTTCACCTGCTCCAGCACCGCGACGGCGAACAGGTCGTCCAGGAGCGTTTCCCCGTCCTGGACACGCTGCAGGGCGGCGGAGATGAACGCCTCCTTCAGATACGCGGGCGTGAAGCCGTCGGTGCGCTCGGCGACCTGCGCCGCCAGCGCGTCCACGTCCAGCGTCGGGGCGAGCCGTTCCACCAGCGTCGAGCGCGACAGCACCTGCCGGCAGTACGCGCGCCGCTCCTCCGGCCCCGGCAGCCCCAGGTGGAACACGCGGTCAAAGCGCGACGGGCGCTTGAGCAGCGCCTCGTCAATCTGGCCGGGGTGGTTGGAGGAGGCGATGATCAGCAGCCCCACGTTATTTTGAAACCCGTCCAGCTCATTGAGGAAGAGAGACCGGTTCGTCTGGTTGACGAAACCATCCAGGTCTTCAAAGGCGAGGATGCATGGGGACAGTTGGCGCGCCCGCTCAAAGATGGCCCGGATCGGCTCCTGGCCGCGCGGGTTGTTCAAATCCCGCACGTACAGGAACGGCAGGTCGGGGAGCGCGGCGGCGGCCGCCTTGCACACCATCGTCTTGCCCGTCCCAGGCGGGCCGACCAGCAGGATGCCGCGCCGCCACGCGAAACCCAACGCCTCGAACGTGCGGCGGTTGCCGAAGAAGCCTTCCACCGCCTCCCGAATGCCCGTCATCAAGATATTCGGCAGCACGATGTCGTCCCAGGTGATGCCGCCAAGTTCTTCGTCCAGGTCCGGCGCAACTTTCCAGCCGCCGGCGAAACGCAGGGCGCGCCCCAAAGGATGGAGGGCCGACTCAGACATGGCCTCCGCGAAGCGGCGCAGGGCTGGCCCATCGTCAGCGATGCCGATGACATGGCCGATGTGTCCGTTGCTCGGTACCAGCACGACCTCCAACTCCCAGCCTTCCCAGCGCACGGCGTACCAGGCCGTCAGTGGGCGGAACTCTCCGTCCTGGCCATACAGGCCGTCGTGGCCGGGCAGGAGACTGTGGAAGGTCTGTACTTCTTTGTCCAGAAAGCGCGAGGCGAGGGCGCGGTCCAGCGTCAGCACGACTCGCGCGCTTGCGGGCCGCTGGCGGCGGATGTGCCGGAGCATCGCACTCGTCCCGTCGCCCTCGCCGCTGTTCGCCTTCAGGGCCGCTCTGATGGCATCTTCCCGCCAGTCGGTGGTCTCATTTTGCATCCTTTGTTTCCTTACATGGGCTGGGCGTACTGCGCCAGGGCGGGGACGGTGACGAACTCGCGCTCCGGGTAGCGCAGGGCGGCCAGAAAGCCGCCGAAGACGCAGCCGCCGTCCAGGTTGACCGTGTTGTTGACCCAGCGCAATTCCGGCTGGGGCGTGTGGCCGTAGGCGATCAGGGCCGCGCCGCCATACTCCGAGGCCCAGTCGTGTCGGATCGGCTTGTTGGTCCCCGGCTCGAAGCCGCGCACGTCGCCGTACAGGGTGAACTCGCGGACGCGGCCCCCGGTCTGGCCGATCAGGTCCGCGCGGATGCCGGCGTGGGCGACCACCAGGCGGCCGTCGCCCAGGATCAGATGCGTCGGCGCGGTGGAGAGGTACGTCAGGATGTCGTCCCGCAGCCGCGCCCGCGCCTCGGCGGGCAGGGCGTTCAGCTGATTCTCCGTCGCGTCCAGGCCGTGGGTGCGTTGGACGTTGTGGCCCTTCAGCAGGCGGAACAGCTTGTCGTCGTGGTTGCCGGGGACGAACAGGGCCGCCCCCGCCGCGACCATCCGGGTGACGGTCTGCAGCACGGCGACGGAGTTCGGCCCCCGGTCCGCGAGGTCGCCGACAAAGACGGGGATGCGCCCCTCTGGGTGGCGGGGCAGGCCGCCCGCGCCCCAGGAGTAGCCCAGCGCCTCCCACAGAGAGCATAATTCCGTCCAGCACCCGTGTACGTCCCCGATGATGTCGAACGTCCCGGCTTTGCTCGCCGCTGTCCCCTGCGTGATCTGTGCCGTCTCCATGTCCTGCATAGAGAGGACGTGATGCCCCGCAAAGGCCGGGTCTTTCGCAATTTCCCGTTTGGCGTTCTCAAACGTCGCATGGTGGCGACGGATGACTGCCTCGCCGACCTTGCGATCGGGACGCCGGGCATCACGCCGCAGGCACTCATCGAGCGGCACGTCAAGCAGCAGCGCATAGCAGGGGACGTGGTGCCGCTGCGCCGCCCCGGTCAGCCCCGCCCGCGCGCCGGGCTTGAGCGCCGTCGAGTCCACGACCGTGAAGCGCCGGTTCTTCAGCCGCAGGTCCAGCCAGTGGTGCAGCAGGGAGAAGGCGTCCTCGTTGACGTGCTGTGCGGCGGCATCGTCGGACACCATCGCCCGGCAGGCGTCGGAGGAGAGAATCTGCGTCGGCGCGAAGTGCCGCGCCGCGAACGTGCTCTTGCCCGCCCCTGACGGT
Source organism: Armatimonadota bacterium (assembly GCA_019239955.1). GTDB lineage: Bacteria > Armatimonadota > Armatimonadia > Armatimonadales > Capsulimonadaceae > JAFAZD01. The sequence continues at coordinate 3,692 of JAFAZD010000056.1, read as the reverse complement.
CCGCACAGCACAACCAGGGCGCAAGTGGGGTATTCGATGATCATGAGGGAGTTCCTGAAACGGCCTCAGCCCAGCGGCCGGGGAAATAGGCCGCAACTTTTGCCAGGATGCCGTGTTCCACATCCGGCAGCGCCTCCAGTCGGAATGGCTCCGACTGCCAAACCGCCGTGCTTGCCGGAGGGTAATACTTCAACTGCCCACCGGACTCGCCGTACCACTCAAAGATCGTCCCGGCTTCATCATCGCCGTTGATTCGTCGTGAGAGGCCAGCGATGCCTTTGACCTGCTTGACCGGGCAGTACCATCTCAATTTTGTGGGATCAGGCAGTGCCAGGGAAAACTGATGCAGTTGGTAAAGGCCAGCGTTGTTCCACGACAGGACAAGGTAATAACTTTTGGCGAGGTTGACCAGTCCGCCCCGGTCAATGCTGGCGGCCAAATGCCACTGCTGCACCAATTCGATTAGCGTGATGCCCACCTCCTGAGGATTGTCTCTGTAGTTACTAGGGTTGATATGCTTGGCCGCCAGTTGATCCCAAAACTGTCCCGCCGAATTAGACAATTCAATGGTGACACGGCCATCCCGCCGGATGCGGTTGAGTTCTTTTCGCATCTTGCAGGACAGTCCGTACCGCACTGCTGCCCGTGTTTCGTCGGTCAACAGCACATCGAAAACCGCCTTGCTCTCCGATCCCCTGCCGGAGAACGCCAGCGCCACACTACGTTCAAAGTCGCGCCATCCAGGTAGCGTCAGATTATCTTCGGCGGCCAGCATCCCCGTCCCATCCTGGTAGGTGCTCAGGATAAGACGGAGCTTTTCCACCTCTGGAGCCGTCGGGTTTCTGTCTACGAATGCCAGGCTCAATCTTGCTCCCCCCGGTCGTGTGAAAGATTTCCATATTCAGATCCAACTCATCTTTCAACAGTTGATCTGTGGTAGTATGAAACAGGCGCGCGACGCTGAGTACAAACTCCGCCGTTGGAAGCTTTTTACCGGCTTCCAATTCGCTCAGATGGCCGTGCGCTTTCAGCCCCAGCGCGGAAGCCAATCCCTTCAAGGTCATGCGATGCTGGGTACGCAACGCATGGAGCTTTTCGCCGAAACGTTGTATTTCTCGTGAATGGGGCCTTGACATGAGGACATACTGGAGATATAATGTCTCTAATAGAGACATAGGAGATTGGAATGGCACTGGCTCATACGGAAGTGAATCCGCCACAGATGCTGAACAGCCCTTTCAAATGGGTTGGCGGAAAATCTCGGCTTCGTAAGTACATTATCGGTCTTTTGCCTGACCACACTTGCTACCTCGAGATATTTTCGGGGGCGGCCTGGGTTTTGTTCGGTAAGCCGCCGAGCGACGTGGAGATCATCAACGACATTGATCAAAACCTTGTCACCTTCTTTCGAGTCGTGAAAGAGAAACCGGAAGAGCTGATTGCCTCATTTGAATGGGACCTCGTCTCCCGTGCCGAGTTCGAGCGGTTGGCGGAACTAGACCCATCTACGCTGACAGACGTGGAACGTGCTCACCGCTTTTATTACTTGATCATGGCTGGGTGGGGTGGTGAACTCAACTACCCGCGCTTTCAGACCAGCATCACCGACGGTGGGCATGGCAACCGGCTCATTGGAGCGCTGAAAACCCTGCGTGAGCGCCTGCAACCGGTCCATGACCGTCTTCGCACCGTCATCGTGGAAAACTTGGATTGGCGCGAGTGCTTGGATCGTTATGACCGCGTAGGCGTCGTGATGTACGTTGATCCCCCCTATCCCGGTAACAAGTGCAACTACGCGCACAACATGCGGAACTGGGAGCAGCATCATGCGCTGGCAGAGCGGCTTCGGCAAACGAAATGCCGCTGGATACTTTCCTCCTATGACATCCCGGAGATGCACAATCTCTTTTCTGGGCACTACATCATGGCGGTGCAATCCGCCTCCGGCATGAACGTCGAGAAAAACGGCGGAGCCAGAGTGATGAATCGAGAAGTGTTGATCACAAACTTTGCACCTCCCAAGAGCCTCGTGGCAAGCCAAGCGCCTGTCCCGCCCCAGCAGACGCTGTTGGAGTTGGAGGCGGCTGCCGAATACAAGGTGAACAAGCAAAGTGGTTTGGTGTTGCTTCACTCACCATATGATGAGTCGCTTTCTGCTCACACATTGCTCAAATGACATCAGTGAGAGGGCGCGACACTCGGCGCGGATCATAGTTGGTCCAGAGGGCTTCGCTCCGGTTGTCCTTTGTGGAGTGGATCGTCCGCTCCAGCCCCGTCGTCTTGATCCACTTGGGCGCTGGGTAAAGCTTGTCCATCAATTCGCACTGGTAGTTGGAAATGGCGACCATACCACCAGCGGCGTTCAGGACGTCCGCTAGCTCTTCGTGCTGACGGTCGGTCATCTCATGACCGTAGGCTTTCGTATCGCCGCGCGTGTCATGAATATAAGGCGGGTCACAGTATATAAGCGTGCGGGGGGAGTTATACAACTTGATGACGTCCACGGCGGGGCGGTTCTCGATCTGCACCCGCAGCAGGCGCTCGGCGATCCAGGGCAGCGCCTCCACCCCGCCCAGCCATCGGCTGATTACCCCGCTCATCCCGGCGCGGCTGGTGTCCTTACAGTTCGCCCAGCGCCCGATGGTCGCGGTCTGCGCCAGGCCCGTTCGCACCTGGCGGGCGCGGACGTAGAAGCGGCGGGCGCGCTCCAAAGGGGAGATGTCCGGCTCCAGAGTGCAGGCGATGCCGAACTCCTCGCGGGAGAAGGGCGTCAGGCCAATGGCCTCCGTCAGGGCCTCCTTCTGCTCACGCAGGACCCGAAAGAAATTGACGACCTCGCCGTCCAGGTCGTTGTACGTCTCTACGGGAGAGGGCTCCCGATTGAGCAGCACCGCGCCGGAACCCGAGAACGGCTCGCAGTAGTGGTGCGCCGGCGGCAGCAGGGGCAGCAGCCAGTCAAGGTGCGAGAACTTGCCGCCGTACCAGCCGAAGGGGATCAGCTTCTTTTGTTGCAGCGTGGAGACGAGCGGGGGCCTGTTGCGGCGGCCCGCCGTGGCGGCGGGGGCGTTCGAAAGCGGGGACGGGTTCATGCCCCTATTGTACCGCAGCGGTGTCCAAGGGAACTGCGGAGGCGAAAAACGGGTAAAAGAAAAGACGCTGCCCGCCGGCGGAACGTGAGCCCGGCGGGCTGTTTTTTGGCCGCCGACGCGGGCGGTAGAACGAGAGTGACCGATGCGTTATCTTCTGATCGGGCTGCTGGTCTTGGCCGGCCTGGGGCTGCCGGCGCAGGACGCGCTGAACGCGCAGTTGCGGAGCGCGGTGAAGTCGCCGATGCTGGGGGCGGCGATTCAGTTCGTGGTGGGCGTACTGGTGCTGGGGGCGCTGGCCCTAATACTACAGCCGCAGTTAGGGCATCTCTGCGGCTCCTCTCTTTCTGTAGTGGCAGCGCTTGGCCCGCATCTGATGCCGCCGCCGCCAGGCCGACCAGTGCAGCACCGCCGCAGGCTCCCACGGCTCGGCCCACGCCAGACGCCACAGTAGCCGCCGGATTTCCGGCACCGTCAAGGGCAGCAGCCCGCCAAGCAACCCGCCAGCAGTGCCCCTTTTTCTGGCTCCGCCCTTTGCACTCCTGCTGAACGCATCACGCTCACGGAGGCGTGCGCCAGCAGCACCAGCGTGATGAACCGGTGCCA
>JAFAZD010000042.1 GCA_019239955.1 Armatimonadota bacterium | reverse complement strand
GGGTCGCGCATCTGGATCAGCAGCGTCGTGCGCGCCTCCTGGCTCGCGTTGAGGCCGGAGCCGTGGATGGTCAGGTAGGAGAAGAACAGCGCGTCCCCCGCCTTCGCCGGGCAGGGCACGGCGTCCTCCACCGGGTACTCCTCGGGCGGCAGGTGCCAGCCGCCCTCGCCGATGTGTTCCAGCATCCCCCGCTTGTAGGAGCCGGGGACAACCCGGACGCAGCCCTTCTCCACCGGGGCGTCGTCGAAGTGAATGATGACGGCGATCATGGAATGGCGGTCATGCGGGAAATACGGCGCGTCCTGGTGCATCGGGAACGGGGAGCCTTTTTCGGGGGGCTTGATGAACATCTTGGTGTGGTGCAGCTGCACGTTCGGCCCGATGATGTCCGCCGCCACGCCCGTCACCCGCTCGTCCACGATCAGGCGCGCGAAGGCCGCGCTCTGGAACTGCACGTCATGGCAGTGCAGCAGCTGCGTCTGCTTGCCGTGCGTCAGGTCTTTGGCGCTGCCCCAAGTCGCGTCAATGTTGCGCCGCGCGGCCAGCCGTGCCGCCAGGTCGTGCGTCTCCTGCCGGTAACAGGCCGCCTCGGCGGGCGTGAGCAGCCCCGGCACGAGCACGTACCCGTTCTCCTGATAAAATGCCTTCTGTTCGTCCGTCAGCATGTGTTCGTCTCCACCTTCCCCCGGCGCTGAACCGCCGGGCTAAACGGAATGAACCCCCTTCGGGGCTACAGAACAGGCTCCCCATCCCCGAAGGGGGTTCTGCTGGCGGAGCCGGGGATAGCCTGGGGGTTCAGCCCCAGGGCCATGGTATACTTTATCACACGGGCGGCGAAGGCGCAATCCGGCAGAATCACCTTTTGAGGTGTTCATTTTCACCATGACTGATGCGATCCCACAGTGGCGCGTCCCCCTCAGCGCGCGGCCGGCCGTCGCGCTGATGGCCGTCGGGGTCCACGGCCCGAACCTGACCGAGCGATTCGGCAGCACCCGCCACTGGTGGCTGCACCTGTACCGCTACACGGCCCGGATGCGCCTGGCCGGGGCTGAACTCCCCATCCGCCCCGGCTGCGTCAGCCTGATCCCGCCCGGCGTGGAGGTTGAATACGATTTCGGCGAGCGCGCCACGCACCTGTGCGCCCACTTCACCCTGCCGGATGTGGGAGAGGAGGGCATCGTCGTTCCCGCCCTGCAAGATTTGGGCGACGACTTCCCCCGCGTCTACGCGGCGCTGGAGGAGGCCGCAGGCGGGTTCGCCGCCAACCCCGTCCGCGCCGAGGTGCGCCTGTGGGACATCCTCTGGCAGATCGCCGACCGGACGCCGCCTCACGCCCCGCCCGTCCACCCCCACCCCGCGCCCGTCGAGCGGGCCCGCCAGATCATCGAGCTGCGCCTGGGCGAAGCCCTGAGCGTGAAGGCCCTCGCCGCCGAGGTCGGCGTCTCGCACAACCACCTGACCCGCCTGTTCCACGCCGCCGTCGGCGACACCGTGATCGGCTACATCCGCCAGCGCCGCGTCCAGCGCGCCCGGCATTTATTGGAGCACACGACCCTGCCGATCAAGACCGTCGCCGCCCAGGTCGGCGTCGAGGATCCCCGCCTCTTCTACAAACTCATCCGCGCCCACCTCGGCTGTTCACCCCGCCAGGTCCGGCACAGGGCCTGAGCGCCGGGCCTTCCCGTCACCTTTCGGCATCTAACCCCTGAGCGTGGGCCTGCACGACTTCGGCGTGGAGTTCAAGGTACTTGTCACGCACGAACGGGTCGAGGCGCTCGGCGACGCCCTCATCCAGACCCTTAACTCGAATCAGCTCCTGCACATCGGCCAGGTCTTTGAGGCGCGCGAGGCCGCTCATGCCGGAGGCCAATTTCAGCTCGATCAACTTCGCCAGGTCAACCGTCTTCACCCCATCAATGATGACGCTGTGTTCGCTCGGCTCAGGAAACCGAACGGGCTTTGGTCTTCCATCTCCAGGATATTCGCCGCTGATGATCTCAATCGGGACGTTCTGTTCCGTCTGGCGGAACTTCTTGGTCGCCCCCTGGAACGCAGGCCGATACCCTCGGCCCACCAACTCGCGCCGAAACTTCTCCAAGCCTTCCGCCGACATCAGCAGGCCAATATCCTCGGTGAAACGCCTGTAGCCGTGCTGGTTGAGGGCGACCGCTCCGATGACGCTGTAGTCAATCCCATGCCTATTCAAGTCGGCCACAAGACGGCGAAGTGCGTCGTTTGCCATTCCCTGCCCCTGAAAAAAGCGCAATCTCTCTTCATAGGCCGATGTCGGCGATGCCAGTACGTCTTGAAAATCTAAGATTGCCGTGACGTCTTTGGGGGTCATCATGCCGCCATTATACCATGCCGAGAAGCCTCGGCCGCCGCCAACAGGTTCGCCGGAACGTCAAGAGCGGGTAAAGATGATGTAGGGGCGACCCGCCGGGTCGCCCTGCGGAGGAACGATTATGCCCATCGCCACCATCAACCCCGCCACTGGGGAGACCATACAGACGTTCACGCCGTTGACGGACGCTCAGGTGGAAGAAAAACTTCAGCGCGCCGCTGAGGCATTCCGGGAGCACCGGCGCACGTCGTTCGCCGAGCGGGCCGAGAAGATGCGGCGCGCGGCGGGCATCCTGGAAAGCGAGAAGGATGCCCTGGCGCGGACGATGACGCTGGAGGTCGGTAAGACGATTAAGGCATCGCGCGAGGAGGTGGAGAAGTGCGCCCGCGGCTGCCGCTTCTATGCCGAGAATGCCGAGAAGTTTCTTGCCGATGAGCCAATCACGATGGACGGGGCGCGGGCCTACAAGCACTATCGTCCGCTCGGGCCCGTCCTCGCCATCATGCCCTGGAACTTCCCGCTCTGGCAGGTCTTTCGCTTCGCCGCCCCGGCACTGATGGCGGGCAACGTCGGCCTGCTCAAGCATGCCGAGAACGTCCCGCGCTGCGCCCTCGCCATTGAGGATGTGTTCCGCCGCGCCGGCTTCCCCGCAGGCGTCTTTCAAACTCTGCTGGCGGAGCTGTCCCAGGTCCCCGCCCTCTTTGACGACTCGCGCGTTGTCGCCGCGACGCTGACGGGGAGTGACATCGCCGGGCGCAAGGTGGGCGAGCAGGCCGGGCGGAATTTGAAAAAGATGGTGCTGGAGCTGGGCGGCAGCGACCCATTCATGGTGATGCCGAGCGCCGACTTGGACAAGGCCGCACAGGTCGCCGTCACCGCCCGGACGATCAACAACGGGCAGTCCTGCATCGCTGCCAAGCGGTTCATCGTCCACGAGGCGATTGCCGACGAGTTCACCCGGAAGTTCGTGGCGGGCATGGAGAAATTGGCGGTCGGGGATCCGACGGATGAGACCACGGACATCGGCCCGCTGGCGCGGCCCGACCTGCGCGAGAATTTGGACGCACAGGTACAGAAAAGCGTGGCAATGGGGGCGCACGTCCTGACCGGCGGGCATTGTCTGGACGGCCCCGGCAACTTCTACGCGCCCACCGTCCTGACGGACATCCCGCCAGACTCCCCGGCCCACCGAGAAGAGCTTTTCGGCCCCGTCGCCCTGCTGTTTCGGGTCCCTGACTTGGACGCCGCCATCGCGCTCGCCAACGACACGCCCTACGGCCTGGGCAGCAGCGTCTGGACGGGCGACGCGGCGGAGCAGGTTCAGTGCATTGACGAGATTGAGGCAGGCATGGTCTTCATCAACCAGATGGTCGCCTCCGACCCGCGCCTGCCCTTCGGCGGCGTGAAAAACTCCGGCCATGGCCGCGAACTGTCCGCCGAGGGCATCCGCGAATTCGTCAACCTCAAGACGGTCTCCATCAAGGCGAAAGAGGCGGGGCGGGGGACGGGGACGGAATAACGGCGGGTCAGCCCCACCAGAAGGCGGCGGCGATGATGGCGTACAGGCCGATCAGGGCCACCCCCTCCAGCCAGATGGACTCGCCGTCGTAGACCACGAAGGCGCTCACCAGCGATGCCAGCGCCAGCGCCACGACCAGCAGCGGCGGCAGCACCAGAGTCAGGTGCGCCCCGCCCAGCACGAGGCTGAGCAGCACCAGCACCGGCCCCAAGCCCAGCGCCACCTGCAGGGAGCTGTTCAGGATGACGCTGACCGCGTAGTCCATCTGGTTGCGCGCCGCGAGCTGGATGCCGACCACGTTCTCCACGGCGTTGCCCGCGATCGCCACCACGACCAGCCCGGTGAACGCCTGCGACAGCCCCAGCGTCCTGATCGCCGGCGTCAAGGCATCCACGAACCAGTCCGACACGAACGCCGCCCCCACGCCCGCGCCCGTCAGCAGGGCGATGGCGAGCCAGAGCGGCCAGCCGGACGCTTCAGGAGTATGCCCAGGCGGGCAGGAGGGGGAGTCGCCTTTCAGGGAGACGGGGATGCTGAGCAGAAACACCAGCAGCAGCACGGCGGCGCAGGCGACGCTCAGGGAGTCGCCATGCACGTCCGCCGGCGTGCGCAGCGTGTGAGCCAGCGTCGGCACTACGAGCGCGGACACGGCCAGCAGCATCAGGGCGGCGATCATGCGCGGCGGCTCGGAGGAGAAGCGCTGCGTGCCGTTCTTGAGGCCGCCGACCAGGAACGCCAGCCCCAGCACGAGAAGGCTGTTGGCCAGAATGGAGCCGACCAGCGCCGCCTGCACCACCCCGACCAAGCCGGCCCGGAGGCTGAAGATGCCGACAAACAGCTCCGGCAGGTTGCCCAGGGCCGATTGCAGCACACCGGTCGCGCCCGCGCTCAGCCGCCCGCCCAGCTGCTCGGTGGCGTCCCCGACCAGGCGCGCCAGCAGGGCCAGCGCGACGCCGGAGACGACGAACGCCGCCACGGCGTTCGCATGGGCATGGCTCAGGACGCCCGCCGCCACGCTCGCCGCGACGGCGGCGGCCAGCGAAAACCATTCCTTGCGGTTCAGCATGAGGGCCTACGCCGCCTGCACCGTCCGGCCCGCCGCCCTCTTCTCGGCGGCCACCTTCTCCACGAAGCGGCCCATGCGGCGCAGGGCCTCCTGAATCTTGTCCAGGCCGGTCGCGTAGGAGCAGCGGATGTGGCTTTCGCCGCCGCGCCCGAAGGCCGCGCCGGGGACGACGGCGACGTGCTCCTCGAACAGCAGCCTTTCGGCGAACTCCTCCGCCGTCAGGCCCGTCCTCTTGATGCTGGGGAACGCATAGAACGCGCCCTGCGGCATGTGGCAGTCCAGGCCGATCTTGTTCAGCCCGTCCACGATCAGCCGCCGGCGCTGGTTGTACTGGCCGACCATGTCCCGCACGCTTGGCTCGGCGTTCTTGATCGCCTCCAACGCGGCCTTCTGGCCCATGATCGGCGCGCACAGGATCGTGTAGGAGTGAATCTTCATCATGGCCGTCAGGACTTCCACGGGCGCGCAGGCGTAGCCGATGCGCCAGCCGGTCATGGCGTAGGCCTTGGAGAAGCCGTTGAGCAGGATCGTCCGCTCCCGCGCCCCCGGCAGGGCGGCGACGCAGGTGTGCGGCCCGTCGTAGGTCAGGCGGTCGTAGATCTCATCGCTGATGAGATAGAGATTGCGGCGGCGGGCGTAGTCCGCGATCTCCTGCAGCATCTCGCGCGGCATGGTCGCGCCGGTCGGGTTGGACGGGTAGCCGAGCAGGATCGCCTTCGTGCGCGGCGTGGTCGCCGCCTCGATCTGGGCGACGGAGACGCGGAACTGGTCCTGGGCGCGCGTCTCGATGCCGACTGGGACGCCGCCGGCCAAGCCCACGCAGGCCTTGTAGGAGACGTAGCACGGCTCCGGCACGATGACCTCGTCGCCGGGGTCCAGGATCGCGCGCATCGCCAGGTCCATGCCCTCGGAGACGCCGACGGTGATCAGAATCTCATCGGCCCCCCGGTAGTGGACGCCGTACATCTCGTCCAGATGCCGGGCGATGTGCTGGCGCAGGTGCAGGTCGCCGTAGTTGGAGGTGTAGGTGGTCTGCCCCTGCTTGAGCGAGTGGATGGCGGCCTCGCGCACGCCCCAGGGCGTGGCGAAATCCGGCTCACCGACGCCCAGCGAGATCACGTCCTCCATCTGGGCGGCGATGTCAAAGAACCGGCGGATGCCGGACGCGGGCAGCTCGCGCGCGATGCGCGACAGCGGCGGGGGCGGTGTGGCGTCTTTGCTCATCGTTCTCTACTCTAGGCGTTCAGGGAGATGGAAGCGTACTGCTCGATGGCCATCTCCACCAGTTTCAAAAACTCCCGCCCGGCGGGGCGCTTGAGTTGCTCTTCAATCGGGTAGGTGTGTCGGCACGGCACGAAGACCGTCTCTCCGATGACCCACGGATACTCCACGTTCGCCGGGGTCGCGCCTCGGTCGACCGCAGGGGCCAGCCTCTCGATCTGAACGGCCATCAGCCGCGCGTAACGCTCAATCTGCCGGCGTTTGGCGTCGTGCGAGAGATATCGCTGCTTCAAATCCCCTGACTTCAACAGGTTCAAAATGAATTTCGAGAACACCGCATGGCTGTATAGGTCTTCCCCAGGGGGTGCTTGCAGGTCCCGCAGACGGTACGCCTTGGCGATCTTCTCACAGGCCATTTGTAGGTAGTGCAATTGGTGGCACCCGGCGGCACTCTGGAGGTGGGTCCGATAAGCCTCGAAATCGGACCGCGCCTGTTCGGCGTAAGCATCCGCCAGCCGCCGCCTGAGCACGGCGGGCAGATCAGGACGGGCGTTTTGCGGCTGGAGCGGGCAGTCGCTTCGTGAGCAATCCCCGCCGACCTGTGCCATGGTTGGCCCTCCTTGGCAGTGATTTGCGCCAGCGACGCGGAATTGCGGGCAGGTCGAGCCGTACTGCCGAACCCAGGTCCCATCCGGGTGGCAGCGGAATTCGCCCCTCCTGCACTTCATGCATCTCTTCGGGCGTGATCGTTGCGATCCGCAACGGGTAGGGGATGTCTTCGGTCCCCCGGAAGGTGAACGTGTCCACACGCCCCGATGGGAACGTGCCCGCACTCACTTCCAGCAGGCTGATCGGCTCATCCGCAGACTCCGCATTCATGGCAGGAAAATAGTAGGCTTCCCGGAGGCCGGAATCCACCACCCG
>JAFAZD010000254.1 GCA_019239955.1 Armatimonadota bacterium | reverse complement strand
AGCCAGTCCGCGGCCACGACCGACCCGTTCGCCGCCGCGATGGCTGCCGTCGGGCCGCCTGACCAGACCTTGCAGTCCTCCGAGTTGAGGTTCGTCCGCAGCACGGAGAACGCCACCGAGGGCACGAGCGTGGTCCGCGACCTGATTACCGGCGGGGCGGTCGTTGATCGCGGGCAGCCGCTGTCCATCCTGAAGACCTACAACATCCTGCCCCTGCGGCGGACGGTCAACGCGCGCGGCGTCGTCCTCAGCCGCGAGACCTACGCCGACCTGATGGACCACATCGGCTTCCCGATCCCGGAGCTGCCCGCCCGACGCATCCTCAAGGGCGACTCCTGGCGGTCCCCGGCCATCGTGGCGCTCAACTGGGACGGCTCCAGCGCCGCCAGCATCACCGCCGAATGCCGCCTGGAAGGATTCGAGTGGCAGAACAACTACCCGACGGCCAAGATCCGCGAGACCTACAGCGGCCCGGCCAAATTCAACTCACGTCCTGCGACCGCCATTGGCCGCCCTTCCCTGCCGCCGATCAGCGTCTCGGCAATCAACTATGACCGCGTCATCTACTTCGCCTACGGGTCGGGCCGCCTGATCAAGAGCATCGCCAACACGCAGATCACGCTGACTCCCGCGCAGCTCGCCCTGCTGGGCGGCACGCTGCCGAGTCCGACCGGCGGCTCTCCCGGCGGCACGTTTCCGGGAACAAGTTATCCCACCGGCGGCGGCTACCCAGGTGGAGGCGGCGGGGGGTATCCCGGCGGCGGCGGTTATCCGGGCGGCGGGGGCGGCTACCCAGGCGGAGGCGGCGGGGGCGGCGGCTACCCGGGCGGCGGGGGCGGCGACTATGCCTTCCCGACGCCCCAGTATCCCGGCACCGGCTTCCCCGGCTCCGGCCTGACGCCGCAGCGGACCTCGGCCGTGCTCCGGGTGTCCGAGACGACCACGCTCAGGAAGCCCTAGCGGCTTGGAAAGGCCGTCTCCGATGGCGCTTCGTCTGGAAACATCGCCGCCCGACGACCACGAGGACAAGAAGGCCGAGCTGACCGAGCACCTCGCCGAGCTGCGCGCGCGCCTGATCCGCTCGTGCCTCTACATCGCCGCCGGCATGGTGGTGATGTACGTCTTCTCGCTGCCGATCTACAGGTTCCTGGCGGCGCCCCTGGTGGGGAAAGTCAAATTCCTGTTCCCGGACCTCTGGGCGGCCTTCTTTCTGAGACTGCAACTGAGCATGGTCGGCGGCCTGATCCTGGCGGTGCCGCTCGTGGTCCTGGAACTGTGGGGCTTCGTCGCGCCCGCGCTGACGCCGACGGAGAAACGCGCCGTCCATTTCGTCGCGCCCATGTCGGTGGTGCTGTTCTTCCTCGGCGTCACCTGCGCCTACGCGGTCCTGCCGATGGCGACGCGGTGGTTCCTCAGCTACCTGAAGGACTTCCCCGACGCCGTGCTGTTCCAGAACCCGCTCAGTTACGTCGTCTTCGTCGTCAAGCTGCTGCTGGTCTTCGGGGTGATGTTTGAGCTGCCCGTCGTGCTGATGTTCCTGGGCAAAGTCGGCATCCTGACCTCGGCGGTCATGATTAAGTACTGGCGGCACATCGCGGTCGGCCTGTTCACGGGGGCGATGGTGGTCGCCCCGTCCAACGACCCTGGCACCATGCTGGCGCTGGCGATCCCGCTGACCCTGCTGTTCTTCGGCAGCATCTGGCTGGTCAAGCTGGTCGAGCCGAAACAGAAGTAGGGGCGGCCCGGCGGGTCGCCCCTGCTTCTGTTCCTCCCCCTCCTCACCCGCAAGAATACCTGTTTCCAGCCTGCCCGGAAAATTCCCGCAATCTTCCTCGCACCTGCCCGTTCAGAGTGGCACGATTCTTGGTAATATGGCAACAGAGAAAAAGAGCAGGCGCGAAGGAGCGGGAGATGATGACAAGAGGGCGGGCATGGCTGGCCTGGGAGAGCATGATGCTGTTCGGGATCTGCCTGGCGGACATGGTCTCAACGTTGTACTGGGTGCATTCGCACGTGGCGACCGAGGAGAACCCCTGGATGGCCCTGTGGCTGCGGCACGGCGACTTCGCCTTCTGCGCCATGAAGTTGATCAGCTTCCTGCCCCTGCTGGCCGTCTGCGCCCACTATCGCCCGTCCCGCCCCCGCCTGGTCGCCGTCTCCCTGCGTGGCACGATCACCCTGTACCTGCTGCTCTACACGGCCGCCGTCGGAGTGCAATACCTGGGGCATTGATCTGATGACAGTCGATGGTTCAGGCCTGGAGCCGCTGCATCAGACCCGCCATGTCGGAGACCGTCCAACGCTCGGCGATCTTGACCATCGGCGGTATGCCCAGGAACGGCCCGCAGTGTTCGCCGCCAGACGTCCTGTGAGCACCACACAATAGAGACGTAGGCGGAGACAGCCCCCTGCGCGCTCAGGCCCCCATGGGTTGCCAGCCCCGGTTCGGCCCCGGCAGCGACGCCGACTCGTAGCGGGTGCGGCGCTGGACGAACTGGGCGTAGGAGTGGACCCGCTCCGGGTGGGCCGCGCTGCGGACGACGAAATCGCCCTCCGGCGGGTAGCAGGCGATCTCCACCGGCGGGGCGTCGGTGCGGAACTCGGCGGGCTCCTGGAAGGCGTTGGTCGGCACGTCCGCGCCCTGGTAGCGCAGGTCCACGCTCCAGCGGATGGTATCGGTGGTGTTGGGGGTGGAGCAGTGCGGGGCGAGGTTGGTCAGCAGCAGCGCGCCGCCCAGCGGGACGGGGACCGGGACCGCCTCCGGCAGCGGGCGCGGCAGGTCGGGGTCTTCGATCACCAGGAAGCCCGCGTTGCCGCCGGTGTGGTGCGGGGCGACGCCCTGCCGGTGGGCGCGCGGCAGGACGTGCAGGCAGCCGTTTTCGAGCGTGGCGTCCACCAGCGGAATCCAGCAGGTCACGATCAGGCTCTTGTCGCAGTGGGCCTCGAAGTACCCGGAATCTTGATGCCAGGGCACGACGCCCCTGCCCAGCCCCGGCACCTTGGGGCGGATGCGGTAGACGCTGCTGGCGACGATCTCCGGCCCCACCAGGTCGGCCATCGCGTCCAGCAGTCGGGGGTGGACGATCAGGCGGAACATCTCCTCGCCCGTATGGCCGCCCCCGGCCTTGCCCTCGATGGCCCGCATGAATTCGCCTTGTGTTTCGGGGTGGTCCGCCAGTAGCCGCGTTAGCCGCGTCTCAAACGGCTCGTCCGCATGGGTGTCAGCGATCTTGCCATCCGCCGCCAGCCGCTGCGCCGTGTCGTCCACCAGCCCGGCGATCTCCTGCCGCAGCGGCTCCAGTTCGGCGGGCGCGAACAGGCCCGGCACCATCACGTACCCCTCATCAAAGAACTGCGCGATCTGCGTCTGCGTCAACATCACTCGTCCCCACCAGCGTTTCGCGTTTTATTCGGGCTGCCAGGGGCGGAATCCTCTCACCATGAGGCCCTGCTGCTGGCTCTTGCGCGCCTCGGCGGCGCGCTTCTCGGCCTCGGCCCGGTTCTGCACGGTGGTCGCGCCGACCGTCACGTAGTCGTCGGGACGGCGGTAGCGGTGGATGAAGACGGGGCGGGCCTTGTCCGAGTGGTTCTCCTGCGAGCCGTGGATGGTGCGGTAGTGGAAGAAGATGGAGTCGCCCGCCTCCCCGATGATCGGCAGCGCCTTCTCCCAGGGCCACTCGGCCTCGTCCAGCCCCAGGTGCGAGAAGGTATCTATGTGCTGCAGCGTCCCGAACTTGTGCGAGCCGGGGACGACGTACAGCGCGCCGTTTTGCAGGTTGGTGTCCACGACGTAGTTCAGGATCGCCACCGGGCCTTCATGCTTGTGCTCGAAGTAGGCGGAGTCCTGGTGCAGCTTCTTGGGGTGTCCGCCCACCGGCTCTTTGTACAGGCTCTGGCCCTCGCCGAACAGCTCGACGTTCGGCCCCAGGATCGCCTCCACGATGTCGACCGTCCTGGTGTCGAACGCCGACCGGAAGAAGGCCGCGCTGGTGCGGTAGGAGATCGGCAGCACCATGATCTGCTTGTCGCGCTCGAAATGAGCGGGTGCGGGCAGGAACAGCGCGCCGTTGGGCGTGGACCAGCCTTCGGGAATCTTTTTGGCGTGCGGCAGCAGGGCCAGTGACTGCAGGAAGGTCGCCTCGATGTCGCGGGCGACGTCGGCGACGTATGGCTTGGCGAGGCCGCGCACCACCAGGCAGCCATGTTTCTGGTAGGCGGCGGCGGCCCGCTGCGGGTCAAGGTCGTCGGCAAAAAACTCGATGTCCTGCACGGTGACGGCGGGCGAGTCGGCGGTGACGGTCATGGGGAGCCTCCGTATGTCGGTGATACCCCCCTATCTTATCTCATGCCGCATCGGGTATGCTATGGGCAAAAGAGGAGAAGTTATGTCCGATTTGGGGAGAAGGTGAAGGGTGAACGGTATCCATCTGCGACTGTTCCGGGCCGAGCGGATCACCATCGGGACGGACTGGAACGCGGCGGATGTGCGGAGCCGCTTCTGGCGGTTCTACGCCAACGACGCCGACGGCGCGGCGCTGCTCCTGGACGATGGCGCGTATCCCCTGTGCGGCGGCGGCCTCTACTTCGTCCCCGCCGCCGTACGGTTTTCCTGCCGCTGCACGCGCCCCGTCGGGCACTTCTACATCCACTTCGACGTGCTCGGCCTGCCGCAGAGCGCCCTGCGCGAATTATGGGGCCGCCCCGTCCAGATCCCGCCCGCCCCCGCCCTGGAAGCGTCCGTGCGGACTCTCGCCGCCGAGCCCCTGCCCGGCGCAGTGCTGGACTTCCTGCGCGAGTGCCGCCTCAAGGCCACGCTCTATGAAGCGCTGGCGCTGTGCCTGGCCGCCGTCCCGGAGGAGGCCCGGCGGCGCGAGGAGCAGCGGGCGACCGAGATGCAGCCTGTCCTGTCCGCCCTGCGCCACATTGACGCGCACTTGGCTGACCCGCTCCCGGTCGCCCGACTGGCCGCCTGCTGCCACCTGAGCGCCGACACGTTCGCCCGCCGCTTCCGCCGCTGCGTCGGCCAGACGCCCACCCAATACATTTTGGAGCGGCGCGTCACCCAGGCCGCCCAGCGCCTCCTGTTCACCGACGACAGCATCGAGCGCATCGCGGAGACGACGGGCTTCGGCAACCGCTTCTACTTCTCCCGCCTGTTCGCCCGCCAGACCGGCCTCAGCCCCGCCGCCTACCGCCGGTCCGGGCAGATAGGGACTTGAAGAGCATTGCTGCCTCACTCCCCCGTCCCTGAAGGGCCGGGCTTCCCAGGGCAAATGCCCGCCTGCGCGGGCAAGGACGAGGTCCACTTTCTGCCCTTACCCTCGGGCATTTGAACTTGGCAGCACTGGGCTTCAGCCCCGTGAGAGACGATGGAGGCAGACATGAATTTCACGACACTGACCCCGGCGCAGCGGCTGGCGCTGCTGGAGCCGCCGCAGGGCCGCGTCAGGCTGGTGCTGGACACGGACACCGCCAACGAGATTGACGACCAGTTCGCCCTGGCCTACGCGCTGCTGTCGCCGCAGCAGCTGGAGGTCGAGGCCGTCTACGCCGCCCCGTTCCTGGACGAGCGTTCGGGAGATCCGGCAGTGGGGATGCGCCGGAGTTACGACGAAATTCTGCGGGTTCTGGCAAAGATGGGACGGCCCTATGAGGGGTTTGTTTTTCCGGGGTCAACGGGATGGCTGGAGGCGGCGGATCGGCCCGTGAATAGCGCCGCCGCAGACGACCTGATTGCGCGGGCGCGGGAGACGCGGGAAGGGCCGCTGTACGTGGTGGCAATCGGGGCCATCACCAACGTCGCCTCGGCGCTGCTGGCCGCCCCGGACCTCCTGGAGAACATCGTCGTCGTGTGGCTGGGCGGCAACCCCCACTTCTGGCCCCGGGCGACGGAGTTCAACGTGTACCAGGACATGATGGCCGCGCGGGTGATCTTCGATTCGGGGGTGGCGCTGGTGCATGTGCCCTGCATGACGGTCACGGAGCAACTGCGAGTCTCGCGGCCGGAGATGGAGCAGTTCGTCCGTGGGCGCGGGGCGGTGGGCGACTATCTGTGCGAGATTTTCGCCGAGGCGACGGAGGATCAGCCGATGCGGACGCGCTCGATCTGGGACCTGGGGCCGCTCGCCTGGCTGGCGCACCCCGAATGGGCGCCGTCCGCGCTCATCCACAGCCCGATCCTGACCACGGAGCAGACCTGGAGCCACAGCCCCGACCGGCATTTCATCCGCGAAGTCTCCTCGCTGGACCGTGACGCGGTCTTCGCGGACTTCTTCAAGAAGCTGGCAGGCCCCTGATCGGGATGTTCCTACGCCGCCACGGCCGCCGGGAGATGGTCCGGGCCGGCCATGTCCTCGTCGGCGCTGGGGTGGTCCCAGCCGCTTCGCAGCAGGCGCAGCTTGTTGGAGCCGTTCAGCGCGGCCACCTTGTAGCACTCGGCCAGCGTCGGGTAGTTGAAGACATTGTTGATGAAGAAGTCCACCGTGCCGCCCAGCGTCATCACCGCCTGGCCGATGTGAATCAGCTCAGTCGCCCCGGTGCCGATGGCGTGGACTCCGAGAATCTGGCGCGTCTGCTCGTGAATCAGCAGCTTCAGCATCCCCACCTCGTCGCCCAGCAGTTGGCCGCGCGCGATCTCCCGGTACTGCGCCACGCCCGCCTCGTATGGGACGCCCTCGGCGGTGAGCTGCGCCTCAGTCTTGCCGACCATGGAGATCTCCGGGATGGCGTAGATGCCCAGCGGGAACAGCTCCGGCAGGGAGGTCGTGGGCTCGCCGAAGGCATGGCAGCTCGCCTGGCGGCCCTGCTCCATGCTGGTGCTGGCGAGCGCCGGGAAGCCGATCACGTCCCCGACCGCGTAGACGTGCGGCACATCCGTCTGGTAGTTCTCGTTGACCTTGAGCCGCCCCCGGTTGTCGGGAGTCAGACCGACATTCTCCAGACCCAGCTTGTCCGTCGTCCCCTGCCGCCCGATGCAGTAGAGCAGGGTGTCGGCGCGCAGGTGCTTGCCGGACTGCAGCGTCGCCTGCACCAGACCATCGGGCAAGGCCCGAATCTCGTCCACGCGCTCGCCCAGCCGCAGGGTGACTCCCATGGAGCGCATCCGGTATTGCAGGGCCTCGCTGATCTCGGAGTCGACGAACTCCAGCAGGCTGGGGCGCGCCTCGGTCAGTATCACCCGCACGCCCAGCGTCGCCATCATGCAGGCGTACTCCGTGCCGATGACGCCGCCGCCGACGATGATCATGCTCTTGGGCAGGGCCGCGATCTTGAGCAGGTCGTCGCTGTCCAGCACGCGCTCGCCGTCGAACGGGACGTGCGCGGGCCGGGCGGGGACGGTGCCGGTGGCGATCACGACGTAGTCGGAGTGGTACATGTCCGCCCCATGCCCGCGCACCACGGAGAGGGTGTTGGGGTCGTCGAAGCGCGCCTCGCCGCAGGTCAGCTCGACGCCGTTGCGGACCATGTGCTCGCGGATGACGTCGATCTCGGTGCGGATCACCTGCCGCCCGCGCATGATCAGATCCTCGATGGTGACGGGCCGGCGGGACATGTCGGGGCTGCCCCCGCCGAAGCGGTCCGCGCCGCTGCCGGCCAGGTGCAGCACCGCCTCGCGCAAGGCCTTGCTGGGGATCGTCCCCGTGTGGGTGCAGACGCCGCCCAGGATGGGGTTGCGCTCGATCAGCACGACCTGCTTGCCCAGCTTGGCCGCCTGGATCGCGGCCTTCTGCCCCGCCGGCCCGCTGCCGACCACCACCATGTCCACATGTTTGATCATCTGCATCCTCTTTCAATCCCCCCGCCCTATCCTCGGCAGAACGCGGGGAGAACTTCACCCGGCACACGACAGATACCGCAAAAAAAGCGACCGCCCGCCCCCGCTGCCCTCCGGCCTGCGCGGGACGGGGCAGACGCCTTTGCCTACCCACTGTCGCGGCAATGTGTGCCGCACCGCTATTGTACCAGAAAACCGGTCAAAGACTCAGAAAACCGTTCGGAAGAACGACATCAGTTTGTCGGCAAGCACATGGGCGAATAGGAGCAATAGCGTGCCGAGGAACACGAACACGAGTCCTATGAGACTGCCGCTGAACGTGCCGAAATCTTCACCCGGACGTAAGACCGCCTCATCAGGCTTGCCGGGATTGTAATAGACCTGCACCGGCTTGCCGCCCGGATAGCAGCGCGTCAGGAGGCGGACGCCCCCCTGGCTGTAGCTGTCGTCCGCAGGGTCAACGAAGCCCCGGTAGGAGATGCGGGTGTTCTGAAAGACGTGTGTGTAGCCGTCGTGGAACAGCGGCGAGTACTCGTAGGCGATGTCTGCCTTGTAGAAGGCCGGTTTACCGGACGGCTTCCCATCGGGAACGGGAAGAATGTTAGACCTGATGACTGTTCCCTGCACATGGGGCCATCCCCGGCTGCCCCACCCCGACAGCGCCCGGGAGCCGCCAACGAGGAACATGACAACGCCGCCAATCATCCACGCGAGGCCGACAAACCTCGCGCCCGGAACGA